>NZ_JBHIOY010000012.1:0-48364 GCF_042195785.1 Bartonella sp. AP58NXGY | reverse complement strand
GTCTTCCCATGATCAACGTGACCAATCGTACCAATATTAACATGCGGTTTTGTACGTTCAAATTTGCTCTTCGCCATCGCTATTAATCTCTTGTTTTATTCTCTACTTTTGTTAGCACCTAAAAACAGACCTGCAGAATTGAATTCAACCGAACTGTCAATCAGCCCAATTACCACAACTCTTAGACGGTAAAGCCCGCCTACTTCTATAATGGAACATCCTCCATTATACCTACTTGCCTAATCATCAACAACTATTTGGAGCGGGTAGCGGGAATCGAACCCGCATATTCAGCTTGGAAGGCTGCTGCTCTACCATTGAGCTATACCCGCATGATCCATGTACTAACACTCCTTCGATGAATGGTGGAGGGGGTTGGATTCGAACCAACGTAGCATACGCAACGGATTTACAGTCCGCCCCCTTTAACCACTCGGGCACCCCTCCATTACACCGTTAAAGTCGCGCGATGAGGCATCACGACAACCATTTTGAATACTCATCCAATTCAACCTGATTGCGAAGTGGTTATGACGATTACTATTGTATCTGTCAACAGAATAAATACAATTCTGTACAAATTTCCTGCTCATAACTTTAAATCATAGATTTTTTATATCTATTTTTCTTATTAACACGCTATAAAGAAGTTATGAAAGAAAAAACATCACAAAATTCTCATTATGCTCGTTTACGTCGCCAATATCGGGATACAAAAAGCTCTTCTTTTCGATCTTTTACACACCCGAAGAAGGAAGCCGCTTCTTTACAGCAAGGGATAATCCGTCTTTATGGCATTCATTCCGTTCATGCTGCTTTAAAAAACCCAAAAAGAATTTTTAAATGTCTTTATGTTACACAAAATGCCTTAAAACGATTAAATATATCCGAATCAGATTATCCTTGCCCTGTTACACTATGCACACCCAAATATCTTGATTCGCTGGTTGGAAGTGAAGCAGTTCATCAAGGTGTTGTGTTGGAAACTTCTCCTCTCAAACCATGCAAACTATCGGAACTAACCAATACTGATCTTGTCATTGTCATGGATCAAATTACCGATCCACATAATGTTGGCGCTATTATGCGCTCTGCAGTCGCATTTAAAGCTAAAGCACTTATTACAACTTGTCGACATTCTCCCCACGAAAGCGGTGTTCTTGCAAAAGCTGCATCAGGAGCTCTGGAAATGATTCATTATATCACCGTGAGAAATCTTGCTGAAGCTCTTCAAGAACTCCATCAAACAGGTTTTACAAGCTTTGGTCTCGATTCAGAAGGTGGACAACCTTTAGAAATAACATTAACAGGTAATAAAATTGCTCTTGTTTTAGGCGCAGAAGGTAAAGGCTTGCGTAAAAAAACACGTGAAACCGTTTGCGCTTTAGCACGCCTTGATATGCCTGGGAATATTAAATCATTAAATGTTTCAAATGCAGCAACAATAGCGCTTTATGTGGCACATAAATATCTTAGATTCTAATTTTTAATTTTTTTTGAAACATCAAAAAAGCCAACCAACAAAAAACCCGCCAAAAAACCACCAATATGAGCTTCCCATGCTATTGAGATACCATTTTCTTCAAACAGAACAGAAGAAATACCTATGATAAAGTCAACTATCATCCACACACTCATATAAACAAATACTCCTTTGGAACATAGGGCTTTTTTGATGGACAATAAACGCCCCAAAAATTCTTCATTCTGCGCATTAACACCTAAATAGCTGCTGGGGAAACCGTAACGTATAATAGCACCCATCATTCCAGATACTGCACCTGACGCCCCAACAAGTGATATGATACTTTCTTGATGAAATGTAAAATAAGTCAAAACAGAAGCAACTGCCGTTAACACCCAAAAAATTAAAAAACGTAAAACACCCAAATATCTTACTAAAGGAGAGCCAAAAACCAAAAGCCAAACCATATTAAGGACAACATGTTTAAAACTACTATGCATAAATGAATAACTCACCATAGTATAACCAAATGTTAAAGGATCTGTCTTGAACAATGCTGGTGTAAATGAGAAAAACTCAAGACTTTCAACATAAATCTGATGAGAAAAAAAATACTGAGGAATGCAATAAAGACAAAAACAAAATGCTATCAAAACAACTATAATAAATGGAACCTTCAATAAAGGTTCTTTGGGTTGTTTCGGCAATCGGAAAGCATAATTATACTGAGGATCAGAAATTTTCATTATATAAAATCTCATATTCTTTAGAAAATTGGTAATTCTTTACACAAAATAGATATATTCATCTTGAATAAGGAAAAGTTTTCAACTTGAATTTCTCTGCCTCCCCTTTTAAAATTTTCAATAGCTCACCGTGAAAACAGATGTATCTTATACAAAAGATTTTGAAAAGCATGAATATCAAGAATATGATTTACAAAATTAGTGCTATCCTGCTTTTTTAAATGTGAAATTTGTAATGCAATATACAAGAATTTACAAATAAACAAACTCACTTATGAGGCGCTCTATATAATAAAAAGTCAAATACATAAATGTTTCTTTTTGCCAGAAATATACTAACTATGCTTCATTTGAGATTTTAAATAAGCTTAAATCTCAATTAATCTCAGTCGCTCCAACAATATAGTTTGACGCTTTGAATGAAAAACGACATCTCCATAAGAATAAAAAACTACCAACATATTTGCGTTCTCTAGATATAATAATTGGTGTTTCATAACGTATTCATTTAGTATATCTGTATTCTTCCCCCATAAACGCAAAAACGTCGGTTTATCTCTTTAACAAATAAGAACAAAAACAAATAAGAACAAACCTTTTATTTCACCTCTAACAGATATAATTCAAGAATCGCCTCCTATAATGCAAAAATTTCTGGCCATGGATCAATTAGAGGAAAAATTTATGGGAATGCAAAAATCACAAGACTAAGTAGTGGGATTGTTGGAATAAACAGTGGGGTCTATGAAAGCGATAATGTTGTCAATACGGTTGCTATAGTAGCGTAATTAACAGGCGCGGAGGGCTATTTTTTAAAAATAAAAAAACATATTATATAAAGCACTAAAAAATCATAAAATTGAAATAATTATCTATATAAATCATCGTGAATAAAGTAAAATGTATCATGTAGCTAAAGCGTTCCATAGATACAAATATAAGAGGGGGAGAATGAACACTCTATCTACTAACCAATTAAATATAAAAGAAAAAAATCCAATTTCCAAACAATCAATTCTAATAACACTAATGCGATAGAGTGTTCTTTATCGTGTGTAAAATATTACATAAAATATTGAAAAAACACGTCTTTTTTCCTTTTTCTTTTGCTTATTCGTAAACCGGTTATTATTTCAACAGAGTTTATAGAAGGGAGTAGTCTTTTAGTGTTATTCATTCTTTTTTAGGGATATATAGCGGATGCAGCGCCCTATGGACACTAAACAGCAATGGTCATTGGTTATATCATCTTGATATTTCTAAGTTTAACTGCCAATTGGGGATATGATGCGCTCCTATTGCGTTTAGCACCTCCTAATCATTATCTTATCCTTTTTCAATAATTAGAAAGAAGTGAGAATGATCAATGTTTTTCACGACAGTTCTAATGTTTCTAGGTTCCTCCCCACACCTCAAAAAACAGAGATCCCTACCCGTCACCGGACTGTCAACAGCCTAGCTTCTCTCGGCGGATTTCTCCTGCTAATCACTCATGCAGCTCACTTCATAGGCGCGACAGACAAACCATGCCCTGAAACTAATCACGATATCTAAAAACACTTAATATGCAAAGCTTTTCACGCCTTATATCACCACTCTAAACAACGGCGTTTTACAGCATAATAGGATAAAACACTCGAAAAAACAATGTGTTGATTTCAATGGTGCGTCCTTGTATTTAAATGGTTCATAAGAAAAACTTTCATTCCTTTCTTAAACAGCCTTATCCGTACGTTCGCCACTTGTAATGTACAAGAGAATGGTCTTAATTGATTCAATATAAGAAAGTTTAAAATGAAAAAATTATAGAAATCTAAGCCTCTCTTTTAAGTTGTAAAACAACAAACAATCATTATAAATCAATGTATTAAAATACATAAAACACCAATTATTGAAGAGGTAGATTTTGAGAACTCTGCTTACAATCTTTTAACCACACATCATAAATAGGATGCTCAACAGCGTTCAAACCAGGACTATCTGCAAACATCCATCCTGTAAAAATACGTCGTATTTTTTTATCTAATGTTACTTCGTTGACTTCAACAAAACCAGTTGTACGCGTTGGCTCATCTTTAGAGCTCGTATAACAAGCACGGGGTGTTACCTGTAATGCACCGTATTGATAAATTTCACCAAGAGTAACTTCAAAACGTGTGGTCCGCCCCGTGATTTTATCAAGACCTGCAAAAACAGCAATTCCATTGCTAACACGTTCAGCCCGTACCCCACCATTTAAGGATAAAAACACTAAAACTTCCATTAAAAAAATATATATAAAATGCCTCAACCCTAACAATAAAAAAAACCTCATCATATCAAAATCAATCGCACCTTAAAAATAACTCTTGTCATAAAATGGAGTCAAATAAGACAAAAATACACACACACATTAAAACATTTTATTTTTTAGGTGACCATGCATCATAATCTTCATGCACACAAGGACGCTCATCATTGTAAGGAATAGCCCCCTTTGGTCGATAGGCCTCACCCGTACCTGTCATATTTGCGACATGAGGCTTTTCCCATTCATGTGGATGATAATCTTCCTGTGTTGGTGGACACTCACAGCGATGATGTATCCAGCCGTGCCAACCTGGTGGAATAGTAGAAGCTTCAGAATAATCTTTATAAATAACCCAACGACGCGGATAACCATCCTTATGATATCCCCCCTCATAATATATATTTCCAGATTGATCTTCCCCTATCCGCTTACCTTTTCGCCATGTAAAAAAACGCGTACCAATGGTATTACCACTCCACCACGTAAAGATTTGTTTTAAAAAATGAGCCATTTTCTATTCCATTTCTTCAGTATGTTCATGAAATCAATCGTTGGAATACAATTGTTTACTCCTTGAAATTACCGAAAAAGTTACTGGTAAATTCAGCCACAACTCCAATTGATAGGATAACTTTCTCTCCCTTAATTTCAAGAACATATCATATTTATGGATTCTTCTCCACCCCATAAAATTTAATCTATACCAAGTTTTATCTTAACCAACTCATTAACAGTTTGAGGATTTGCCTTACCACCTGTTGTTTTCATTACTTGCCCAACAAACCAACCAACTAAAGCAGGTTTTTGCTTTGCTTGCGCAACTTTATCAGAATTATTGGCAACAATCTCATCAACAGCTCTTTCAATAGCCTTTATATCTGTCACCTGCTTCATATTGCGCTCTTCTACAATTTGGCGTGGATCTCCCCCCTCATTCCAAATAATCTCAAAAAGATCTTTGGCAATTTTTCCAGAAATAATTTCTTCTTTTATGAGATCAATAATGCTTCCCAATTGATGTGGCGAGACTGGAGACTCTTCAATTTCACGATTATCTTTATTTAAAGCCCCTAAAAGATCATTAATCACCCAATTGGCAACTATTTTTCCATCCCGACCACGAGCAACTTCTTCAAAATAATCAGCAATAGCCTTTTCTGTCACAAGAATGGAGGCATCATACATTGTCAGTCCCATTTCAGTAACAAAACGTGCTTTTATAGCGTCGGGCAATTCTGGTAAATCCGCTGCCAAAGCATCCACAAAAGCTTGATCAAACTCTAATGGCAAAAGATCAGGATCAGGAAAATAACGATAGTCATGCGCTTCTTCCTTTGAGCGCATAGAGCGTGTTTCACCTTTAGCCGCATCAAAAAGCCGAGTTTCTTGATCTATGACGCCTCCATCTTCTAAAATTGCGATCTGACGACGTGCTTCATACTCAATTGCTTGGCCAATAAAGCGAATAGAATTAACATTTTTGATCTCACAACGCGTTCCAAACTTTTCACCAGGGCGACGAACGGATACATTGACATCCGCACGCATAGAACCTTCATCCATATTACCATCGCAGGTACCTAAATAACGAACAATTGTACGCAATTTTGTCATATAGGCTTTGGCTTCATCTGATGAGCGCATATCAGGCTTGGAAACTATTTCCATAAGAGCAACACCAGAACGATTAAGATCCACAAAAGACATCGTTGGATGTTGGTCGTGCATCGATTTTCCAGCATCCTGTTCAAGATGCAACCTCTCAATTCCCACTTCTATATCCTCAAATTGGCCATTCGAATCTGGACCAACAGATATGATAATCTTCCCCTCTCCTACAATGGGATAGTGAAACTGAGAAATCTGATATCCCTGCGGTAAATCTGGATAAAAATAATTCTTGCGATCAAAAATAGATTTTAAATTAATACGCGCCTTTAATCCTAACCCCGTTCGAATCGCTTGACGAACACACTCCTGATTAAGAACAGGCAACATACCTGGCATAGCTGCATCAATAAGAGATACATGATTGTTTGGCTCTGCTCCAAATTTGGTGGATGCTCCTGAAAAAAGTTTCGAATTTGATATGATTTGCGCATGAACCTCCATGCCAATTATGACTTCCCAATCACCTGTAACTCCAGAAATAAAACGCTTAGAATCAGGAATACGCGTATCAATGATGCTCATTGCCAATCCATTACCAATATTTTAAAACATACTTCATGGCTTATCTAAAACCATTCTCAGTGCAATCCTACGATATAAATCTCATAAAAAGCCTGATTCTATCGAACTTATTTTATTCGCGCAAATATTAAGCTTTTTTAGGAGCCTTTTTCTTAACTGATGTTTTCTCTGCGGACTTTTCCTTCACTGCAGATTTTTTCTTTGCTGGCTTTTTTTCAATAACATCTGATTCGTCATATTCTTTCATCAACTCTTCAACCGTCACTTCTTTATCCGTGACTTTTATCTGTGCCAATAAATGATCAATGACCTTTTCTTCAAAAATTGGAGCACGCAGATTTTCAACAGCTTCTGGCGTCTTACGGAAAAAATCCATAATTTCTTTCTCTTGTCCAGGATACTGGCGAACCTGATCAAAAACAGCTGCCTTTAGCTCATCCTCACTAACTTTAACACCAACCTTTACTCCAATTTCAGAAAGCACTAAACCAAGACGAACACGACGTTGTGCAAGAACACGATATTCCTCCCGAGCCTTCTCTTCTGTCACACCTTCATCTTCAAAACTGCGTCCAGCCTTTTTCAAATCATCATTAACCTGAGCCCATATATTGCTAAACTCAATTTCTAAAAGCTCTTCAGGAATCTCAAAATTATAATCAGCATCTAAAGCATCAAGAATTTGACGCTTAATTTTTTGACGTGTCATTGAACCATATTGGCTTTCAATCTGTTCACGAATGACCTCACGTAAACGATCTAGAGATTCTAAACCAACTTTTTGCGCTGCTTCATCATCAATTTTTAATTCATCTGGTTTAAAAATAGCTTTAACAGTAATATCAAACTCTGCTTCTCTTCCCGCCAAATATGCCGCACTATAATTATCAGGAAATTTAACAGAAATCGTTTTTGCATCCCCAGCCTTCACACCAACTAATTGCTCTTCAAAGCCAGGAATAAATTGTTTTGACCCAAGAATCAGTTGTGAATCACTATCGGCCCCACCTTCAAATGGAACGCCTTCAAGCTTACCTTGATAATCTATGGTAATACGGTCACCTTCTTCAGAAGCCCCCTCTTTTAGGGAATAATTACGTGTAGAAGAAAGGACGCGTTTGACTTGATCATCAATCTCCTGTTCAGGGATAGTTGCAATTTCACGGATAACTTCAATATGTTTAAAATCTTTAATTTCAATTTTTGGTAAAACTTCATACTTTAAACTAAAAGTAAAATCGGCAGCGCCATCTAGAATTCTTTCATCTTCATCTATGTCAATTTTTGGCTGCATCGCTGCACGTTCATTACGGTCCGCTAAAATAGAACGAGGCGCCTCACTGAGTATCTCATTGAGAATCTCCGCCATTAAAGATTTACCATACATTTTTCGCAAATGCCCACTAGGCACTTTACCCGGACGAAAACCATTAAGCTTGATCTTACCCTTGGTATCATCCAACCGTTCATTCAACTTTTTTTCTAAATCTTTCGCTGGAACCACGATCTTAATTTCGCGCTTCAGTCCTTCATTAAGCGTCTCGGTAACCTGCATTAAACACCTTCATTTTTCTAAGGAGAGGGATATGCCCACTCTAATAATCATTACATTCTAACACTTCGAGTGTTACATTACCATGAAGCGGAATTCCAGACACGTAGAAATCCGTAGCACTTAAGGGATTGCTTTGGTGCGGATGGAGGGACTCGAACCCCCACGGTCTCCCGCCAGAACCTAAATCTGGTGCGTCTACCAATTTCGCCACATCCGCCAAACTGACAAGCTAATAACCTTATACAAGCGGCGTCTCTATACCATTAATTACAGAAAAAAAGCAAACAAATATATTAAAAAAAACAAAATCTACGCTTTTCATACACGGCTGCTTACGCTAAAAGTCGATTATGTTAAAGACATTTGATATCCCAATTCATATCATCGGTGGCGGCCTTGCAGGGTGTGAAGCAAGCTGGCAAATCGCTCAGTCTGGAATTTCTGTTGTTTTGCATGAAATGCGACCCGAAAAAAAATCAGATGCCCATAAAACCGGTCATTTGGCAGAACTGGTTTGTTCAAATTCATTTCGTTGCGATGATTCATCAACAAATGCCGTAGGACTTCTCCATGCTGAAATGCGATTAGCGAAATCATTAATTATGAAAGCTGCTGATACCAATAAAGTCCCTGCAGGGAGTGCTCTTGCCGTTGACCGTGATGGATTTTCAAAAACCGTTACAACAGCACTAGAAAACCACCCTCTTATAACAATCAAACGTGAAGAAGTTCAAAAAATTCCTAAAGCTTGGAAACATGTTATCATTGCAACAGGTCCCCTTACCTCATCTGCACTTGCTCAAGAATTACAAGCAATAACCGGAACAGAATCGCTCTCTTTTTTTGATGCTATTGCACCTATTATCCATACCGATAGTATTGATATGAATATTTGTTGGTATCAATCTCGCTATGATAAAATTGGTCCTGAAGGAACAGGAAAAGATTACCTTAATTGTCCCTTAAATAAAGAACAATATGAAACATTCGTTCAAGCGTTAAAAAATGCCGACAAAACAGAGTTTCGTGACTTTGAAAAAACACCCTATTTTGATGGGTGCCTACCCATTGAAATTATGGCTGAACGCGGACTTGAAACTTTAAGACATGGACCTATGAAACCTATGGGCTTAACCAATGCCCATAACCCTACAGTTAAACCTTATGCTGTTGTTCAATTACGCCAAGATAATAAACTTGGAACCCTTTACAATATGGTCGGCTTTCAAACAAAACTGAAATATGGTGAACAAATTCGCATTTTTAGAACGATTCCCGGTCTTGAAAAAGCAGAGTTTGCGCGTCTTGGTGGTCTTCACCGCAATACCTACCTCAACTCTCCAATCATTCTTGATCAAACCCTTCGTTTAAAACAAACAAAACGACTACGCTTTGCAGGACAAATTACCGGATGTGAAGGTTATGTAGAATCAGCTGCAATAGGGCTTCTTGCTGGACATTTTGCCGCTGCAGAATATCATCATAACTGTCCTTGCCTCCCCCCACAAACCACTGCATTCGGTGCCCTTTTGCATCATATTACGGGGGGGCATATTGTAATAGAAGAAACAGAAAGACAATCCTTTCAGCCAATGAATATCAATTTCGGACTCTTTCCCCCTATTACTTCTATTAAACATTCAGAAAAACGCTTACCAAGTAAAGAAAAAAAATTAGCAAAAAAGCAAGTTATAACAGCGAGAGCCCTCAATGATTGTATTCAGTGGTTAGCAAATAAAGAATCAAAGAGCTTCTGTTGATCAAAAACACACGATTCGCCTCTCTAATAAATCTCTATGACTCTCATGAAAAAGTCATTCTAAAGCCTTTTACTGTCTTCTCCAATCCATGAATACTTCTCTATGTTTCATTATTTATTCTATAACGTAGATGCTATAAAAAACTTTCTCGCTATAAACGATTTACTATGATTCAATGACTAAAAATAAAATAATTATATAAAATATATTATAGTAATAAAGAATAAATAGATAGAAAATACGCAAATAAAGCTGTGATTTTATAACTATTAATAACTTTATACTATATAATATATATTATTTGATAACAGAAGTTTTCTGTTTTTTAACTTCCTCTCTCAAAATTTGTGATATTCTCTCATTTTAACTCTTGTGTGATGAAAGCAAAACGCTCGCTTGCATATCACACGTGAAATAAAGACAGGAAGAAAAAATATTTTAAGACAGAGCCCAATCTCTTTCTCATTTCAAGCACCAAGAAAAATCACAATATTAAAAACGAAAAAGAATGATGATGCTACTTTATCAATTTACAATGAATTGATTTATAATAATAATTTGTATCTTTCTATATTGCATGAAAAACCTGAATATCGTAAAATTCTTTTATTTCAAACTCATCTTATGGTAAAATAATGAAAATCATCCGCTTGGTGCTTCGCAAGCGAAGTTAGTGTGTAAATAAAGAACTATGAAAAAATGAATAAAACTACTCCTTGTGAATTCATCTCAAATGCTGAAAGCTCGTCACAACAGTATAGGAACTGAAAAATAGCATGATGACACCAACCTTACTCTTTTATTAAGCGTAAAAATGGTGTTATATAATAGCTTTTATACACTTCATAGAGCTTTTCGTCTTACACTATTTACAGGTCTTTGTTTTTAAATAAAGATCAAGAACTTTAAGGTATAACAAAAGCTCCCATCACATTTTATAAACGATACAGTGCTCTATTCCATTAAAAATGGCTAAAAACAACCCACTCCAAATCTACGGTATTTTACGCAATATTTAAAATCATTAAAAATACCAAAATATATAAATAAGAAAAATACCGCAAAGATTCAGAATTTTTATATGAAAAACGCGCATAATACACGCGTTTAAAAAACCCGCTTATAAATAAATCGGGTTTTTTAAATGTCATTTAAATTATTTTTTATTAACTGCTTCTTTAAGGCTTTTTCCTGCAGAAAATTTTGGGACAGAACGCGCTGGAATATTGATTTCAGCACCAGTTGAAGGATTACGCCCCTTCGTAGCAGCACGATGAGAAACTTCAAAAGAGCCAAAACCTGGAAGACGAACATCTCCCCCTGAAGCCAAAGCTTCTGTTACAGAAGCCATAAAAGCATCAACAACAGCACCAGCTTGCGCTTTCGAAACGCCTGCCTTTTCAGCAACGGAGCTAACCAATTCACTTTTATTCATAGAACATTTCCTTTCCCTATATTACCTGACAACATGACTTAATCATGTTATTAGTCAGTTTATTGAAAAGTACAGCAAACAGAAGTCTTATTTTTATACAAAACATTGTTTTTTAGCAATAATCACAGTTATTCACGGATTTTTTCACTTTTTTCAACAAAAAACGGAATCATAACCACGACAACGCCCTCTGCCACTTAAAAAAATGCACTCAATAAATGAGACGAATGAATCAGTGCGCAATCTGTATTCCTTCACTATCGCTGCCCTCTGATCTGATGGGGACAGCCACTGTAGAAGGCTCCTTCCATTCAATAGTATCAGGAAAATGAACCAAAGCGTGTTTCAAAACTTCACTCACATGATTTACCGGAATAATTTCCATGTTATTTTTGACATCATCAGGAATATCAACCAAATCTTTTGCGTTTTCTTCAGGAATAAGGACTTTTTTTATCCCTCCTCGAAGAGCTGCTAGAAGTTTTTCTTTTAATCCACCAATTGGTAAAACACGTCCACGTAAAGTAATTTCACCAGTCATTGCAATATCTTTATGCACAGCTATCCCTGTAAGTACCGAAACAATTGCTGTCACCATTGCAATCCCAGCAGAGGGGCCATCTTTGGGTGTCGCACCCTCTGGAACATGAACATGGATATCGCGTTTTTCAAAAAGTGGAGGTTCAATACCAAAATCAATAGCACGAGAACGTACATAAGATGCTGCTGCTGAAATGGACTCTTTCATGATATCACGTAAATTTCCAGTTACAGTCATCTTGCCTTTGCCGGGCATCATGACCCCTTCAATGGTCAATAACTCTCCACCAACTTCTGTCCACGCAAGGCCTGTCACAACACCAATTTGATTTTCTCCTTCAATCTGATTATAGTGGTAACGTTTAACACCCAAAAAATCATTGATATTATTTTCTGTAACTTTTACAGATTTTTGATGTGTTTTGAGAATTTTTGTAACAGATTTACGGGCAACTTTCATGAGTTCACGCTCAAGATTACGAACTCCTGCTTCACGTGTGTAAAACTGAATAATCGACCTGAGTGCTCCATCAGAAATGCTGAGTTCTTTTTTAGACAAACAGTGATCTTTTAGCGCCTTTGGTAAAAGATGCTGTTTAACAATTTCCATTTTCTCACATTCAGTATACCCCGCAATACGAATAATTTCCATTCGATCCATTAACGGACCTGGAATATTAAGCGTATTTGCCGTTGTGATAAACATGACATCAGAAAGATCATATTCAACTTCCAAATAGTGATCAATGAATGTACCATTTTGTTCAGGATCAAGAACTTCTAACAAAGCGGATGAAGGATCTCCCCGAAAATCTTGTCCCATTTTATCAATTTCATCAAGCAAGAAAAGCGGATTAGATTTTTTTGCTTTTTTCATAGACTGGATAATTTTTCCAGGCATCGAACCAATATATGTTCGGCGATGTCCGCGAATTTCTGCTTCATCCCGTACACCTCCCAACGAAATACGAACATATTCACGCCCTGTTGCCTTTGCAATAGAGCGAGCCAATGATGTTTTCCCCACACCAGGAGGACCTAACAAACAAATAATGGGACCTTTTATCTTTGATGCGCGACTTTGTACGGCCAAATACTCAATAATTCGCTCCTTAACTTTTTCAAGACCGAAATGTTCATTATTCATAACCTTTTCAGCAAAATCTAAATTGTTTTTAATCTTAGATTTTTTACCCCAAGGCATTGCTAATAACCAATCAAGATAATTACGTACAACGGTCGCTTCTGCAGACATAGGAGACATATTCCGTAATTTTCTCAATTCTGTTCCAGCTTTTTCCTGTGCTTCCTTGGAAAGTTTTGTATTCTTGATACGTTCTTCTAATTCAGAGAGCTCATCTCGGCTATCATCACCGGCTCCTAACTCTTTTTGAATAGCCTTCATCTGCTCATTGAGATAATATTCTCGTTGGTTTTTTTCCATTTGTCGTTTAACGTGCGAACGAATACGTTTTTCAACCTGTAAAACGGAAATTTCCCCTTCCATGAAGGACAAAATACGTTCAAGACGGGCCCGTATAGATAAAAGCTCTAATATCTCCTGTTTTTCTCCAAGTTTAATCATCAAATGAGAGGTAATCGTATCTGCAAGCTTAGAAGGATTATCAATCTGGCCAATTGCATTAACAATTTCAGGAGAGATTTTTTTATTAAGCTTTACATAATTTTCAAAATAAGCAGTCACTGACCTTGAAAGAGCCTCAATCTCAACATCACTCTCTCTAGGTTCTTCTATAACAGTTGCAAAAGCCTGATGATAATCTTTACTTAAAGCAAATTGACTAATTTTTGCACGTGCAGTCCCTTCAACTAAAACCTTTACAGTACCATCAGGAAGCTTTAAAAGTTGAAGAATATTAGCAAATGTACCAATATGATAAATATCCTCTGATTTTGGATCGTCATCAGAAGCATTTTTTTGTGTCACCAAGAGTATTTGCTTATCAACCGCCATCGTTTCTTCAAGAGCACGAATTGATTTTTCACGGCCCACAAAAAGTGGAACAATCATATGGGGGAAGACAACAATATCACGAAGAGGTAAAACAGCATAAACCCCATCTCTTATTTCATCTGTCTTTTCATCAATATATTGCATAATTCTCCTTTCTGGAGCCTATGAGCTATCTACAATAACAAACCCACCGTTAAAAACCTTTAAGCCCTTCATAATACATGAAGTGGTAATTGCTAACACATAAATCAAGCATTATAACGATATCATTAGAAATACCGTTTATATTGTCCATCGCACAATGTCATGCTGATACATTTTCTTTATCTTCTGCACGTTCTGAATAAATATAAAGAGGACGCGCTTTCCCATCAACCACATCACTCGAAATAACCACTTTTTGAACGCCTTCAAGAGCTGGTAGTTCAAACATCGTTTCAAGAAGGATCTTCTCCATAATAGAACGTAAACCACGTGCACCAGTTTTACGTTCAATAGCTTTCTTCGCAATAACACGTAAAGCATCTTCATGAAATGCTAACTCAACATTTTCCATTTCAAAAAGACGCTGATATTGCTTTACTAACGCATTTTTAGGTTGTGATAAAATTTGTACAAGGGCGTTAACGTCTAAATCCTCTAAGGTAGCAACGATAGGAAGACGCCCAATAAACTCTGGTATTAAACCAAATTTTATAAGATCTTCAGGCTCTAAATCACGAAAAATCTCACCAACACAACGCTCATCAGGTGCCTTAACAGTCGCAGAAAAACCAATAGAAGTTTTTTCACCACGCCCTGAAATAATCCGTTCTAAACCTGCAAAAGCTCCCCCACAAATGAATAAGATGTTTGTGGTATCAACCTGAAGAAACTCTTGTTGCGGATGTTTACGTCCACCTTGTGGAGGAACAGAAGCAATCGTTCCTTCCATAATCTTTAATAACGCTTGCTGAACTCCTTCTCCCGAAACATCTCTTGTAATAGAAGGATTATCTGCTTTACGAGAAATCTTATCGACCTCATCAATATAAACAATACCACGCTGCGCACGTTCAACATTATAATCCGCAGCTTGAAGAAGCTTTAAAATAATATTTTCAACATCTTCACCCACATAGCCTGCTTCAGTCAAAGTGGTCGCATCCGCCATCGTAAAAGGCACATCAATAATACGTGCTAATGTTTGTGCGAGATAAGTTTTACCACAGCCCGTTGGACCAACAAGAAGAATATTTGATTTAGCCAACTCAATATCATTGCTTTTAGACTGATGCGCCAACCGTTTATAATGATTATGAACAGCAACAGAAAGAACACGCTTTGCATGCTGTTGACCAATAACATAATCATCAAGAACTGTTATAATTTCTTGTGGAGTAGGAACACCATCACGCACCTTAACCCCAGAAGACTTATTTTCTTCCCGAATAATATCCATGCAAAGCTCTACACATTCATCACAGATAAATACAGTAGGACCCGCAATGAGCTTACGCACCTCATGCTGACTCTTGCCGCAGAACGAGCAATAGAGAGTATTTTTTGATTCGTTCCCGCTATTGCTAATTTTGCTCATTTTTCTTTCCTTTCACCACGATATATGAACACTTCGCCTTTTCAAAGGAAGCTTTTCATCATGAAAACTAAAAGACATATAGAAAACCATGCATGTCTCAATATTTTTAGGTGTTTCTCTAAACTTTGCGATATTTTTATAAAACTCTTTATTTTAAAGTAGCTATTTTTTCTATAAAAATTCTTAATCTTTTTCTTCTTTTTCAGTTTCTGCACGATATTGTATAACATCATCAACTAAGCCAAACGCTTTGGCTTCTTCTGCTGTCATAAAATGATCGCGATCGAGAGTTTTTTCAATGACCTCATAATCTTGACCTGTATGTTGAACATAAATTTCATTTAAGCGCCGTTTCATCTTTATAATATCTTGTGCATGTCGTTCAATATCTGAAGCCTGGCCTTGAAAACCACCAGATGGCTGATGCACCATAATACGCGCATTTGGCAATGTAAAACGATGACCCTTTGCTCCAGCTGTTAACAATAAAGACCCCATAGATGCCGCCTGCCCCATGCACAGCGTAGAAACAGGAGGACGAATAAACTGCATAGTATCATAAATAGCCATACCAGATGTCACAACACCACCTGGAGAATTAATATAAAGATTAATTTCTTTTTTAGGATTTTCCGCTTCCAAGAAAAGCAATTGTGCACAAACAAGCATTGCCATACCATCTTCAACAGGACCATTAATAAAAATAATCCGCTCCTTTAAAAGACGGGAAAAAATATCATAGGCCCGTTCACCACGATTGGTTTGTTCAATAACCATAGGAACAAGGCTTAATGTTGTTTTCATTGGATCACTCATATTTTTACTTTCCGTTCATATAACAATCGCTCTTTACACATTCAATGTTTTTATCCATAGGCTAACATTACTCTCTTGTGCAAGCTACAATCAAAAGCTGTTTAGGATAGATTAAAATCCCAATTATTAAAATAGCAATAATAACTCTACCTAAAAAAATCATGAATATCAGGAATGCGAGATACCGCCCAATGGTAAAAACTTCCTTCCTGAGGTTTTTGCGTCGTCTTTGTCTTTCTGTGAATATGAAATCCTATCAAGCGTGAATCGGTGAGCGGTTTTACGCCAAAAGCTGGTTCAAAGATATATTCAGACTTTCGCCCAGTCCAATAATAAAAAGTTTCCTTTTCCTTTGCTTCATGAAAAAAACCATATCTTTTTGCTAATCGTGAAATACCATCATTACCAAATATCGTAACGCCAAGATTTCCTGGTAAAATCGGCATTTTTTTCCTCTTTAGCCAGAACGGCCTCCAAACACGACGCTTAAACCCAAGCCAATAAGGAATAATTTCTGTACCCGCCCAATAATCTTCAAATACTTTTATAATAGGGTTATCGGGCGGAAAATAAAGTGCAGAAACGCCCACTCTTATATTATTTTCTCTTGCCAACCAAACCTTATTCGTATCTGGATGAAATTGTTTAACAAGGTAAACATCTGTATCTAACCAAACACCTTGTTGATATTTCATCAGCATAACACGAAAAAAATCTGAGAACTGAACAATTGTACATCCTAGTTTATCATCAGAAAAATTGGGATCAAGGCGATAAATTGCTGAGCGTGGTACAATTGATTCGGCTTCATGCAACTCAACACCAGCAGGCAGATTATCTATGTCTTTATCATAACTAAAAAGCTTAACGCGCTGTCCAGTTTTAACCATTGAGGACAAACAAAGCCTATCCACCAATCTTAATTGCCCACTATACCAAAAAGTACAAATATCCATAGATCATATATCAAAAATATTCTAAGCTTACACGAAAGAGTTGTTCAACATCGCGAACACACTCCGCAAGAGCGAAAATCACTATTCTATCACCGGACAAAATACGCATATCCGCCGAAAGCTGTATAATTGTTTTATTGCGATAAATTGCACCAATTCTCAAACCATCTGATAAATTGAGCTCTGATAATGACTTCCCAACCAATGAAGATGTTTGCATCACCTCAGCTTCAATAATTTCTGCGCGACCATTAAAAACGGAATGAACAGAACGAATACGCCCACGGCGCATTTGTTGCAAAATTCTCGATATTGTAACGCTATGGGGATTAAGATAGGCATCCACACCAACAGCACGACTAAATTCTTGGTAGGCAACATTATTAATCAATACCATATTAGCTTTGCAGCCCAACCTTTTAGCAATAATAGCGCTTAAGAGATTAACTTGATCTTGATTGGTCAATGTAATCATTAAATCGGCTTGATCAATTCCTGCATCTTGAAGAATGACTGGATCTAACACATTACCATATAAAACAGTTGTTTTTTCAAGCTGATCAGCAATTGTGAGGGCTCTTTCTCTATGCGATTCTATAATCTTCAATTTTAATTTATGGAGACGCTTTTCAATAGCCTGAGCAACATAAAGGCCAATGTGCCCCCCCCCTGCAATAATCATGCGGTGAGCATCTTGTTCTTTATGACCAAAAAGCCCAACAGCACGACGCATCTGTTCACGAGCAACAACAAGATAGGTTATATCACCGACACGTAATTGCGTTTCTGAATGTGCAATCAATAATTCCGAGCCACGTTTAATAGCGGTAACCGTTGTTTGAAGATCTGGAAAAAGCTCTGTTAATTGACGCAAAGGTGTATTAATAACGGGACAATCTTCCATACATTCCAAGGCTAACGCAACAATATCATCATTACAAAAATAAAGAACATCTATTGCACCAGGTAAAGCAATACGGCGTAAAACCATTTCTCCAACTTCAACTTCTGGTGAAATAACTACATCAATGGGAATATTTTCTCTAGAAAAAAGCGTCTTATAACGCGGTTCTAAATAAGATTGTGAGCGAATACGAGCAATTTTTGTGGGAACATTAAATAATGAATGTGCTACTTGGCAAGCAACCATATTCACTTCATCAAACAAAGTGACAGCAATCAACATATCAGCTTTGTCTGCATCTGCAGCCAAAAGAACTTCAGGCCGTGAACCATGACCAACAAAACCTCTCACATCCAATGTATCGCGAATCTTTTCAATTAATCTTGTTTCAATATCAATAACAGTAACATCGTGATTTTCAGCAGCAAGACGCTCTGCTATCCCATAACCAACCTGTCCTGCTCCGCAAATAATAACACGCATAGGCTTTAAGAAACTCCAAGCGCTTTAAGTTTACGGTGCAAAGCTGAACGCTCCATGCCTATAAATTCAGCAGTACGCGATATATTTCCACCCAAACGTCCAATCTGCGCCACTAAATATCTCTTTTCAAACAATTCTCGTGCTTCACGCAACGGTAAATCCATTATACTCTCATCCGAATCCATTTGAAGACGTGGCAAAGAATCATTCACTTCACTGGGAAGAAAATCCGCTGTTATAGGACCATCCCCATCCCGCACAAGAATAAGAAGACGCTCAATATTATTACGTAATTGTCTTACATTACCCGGCCAAGCATGCGTTTGCAAAATAGCGATCACATCATCACTGATTTCACGTGGCTTAATCCCAACCTGTTGTGATATTGTTTTTACAAAATGATGGACAAGTTCTGGAATATCTTCACGACGAGCAGAAAGGGGCGGAACAGTAATGGGAACAACGGAAAGACGGTGGAAAAGATCTTCTCTAAAGCGCCCGTCAGAAATGAGGTTTTCAAGATTTTGCGCTGTCGAAGAAATGATACGAACATCTACTTTAACACGTTTTGTACCGCCAACTCTCTCAAATGTTTGCCCCGTTAACACCCTAAGAATCTTACCTTGAGTCTCACGTGGCATATCAGCAATTTCATCAAGATAAAGTATTCCACCATGGGCTTCCTCCAAGGCACCGATCTTGCGCTCTCTTCCCTCCATTTCGCTGCCAAACAACTCTATTTCCATTCTTTCCGGAGTAATCATTGCTGCATTTATTGTAACAAATGGCCCATTTGAACGTGTTGAGAATGCATGAATAGCTCGTGCAACAGTCTCTTTTCCCGCTCCTGAAGGACCTGTTATCATGATGCGACTATTGGTTGGCGCTACTTTTTCTATGATTTGACGCAAATTCCTCATAACTGCTGATTTTCCGAGCAGCTCCAATGTCTCGTTTGAACGTTTTCGCAATTCTAAAAGCTCACGTTTTAAATTTGAGTTTTCAAGTGTTCTCTCTGCAACCAATACAAGTCTATCAGCTTTAAAAGGTTTTTCAATGAAATCATAGGCCCCTCGCTTTATAGCAGAAACGGCAGTCTCAATATTACCATGACCAGAGATCATAACGACCGGAAGAGCTGGATAGTGCGTTTTAATTTCATCAAGCAACGCTAAACCATCGAGGCGACTCCCCTGTAACCAAATATCTAAAAAAATGAGCTTTGGAATACGCTCACTAATTTGAGCTAATGCTTCATCAGAGTTACAAGCAACACGCGTTTCATAGCCTTCATCATCCAAAATACCAGCAACAAGTTCACGAATATCCGCTTCATCATCAACAATCAAGATATCTGATACCATACTATTCCCCTATCTTATGATTTATAGCTTGTATAATACTACCCTGCTTACCCCCAACCGTCGGAAACATCAAACGGATCATCGCACCACGACCTTCATAAAAACTCTCCGGTGCATCATGAAGCTCCATGGAACCACCGTGATCTTCAATAACTTTGCGCACAATGGCCAGCCCGAGTCCTGTTCCCTTCTCCCGTGTTGTTATATAAGGTTCTAATAACTTTTGTCTTTGCTCTTTAGGAAGTCCTTTTCCGTTATCAACAACATCCACAACCACCCATTCTTCTTGATGATAAGAACGGACAAGAATATGACCGTGAATATTTTCCTCTCGCATAACTGAATCTATGGATTCGCTCGCGTTTTTGATCACGTTGCAAAAAGCCTGTACAATGAGACGGTTATCAAATGCACCCATAAGAGGTAGACTTCCTAAGTCTTGCTCAAAATGAATATCATGTCGTGTCACTTCTATCAAGAAGCATGCTTCACGCAACAATTCACGTATATCTAAAACATGCATTTGTGGTTTGGGCATACGGGCAAAAGAAGAAAACTCATCAACCATACGTCCAATATCTCCAACCTGTCGAATAATTGTTTCAATACACCGCTCAAAGACCTCTCTATCTTGTGTAATAACTTTGTTATAACGTTTACGAATACGTTCAGCGGATAATTGAATAGGTGTGAGGGGATTTTTAATTTCGTGTGCAATACGCCGTGCAATATCCGCCCATGCTGCTGTACGTTGCGCTGCAACAAGGTCTGTAATATCATCAATTGTTAGAACCCAAGATCGCCCCTGTCCATCATCTTCCTCCATCGTAACTTGGACATTACAGACACGCTCTTTTCCTGCAACGTTTAAAGTGACCTGTTCACGGTGATTTTTACGATCCAATGAACGCGCAAACTGAAAAACCTGCCAAATTTCAGCACTTAAAGATAAAAGACTTTGTCCAACAACGTGTTCAGAGCGAATATCAAACATCGCTTCAATAGACCGATTGATAATGGTAATATCACCATTATCATCTATTCCTGCTACGCCCGCCGTTACACCCGATAACACAGCTTCAGAAAAACGCCGTCTCTCATCAATTTGATCACGCACTGCAATCAACTCATTGCGCCGACTTTTCAATTCACTAACCATATAATTAAAAGTTTTAGATAATTGCCCAATATCGCCATCTTTTGCTCGTACTGGCACGAAAATTTCCATATTCCCAGAAGCAACATCATCAGCAGCACTAATGAGAAGACGAATAGGACGTACTAAGCGATCAGCCACAGCAATAGCAGCCCAAATAGCTGATAGGAATAAACTAAAAAAAAGACATAAATAAAGCATACCAAATGCAATTTGTGTCAGAAGGCGATTTTCATTTAAATCACGATAACGATCCGTATTGACTTCTGTCAAACGCAAAGCAGATAAAACACCTTTATCAACGTCACGCACCAAATATAAAAATGTGTTTGGAATATTGGTAAATTTTAAAATAATACCGAAATAATCATGAACGCCTGGTTGAAAAGAAAAAGGCCTTGCACTGGTTGCACGCTCAATAAGATTGGAAGGAGGAATTGGTAGTTTATCCTCATCACCAAGAGCACTCGATACAAAAATAGTTCCACTAGAACTTAACAAAAATGCACCACGCAAATTGCGTCCTATAGCATGACGCGTCAATTGCATCCGATATTCAGCTGGATTACGTTCTAAAAGTTTTTTATTATCAAGTGCAAATGCCATAGCGTAGGATAAATTTTTTAAATTTTGAAGCATTTCATCTGCATAAGCATTTGCTAAATCAATAGAAGAACCCACAATTTGCCGCGTTGTTGTATCAAACCATCGATCAAGTCCCAAATTCAGTGCTGGCCCTGACACAAGAGCTACAGCAACAGCTGGCATTGTTGCAACAAGTGCAAACAATGAAATAAGGCGCACATGAAGACGTGAGCCTGCACGCCTTGAACGCCAAGCACGAATGATCGGAACCATCTCATAAAAAACGATGATAACAAGCCCTAAAACCCAAAAACTATTAATCCCTATAAGAATAAGGGTTACTGTTCTACTGGGAACAACAGGAGTTAAGCCAATAAGAATAATGAACGAAACAGAGGCTGTAAGTAAAGCCAACACAATAATTGTAATACCTAAAAAGATATATATCTTACTTAAACGATACAACTCATCATTAAAAGTATTTTTATCTATGTCTTGAAGATTCGTCACAGATGTTACATTCATCATAAGCTTACATACCCTTATTCCCATTATCCTCATATAATCTTTTGTAACAAAAATTGACAATAATAATACTACATTTAAAATAGAGCAAATATAGTCAATGAGAAAGAACTTCTGCATTTTGCAAAATATCTTTAAAATAAACTACGTTCGACGATACTTTACAAAGGAAATGAGATGCGATTAACAAAACAAACAAATTATGCTCTTCGGATGCTCATGTATTGTGCAGATAATCAGGAAACTCTCAGTCGTGTTCCAGAAATTGCTAAGGCATATGCCGTTTCAGAACTTTTTTTATTTAAAATCCTTCAACCGCTTGTTCAAGCAGGTTTTATCCAAACAGTGCGTGGACGCAATGGTGGCGTTAAATTGGCTAAACCCGCAGCAGAGATTTCAGTCGCTGATGTTGTGAAAGTAACAGAGGATAACTTTTCCCTAGCAGAATGTTTCGATACTGCAGAACCAACTTGCCCCTTGTTTGATTTTTGTGGTTTAAATACCGCACTTCAAAAAGCATTAAATGCTTTTTTTGAGGTGTTATCCGTGATATCCCTTGCTGATCTACAACAACCATCCTTTCAAAATCATTTTAAAATTAATGATAAAAAAGCAAACTAAGATTATAATACAAGGAGATTAAGTATTTCTATTGCAGCAATAATATTAGCCGCTGGACGGGGTGAAAGAGCAGGATCTCCCCATAAAATTCCAAAACAATATCGGCTTCTAGGACAAAAGCCAATTATTTATCATACCGTGCATTGTTTTTTGCAGCATCCAGCTATCACAACAATTATTCTTGTTATTCATCCAGAAGATCGTCAAATCTGTGAACAGGCTATCGCCGACTTTAAAGAAAGCCTTATTATCGTTGAAGGAGGCGATACACGTCAAATCTCTACCTTATATGGACTTCAGGCACTCAAAAAATTTAATCCACAATATGTGCATATTCATGATGGTGCACGCCCTTTTATCGAAAACAAGCTTCTTAATAACATTCATACCACCGTTACTCCTCAAGAAGGTGTTCTTCCTGTTCTGCCCATCTCTGATACCCTTAAACGTATAAATAATCAGCATGTTTTAGAAACAATTCCCCGTACCCATCTTTATAGTGCACAAACTCCACAGTGTTTTCCCTTTGAACATATCTTAGCGGCCCATAAACAAGCAAAACAAGCTTGCAAACAAGAATTCACTGACGATTCTGCAATTGCCGAATGGTTTGGAATTCCTATGCTTACTGTTCCAGGTGATCCTAACAACATAAAAATTACATGGCATGAAGATTTTAATACTGCACATTTATATCTCCAAAAGAAAATGCAAATATTTCCTGATATTCGTACCGGCAATGGTTATGATGTTCACTCTTTTGAGAATGGTGATTTTCTTATATTATGTGGTATAAAAATCCCTTTTCATAAAAAATTAAATGGACACTCCGATGCGGATGTTGCTCTTCATGCATTAACAGATGCCCTTCTTGCAACTCAAGGTGCTGGAGATATCGGTACACATTTTCCTCCCTCTGATCCTCAATGGAAAAATGTATCATCAGAAATTTTTCTCCGTCATGCTCTTGATATTATAAAACAAGCAGGTGGTCGTATCGCCAATGTTGATATCACAATTATCGCTGAAAATCCTAAAATTGGTCCCTATCGTCATGCCATGACAGAAAATCTTATGACAATACTTGCAATGACACCTGATCGAATCTCTATCAAAGCAACAACAAATGAACGGCTTGGATTTATTGGTCGTGGTGAGGGAATTGCTGCTCTTGCAACAGCGAGCGTTCTTTATTCAGGAGAAATTCCCCAATGACATATCTTTGTGAAAAACAAGCACATGAAGTCCTTAATACCTTTCGCCAAAAAGGTTTACTGTTAACAACTGTAGAGTCTTGTACAGGAGGACTCATTGCTGCAAGCCTCACAAATATTGCAGGATCGTCAGATGTTCTCGATTGTGGATTTGTTGTTTATTCAAATGAATCCAAAACACGCCTTGTTGGCGTTTGTGCTGAACTTATAAGAACCTATGGTGCCGTTTCAAAAGAAGTTGCTCTTGCAATGGCTGAAGGCGGATTAAAACATTCACAAGCTGATATTGCGGTTTCTGTAACAGGCGTTGCAGGACCAGGAGGTGCAAGTTTTGATAAACCTGTAGGACTTGTGCATTGCGCAATTGCTTACAAAAATCACTCCTCCCTACACAAAGAAATGCACTTTGGTCATCTTAATCGCAATGCTATCCGCCATGCAACAGTTGAAAATGCTTTTAAAATGATTCTGGAATTTCTTCACTGAATTCTCCCCACCAATTTTAAAACTCTCTATTCCACGTTGAGTCTATAATCATCAACCTCTTGAAAAAATAATTTATTGTATCATAAGTTGAAAATGAAAGATCTCAATAGCGTAAAGCTATCTCACTTTAGTCCTGTGTAGGTTAAATTAATCAAATTTATTCACTTGCACGCCATAAGAGAAAAAAACTGTATAAATAAAATAATCAAAGAAAGGGACACTTGTACCTCTCTCTCAGATGCTAAGAGCTGGCATAACATCTTGAGAGATGGCAAATAAATGGTGCAGACTGACTTCTTCATAAGTGTATAAATGTAGATTTTATATACTTTTACGAGAATCTATCCTATTTATTATGAGCACTATTATAAAATGGGTATGATGCAAGCATGCTCCATTTTGGCATTTTGTTTAACAAATGTGCATCCATTAAAAAAGAGAGAAACAAAAGCGTGAAGCTGTGCATCATCTTCATCATTTAAAGTGATATTTCTTCAATATGCTTTTGAAAGCTGCATTAAAAATAAATCGTAAAGATGAAAATCAGTTTTCATCTTTACACTTTTATAAACAATGTGTATTGTTAAAAAATAACAGAGTAAATTATGCTATTGTTGAGCCATAAATCTGATGTGCACGTTTTTCAAAGGCATCGGTAAATTTACGAAACGCGATATCAAACATTGAACCCATCAGGCGTCCCAGTATTTTACTTTTAAATTCATAATCAATAAAAAACTCTACATTACATGCATTGGTATTTTCAATATTATGAAAGACCCAACGATTTTCAAGATATTTAAATGGACCATCAATATAGTTAACCTCTATCAAACTTTTCTTCGACTGAAGAAAAACCTGGGTCGTAAAAGTTTCTCGAATAACTTTATAACCAACTGTCATATCTGCAAGAAGCAATGTCTTTTCGTCACATTCCTTGCGAGAACGTATTGTTAAAGCCTCACACATTGGTAAAAACTCAGGATAACGTTCAATATCTGACACAAGATCAAACATCTCATGAGCACTATGGGCAACTTGCCGATGTGTTGAAAAAGTTGGCATAATTATCTCTGTAAGGCAAATTTTTCATCACGCGCTTTTTGCAAAATGGCAAAATCATCTCCTGCATGATGAGATGAACGCGTCAGAGGATTGGAAGCCATATGCAAAAAACCCTTTACTTTGCCAATTTTAGCAAAAGACTCAAATTCTTCAGGAGGGACAAAACGAATAACTGGATGATGTTTTCGCGTAGGCTGCAAATATTGTCCAATTGTCATAAAGTCAACATCAGCAGAGCGCAAATCATCCATCAATTGTAGAACTTCATTTCGTTCCTCCCCAAGGCCAACCATAATACCTGATTTCGTAAAGATTGTTGGATCAAGTTCTTTAACGCGTTGTAAGAGTCGAACTGAATGAAAATAACGTGCTCCTGGACGAACCTTTAAATATTTAGAAGGAACTGTTTCTAAGTTATGGTTAAAAACATCAGGCTTAGCAGCAACAACGATTTCTAAAGCGCCATCCTTATGACGAAAATCAGGTGTAAGAACTTCAATTGTCGTTTTACGAGCTTTTTGACGAATCGCATAAATAACTTTTGCAAAATGCTCAGCGCCACCATCAGCAAGATCATCACGATCAACGGATGTAATGACAACATGTTTTAGTGCCATTTGTGCAACAGCATCAGCTACACGTTCTGGCTCATTATGATCAACGGCAAGCGGAATCCCTGTTGCAACGTTACAAAAAGCACAAGCACGCGTACATATCTCACCTAAAATCATAAAGCTGGCATGCCGCTGGCTCCAACATTCGCTAATATTAGGGCAACCTGCTTCTTCACATACAGTCACTAACTTATGCGTACGTACAATACCATGTGTTTCCTTATAAATTGGTGATGTTGGCGCTTTTACACGAATCCAATCCGGCTTTTTTTGAACGCTTGTATCCGGACGATGCGCCTTTTCAGGATGGCGCAAACGTCTATTCGTAACTCTATCAACAACCGTAACCATTTAAGCCTTTGCCTTATAAATACGAAGGAGCAATGAAAAATTTAAGATCTTTCATACAATCTAATCATCAAGCGTTTAAAACTTGATCATAAGCATCCAATACACTTTCTTTCATCATTTCCGATAAAGTCGGATGTGGAAAAACAGTATGCATTAATTCTTCCTCTGTTGTTTCAAGATTCATGGCAATGACAAACCCCTGTATTAGTTCTGTTACCTCAGCTCCTACCATATGGGCCCCAAGAAGCTGTCCTGTTTTTTTATCAAAAATTGTTTTTACTAACCCTTGATCTTCACCCAGAGCAATCGCTTTGCCATTCGCGGAAAAAGAATAACGACCAATACGTATATCATACCCTGCTTCTTTTGCTGTCGCTTCTGAAAGACCTACAGAAGCAACTTGCGGTGTGCAATAGGTGCATCCTGGAATTTTTTTCTTATCAAGCGGATGAACATTTTTTAAACCAGCAAGATGTTCAATACATATTACGCCTTCCTCTTCTGCTTTATGGGCTAACATAGGAGGACCTGCCACATCACCGATAGCATAAATACCCGCAACTCCTGTCCAACTCCATTCATCAGTTACAATACACCCACGATCGGTTTTTATTCCCAAAGCTTCTAATCCAAGATTCTCAATATTACCCTGCACCCCAACAGCAGAAATCAACCGATCAACAGTCATTGTCTCTTTTTTACCTTGAATATCAATATGTACAGTTACAGAATCGGAAGATTTTTCAATCCTTGTTACTTTTGCTTGACGAAGAACACGTAAACCTTTTTTCTCTAATTGTTTACAAGCAAATGTTGAAATTTCAATATCTTCAGCAGGCATGATGTGGGGCATTATTTCAACAACAGTGACTGTCGCCCCCATATCATGATAAAAAGAGGCAAATTCAATGCCTATAGCCCCAGACCCTATGACCAAAAGAGATTTTGGCATTTCTGGCGGTATCATAGCTTCAAAATAAGTCCAAATGAGATTTCCATCTGGCTCAATACCAGGAAGGACACGAGGACGTGCACCCGTTGCAATAATGATATGCTTTGCTTGGTAAGTTCCCTCTCCCAAGGTCCCTTTAGGGACTGGATTTTGTGGTTGCATAACCGGTTTGGAAGATGAAGAAACCATAATTTCCGCAGGCTGGCTTCCTTTTGCTTCTTTAGTAAGCTTTGCTTCACCCCAGATAATATCAATTTTATTTTTTTTCATTAAAAAACCAACACCAGCATTTAAACGTGCTGAAACACCGCGTGAACGTGCCACAACATCTTTGATGTTTGCCTCAATTGAACCATTAATTTTTAGTCCATAATCTTTTGCATGTTCAGCAAAATGTTTCATTTCCGCTGAACGTAAAAGAGCCTTTGTTGGAATACATCCCCAATTTAAACAAATCCCTCCCAAATGTTCACGTTCAACAATCGCAGTCTTAAAGCCACATTGCGCTGCACGAATTGCGGTTACATATCCGCCTGGACCTGATCCAATCACAATTACATCATAAAGATTTGCCACAGTAATTCCTCCATGGATATATATAAAATGGATATGCATTTTTTAAACTTAAGACTGAAAATGAACATAACAGAATTATCTTATTTCTTTATACTCTAAGCTTTCTATAAATGCTTTACCCAAACTAGAAACAGCAATACCTCTGCTCTTCAAACTCTTTAAATTTGTTTTTATTCTCTTAAATACACTCTCTCACAATTTACGTGAAGAACTGTTAAACAGTTCAAACCAACATTGCTAATGGATTTTCAATCATCTTCTTAAAAGTCCGCGCGAGCTCTGCTGCTAAAGCACCATCGACAGCACGATGATCCGCAGAAATTGTAACTGACATAACTGTCGCAATGGCTAATGCACCATTTTTAACAACAGCACGTTGCTCCCCTGCACCAATCGCAAAAATTGTCGCATGCGGTGGATTAAGAATAGCAGAAAAACTTTTCACACCATACATCCCCATATTGGATACAGCTGTTGTTCCACCCTGATATTCTTCCATTTTTAACTTGCCCTCACGCGCACGCTTTGCAAAATCCTTCATCTCTTTGGAAATAAGCGATAACGGCTTTTCCTCTGCATGGCGAATAATCGGCGTAATTAATCCATTGGGAATAGAAACAGCAACCCCAACATCACAATGTTTATGATGAAGCATTCCACCTTCAAGCCAAGAGACATTCGCATCAGGAACCGCTTTCAAAGAAAGTGCGACAGCTTTGATCACCATATCATTAACAGAAATCTTATAAGTAGGCTTAGCTTCTTCCTGCATCTTAACCATTGGTGCAGCAGCATTCAATTGTGTACGCAGCGCTAATAGCGCATCAAGTTCACAATCTACCGTTACATAGAAATGTGGGACCTTCTGTTTTGATTCCACCAAACGTGTAGCGATTGTTTTACGCATATTATTATGGGGTATGAAAACATATTCATCCTCTTTGAAGAGTTTCAGTATCTGTTTCTCAGAAGCACCTGCGGTTACTGGCTCTCCTGTCTGTAACAAATAAGAAGTCTTAGAAATATCACCGCTCATAACTTTTTCTACATCACGCTTAATAATACGCCCATGCGGACCACTCCCAGAAATAAGGGATAAATCAAGACCTGCCTGAGATGCTAATCGCCGCGCTAAGGGAGAGGAAAAAAGACGAGGGCCCTTTTTATCTTGCTGTATTAATTGTCCAGTTGATGATTCATGAGATATTTTTGTATCCTTGGAGTCCGTCCGCTTCGGAGAATCTATCTGTTTGATGCCCTTTGGTTCTTGTCTTGTAGAAGAAGAGATTTCTTCTGCAACTTTTGCAGCTTCAGCTAAATCTTCACCTTCTTCTGCTAAAACAACAATTAAAGCATTCACTTTAACGCCTTGTGTTCCAGCAGGAACGATAATTTTAGCAACCCTACCTTCATCAACAGCTTCGACTTCCATCGTCGCTTTATCCGTCTCAATTTCAGCAATAACATCACCAGAGGAAACCTTATCTCCCTCCTTAATATTCCATTTTGTTAAATTTCCCTCTTCCATTGTAGGGGAAAGCGCTGGCATTGTAATCTTAATGGGCATCGTACTTTCCTCCGTTTGCTCTGTACGTCACAGCCTTAACAGCCTCAATAATTTCAGCCGTATTAGGCAAAGCCAATTTCTCAAGATTAGCTGCATAAGGCATCGGAACATCTTTGCCAGAAATCGTAGCAATTGGCGCATCAAGATAATCAAAAGCCTGCTGCATAACACGCGTTGCGATTTCAGTTCCCACAGATGACTGAGGAAATCCCTCTTCAATTGTAACCAAACGACCTGTTTTTTTAACTGAAGAAAGAATTGTTGGAAGATCCATCGGACGAATGGTCCGTAAATCAATTAATTCAACATCGATACCAAGTTTTTCAATTTCAGATAAAGCTTCAACCGCGTAATGCATTCCAATCCCACATGCAACAATTGTCACATCTTGTCCAGACTTATGAATACGCGCCTTACCAATAGGTAAAACAAAATCATCGAGTTGAGGAACATCAAATTGATGCCCATACAAAATCTCATTTTCAAGGAAAACAACAGGATTATCATCACGAATAGCTGCTTTTAGCAAACCTTTTGCATCTGCAGCGCTATAAGGCATAACAACTTTCAGACCTGGTATATGACTATACCATGCTGCATAACATTGAGAATGTTGAGCACCAACACGGGCAGCTGCACCATTGGGACCACGGAAAACCATAGGAGCAGTCATTTGTCCACCAGACATATAACGTGTTTTTGCTGCTGAATTAATAATTTGATCCATCGCCTGCATCGCAAAATTAAATGTCATAAACTCGACAATAGGACGTAACCCTCCAAAAGCAGCACCAACAGCCAACCCAGCAAAACCGTGCTCTGTAATAGGAGTATCAATAACTCGGCGTTCCCCAAATTCTTCCAACAAACCTTGGCTAACTTTATAGGCACCTTGATATTGCGCAACTTCTTCCCCCATAAGGAAAACTTTTTCATTACGCCGCATTTCTTCAGCCAAAGCCTGATTAAGCGCTTCACGAACTGTCATCGTAACCATTTGGGTACCCGCTGGAATATCAAAATCAGGAGTCATATCAAAAGGAGGAGACTTCGGAACTGACGAGGAAAGAGAGAGTGGAGATTCTTTAGGTTTTTGTGTTGCATCAGTAGGTTGCGAAATATCCTCAGCACGCTCACCTTCTTCTAATAAAATCGCAATAACAGTGTTAACCTTCACGCCTTCAGAACCTTCAGGCACAAAAATTTTACCAAGAGTACCTTCATCAACGGCCTCTACTTCCATTGTAGCCTTATCCGTTTCAATTTCAGCAATAACATCGCCAGAGCTAACCTTATCACCTTCTTTCTTGAGCCATTTAGACAGTTTACCTTCTTCCATAGTTGGTGAAAGCGCCGGCATCAAAATATCAATAGACATACTTGCTTCCCTCGCATCAAACTAAAATATCAGTATAGAGCTCAGAAGCATCTGGCTCTTGATCACTTTGTGCAAAATCTGCCGCATCCGCAACAATTGCACGAACCTCTTTCTCAATAGATTTTAAATCGTCCTCGCTCGCCCAATTTTTTTTAAGAATCCGACTTTTTACTTGATCAATCGGATCGTGTTCCTCTTTTATTTTTTGGACTTCTTCCTTTGAACGATATTTCGCTGGGTCAGACATGGAATGACCACGATAGCGATAGGTTTGCATATCAAGAATGATTGGCCCTTTACCTGAGCGTGCCCAAGAAATTGCTTCATCAGCAGCTCCTTTTACTGATCGAACATCCATACCGTCAACAACAATACCTGGAATTTCAAAAGAAAGACCACGACGGGAAAAATCAGTTTCTGCAGATGCACGTGAAACGGACGTTCCCATAGCATACTGATTGTTTTCAATAATATAAACAACAGGCAGCTTCCAAAGTGAAGCCATATTAAAACTCTCGTAAACCTGCCCCTGATTTGCAGCACCATCACCAAAATAAACCAATGTCACATTATCTTTACCAAGATATTGATTCGAAAATGCCAAGCCTGAACCAATGGGAACCTGCGCCCCAACAATACCATGTCCCCCATAAAAGTTTTTTTCTTTAGAGAACATATGCATCGAGCCACCTTTTCCTTTGGAAAAGCCCCCTTGGCGCCCCGTTAATTCTGCCATAACACCACGCGGACTCATCCCAACCGCTAACATATGTCCATGATCACGGTAAGACGTAATAACCTGATCACCTTCTTTTGCCGCTTTCAATGTTCCAACAACAACGGCTTCTTGCCCAATATAAAGGTGACAAAATCCCCCAATAAGCCCCATACCATAAAGTTGTCCTGCTTTTTCTTCAAAACGGCGAATTAAAAGCATTTCACGATAGGCAACAATTTCTTCCTCTTTTGTAAAATCTGCTATTGGTGCTTTCTTTGTGGTGCTTGATAATGCAGTGCGCGCCACCGACGCAGAATTTTTTTTAAGTCGTTCTGCCATATTAAACTCCCTTTTATGATCGTTTAGGAATAACCTTTACGAACAAAAGTTACAAGCCTTATCAATCAGCTTAAACAATATCATCGGTGATTGTTGTTTAAATTAAGCGATTTTTTATTCACTTTTGGCAGCCTTTACAAGGCGTTAAGATTGTCAATTCATTGGACTTAGAAAAGTTTAAATTTTTTCGGACATATTCATCTAACATGTCCTTTTCGATATGTCCATTGCGTAAAAGAGAAATACGCTTTTCTATGAATAGCCGCTCAGCTTCTATTTTATGAAGCTCCTTTTCTAATTCACTAATATGCTGATTAACTTCACTGCGTGAATACAACCCATACTCACCATGATAAATGTGGTAACTGAAATAGCTTAAGACTCCCACCGTCATAAGAGGCAGTACAAAGCGTACTTTGATTGATCGACGTTTCTGCTTTGTCCACATAAAATAGCACAGTCTTTATAGCACAAATTCCTCAATACCCAGCCCAACTATGCACGATTTTGATTAACACCTCATTACTCAATCTAGAAACGTAAACAATTTTTTATCACCAATTTATCCCCCCTCAAGACAATCAAAGTAAGCTGAATGCCCCACTTTTTGTATTACAAATATTGGATATCCCACTAACTTGTGATTTTACACCCAGCTTTGTCTTTAAAATTTCCTGTTAAAATGACTATAAAATCAATCAATACCCAAGGTGTAATTATAAAAATAATCCCTATAATCCCTAACCCAAAAGTAAATGGTAGACTGATTATACTTAGTATATTTATAAGAAGCATTACAATGCCAGTTCCAACTTTACCAACCATAAAACGATGAATTCCTAGTCCACCTAGAAAAAAACAAACGACAGCTAACGTCACTTTTGATTGCTGTGACTGACCTTCAGTCAAGATAGGGAAAATAGATTTACCGTTATACCCTTCACAGACAAAATCAACCATATCACCAATCTTCGGCGTTTTTTTCTGTCCAATTCCAATCCGCAAATTGATAGCGCTTACCATTATCACCTGAAACGAAATAATTTCCCTGATCCTGACTAATAATCTTACCTTTCATCTTCACCACCTATAAAATTGTTATTCATAAAGAATCTTTTCTTCTAATATGATAACATGTTAAATAAACTTCACAGCATGAATACGATCTGTACTCACAGTGATATATGAAAATTGAAAAAGCTAAAAATTCCCCAACAACCCCAAATTCCCGCAATTATAAGCGGCAATACAAAACACGCTGTTTGATTTGTACGTTTGTTTTTTTCATATGAAATAGTACAGTCTTTTTCAATACTTTTATTTAATATTCAAGACATAGACTAAAGTAATTTACATTATTAAATTAATATATTGATAAATAAAATATTTGTTTATATTATACTTTTGTTGAATTGCTATAACTTGGTAATTTTATTGCCATTTGCATCCCTAAAATACCCAGATAAAATAACTATAAAATCAATAAATGACCACAGTATATTGATAAAAAGTTCTATACCTGTTATATTTAATGAGAAGCATTACGATACCCATTCCAATTTTATCAGCTATGAAGCGGTGAATACTTAACCGTCCCCCAAAACAAATAACTGCCAAAGCTGATCTTAATTGCTCTAATTCTTTTTGACTCAAGAGAGAGAACAGATTTAACAATATTATCTTCATATACAAAATCAACGGTATCCCCTACCTTTGGTGTTTTTTTCTAACCGATTCCAATCCTCAAATTGATAACGCTTATCATCACCTCCCGAAACGAGATACCCCCCTTGATCTTGACCAATAATTTTACCCTTCATCCTTGCCCACCTATAAAGCTACTCCTCATGTGTTATTCATAAAGAGATTATTCTAATTCGATAATATGCGGATTAACCTCACGGTATAAATAAAACGCATAAAAACCATGATAAATGTGTAATTGAAATAGTTAGGCCCCCAATAATCTAATATTTCCCGCTGCTATAAACAGCAACCCAAATTACGCTGTAATTGATTTGCGCTTTTGTTTTACCTATAAAAATAGCACAGTTTTTTCAATATTTTTGTTCAACTGTGCATAGGCTTTTAATATCTTACATTAAAGACATATAATACAATAACGCAGAGCTATTATGAACTTAATATATTGATAAAAATAAAAAGCAGGCTAAATTACCTCCTTTTTATTATAAGATTTTTACAAGTCTGTGATCTGTTTCCCATCTTTATCCGTAAATTTTCCAGCAACAATGAGTATAAAATCAACAATTGCCCAAATACCGGTAATCATCAATCCAAAAACTGATAAAGATAAAACGAGCATTAAAGTACCCGTCCGAACTCTCCCAACCATAAAACGATGAACACCAAAGATACCTGCAACCCAACAAAGAAGTGCAAACATTATCTTTGAGTTCTCTGTACTTGATCTCAACAACGGAAAAACAGAACTGACCACACCGCCTTCATAGACAAAATCAACAGTATCACCAATCCTTGGTGGTTTCTTTCCCAACCAATCCCAAGTCGCAAACTGATAACGCTTACCATCATCACCCGAAACGAGATACATTCCTTGATCTTGAGTAATAATTATACCTCTCATCTTAATCCCTATAAATTTAAATACCTATAAAATTACTGCGCATATGTCTTTGATAAGAAATCTCAATTTCATAATCTAAATAATATCATACTCTCACACTTTGTGCTCACAACTATCAACGATATACATCACCAGCATAACGCGCTTGGGTTCCTAGCATTTCTTCAATACGAATAAGTTGATTGTATTTTGCTAATCTATCCGAACGTGCAAGAGAACCTGTTTTAATTTGTCCACAATTCGTTGCAACCGCAAGATCTGCAATAAAAGAATCCTCTGTTTCGCCTGAACGATGAGATATAATAGCACGATAACCTGCTTTATGTGCCACTTCTACAGCATCAAGTGTCTCACTTAATGTACCAATTTGATTCACTTTTATGAGGATAGAATTACCTACCCCCATTTTAATACCATCACGCAAACGTGCTGAATTTGTTACAAACAAATCATCGCCAACAAGCTGACATTTTTCTCCAATTGTATCCGTGAGTAGCTTCCAACCTTCCCAATCATCCTCTGCCATTCCATCTTCAATTGTAACAATAGGATAACTTTTCACAAGTTGCACTAAATAATCTACCTGTTCTTGGATGTCACGGCATTTCCCCTCACCTTTATAAAAATACGAACCATTTTTATAAAATTCGGTTGAAGCACAGTCTAAACCAATGGCAATCTGCTCCCCTGGTTTATAACCACATGTTATGATAGATTCCATAATAAAATCAATTGCTTGATCAGCACTTTTAAATTGAGGTGCAAAACCACCTTCATCACCAACATTGGTATTATAACCTGCACCCTTTAAACGCTTTTTCAACGCATGAAAAATTTCAGCACCATAACGAATTGCTTCTCTAACGGTAGGCGCTCCTATAGGAATAATCATAAACTCTTGAAAATCAATCAAGTTATCAGCATGAACGCCACCATTAATAATGTTCATCATAGGTGTTGGAAGAATATGCGCTTGTGTCCCCCCAATATAACGATACAAAGGTAAATTTAATGAAGCCGCAGCTGCTTTTGCAACAGCTAATGAAACACCAAGAAGTGCATTGGCACCAAGACGGGCTTTGTTTGGCGTTCCATCCAAAGCAATCATGGCTTGATCAATAGCGATTTGATTTGTTGCATCCCGACCACCAAGTTCTTCAAGAATTTCGCCATTGACTGCAGCAACTGCTTTTTCAACGCCTTTTCCTTGATAGCGCAAACCACCATCACGAAGTTCTACAGCCTCATAGGCTCCCGTTGAGGCTCCCGATGGAACCAAAGCACGACCAAACGCACCATTTTCCAAATGAACATCAACTTCTACCGTTGGATTACCACGGCTATCAAGAACTTCACGTCCAATGATATCGACAATTATAGTCATATGTATTTCCTTATCCGATAAAAGTCGCGATTCATTTCTAACAACCTATTAATGAAATACTTTTTCTTCTCAATTCAGTTTCTTTGACAGATAATCGAATTCCATTAAAGTCTCAAGCAATCTTTGTAAATCATCAATTTTAATCATATTGGGTCCATCAGAAGGCGCATTATCTGGATCTTGATGCGTTTCTAAAAAAATACCTGCAACCCCAACAGAAACAGCCGCACGCGCTAAAACTTCAACAAATTGACGTTGTCCACCAGATGAAGAACCATGCCCCCCCGGCTCTTGAACAGAATGTGTTGCATCAAAAATAACAGGAGCACCCAATGAACGTAAAATAGGCAACGAACGCATATCAGAAACAAGTCGGTTATAACCAAATGACGTGCCTCGCTCACAAAGCATGACATTCGAATTACCACTGTAAACAACCTTTTTTAAAACATTCTCCATGTCCCACGGAGCTAAAAACTGACCTTTTTTAATATTAACAATACAGCTTGTTTTAGCGGCTGCTACCAAAAGATCTGTTTGACGACATAAAAAAGCCGGTATTTGTAAAATATCAACTGTAGAAGAAACAATTGTACATTGTTCTTCCGTATGCACATCAGTTAATATGGGACAATCAAACTCCTTTTTTAAATCAGAAAAAATAGCCATTGCTTTTTCAAGACCAATACCACGTGCCGCACTCAAAGAGGTTCGATTGGCTTTATCGTAACTCGATTTATAAACAAACCCCATACCGACTTGATCGGTAATTGTTTTAATACGACCAGCCATTTCAAAAGCATGATCTCGACTTTCCATCTGACACGGACCCGCAATTAATGAAAGAGGCATTTCATTTGAAAAAATAATATTTCCAACTTTCACAGTGGCATTTGGTTTAGACATTTTATTCCTCAAAAGCAAAGTAGCCAAATTTATATATTAAACTAATCGACTTTGTTCTACAGCGGCTTCAATAAAAGAAGAAAAAAGCGGATGTGGATCAAAAGGACGTGATTTTAATTCTGGATGGTATTGAACACCAATGAACCATGGATGATCTACATACTCTATCGTTTCTGGTAAAATACCATCAGGAGACATACCAGAAAAAATCAAACCACACTGTTCTAACTTATCCTTATAATCGATATTGACCTCATAACGATGACGATGCCGCTCGACAATCTTTGTCATCCCATAAATTTTGGCAATATGACTCCCTTCTTTTAATTCAGCCACAAAGGCACCAAGACGCATCGAACCGCCGAGGTCACCATTTCTTGTACGTTTTTCAAGAACATCGCCTTTGAGCCATTCTGTCATTAAACCTACAATTGGATTTTCTGTTTCGCAAAATTCACTTGATGAAGCATTCTCAATCTGTGCAATATTACGCGCAGCTTCTATACAAGCTAATTGCATTCCAAAACAAATCCCTAAAAATGGAACTTTACGCTCTCGTGCAAATCGAATTGCTCGAATCTTCCCTTCAGACCCTCGTGCACCAAAAGCACCTGGAACCAAAATGCCATGGGCTTTTTGTAAAGCTGAGACAGAATCTTCTTTTTCAAAAAGTTCCGAATCAATCCACTCAATATTAACCTTCACTTTATTCGCTAAACCACCATGCGCAATCGCTTCGATAAGGGATTTATAAGCATCCTTTAAGCCCGTATATTTTCCTACAACAGCAATCGTAACTTCTCCTTCAGGATGATGAATGCGATGCGTAATATCTTTCCAACGATCCATCTGAGGAGAAAGTGCCGAATCGATTCCAAAAGCGCAAAGAACTTCAGAGTCTAAACCCTCCTTATGATATGCCATAGGAACATCATAAATTGTTGGCACATCTAATGCCTGAATAACTGCATTGGAGCGAACATTGCAAAAAAGTGATAATTTGTACCGCTCTGTTTCTGGAATAGATCGATCTGCACGCACAAGCAAAATATCAGGAGAAATACCAATTGATTGTAATTCTTTGACAGAATGTTGTGTTGGTTTCGTTTTTAATTCACCTGCAGAAGGAATATAAGGCATTAAGGTGAGATGGACATAAACGACATTTTGTCTCGGTAGATCATTACGAAGCTGACGAATCGCTTCTAGAAAAGGCATTGCTTCAATATCACCAACCGTCCCACCTATTTCACACAAAACAAAATCAAATTCTTCATTTCCCGTCGTAATGAATCTCTTAATTTCATCCGTAACATGAGGAATAACTTGGACTGTTGCCCCTAAATAATCACCACGCCGCTCTCGTTCAATAATATTGCGATAAATACGCCCTGTCGTAATATTATCTTGGCTATTTGCAGAACGTCCAGTAAAACGCTCATAATGACCAAGATCAAGATCCGTTTCTGCACCATCATCGGTTACAAATACTTCACCATGTTGATAAGGTGACATTGTACCTGGATCAACATTTAAATAAGGATCAAGTTTGCGAAGCCGTACACGATAGCCACGAGCCTGTAATAACGCTGCTAACGCCGCCGCTGCGACACCTTTTCCAAGGGAAGAAACCACACCACCAGTAATAAAAACATAACGTGCCATGGGCTTATGGTGATAAGCAATTTATAATGATTTTTCCAGCAAAAAATGCAAAAAGAAACAATTTTTCTTCTCAAATAAAAAAGGTGAAAAAATCACCTCTGTAAAAAGTCTATATTTTCTTAAAAAACTATTTTGTAGTGTTATCCGGAACTGTATTTTCAAGAACCGGTGGAACTGGGCTTTCTGCTTCAGGATTTGTGGACTGTTTTTGTTCCTGCGGGGAATGCGAAGGACCTCCTAGCTGTTCAAGAATAGAAGGAGAAGACTCACTATCTAATGATGGGACTGATTCTGAGTCTTTATGGGTAGAATTTTGCTCTGTATTAACCGGTATACGCTTTAAAATATCAGAACTAGAATTGGATATATTTCCCACCACAGTAAGTCCAATGGACACAACAAAAAAACAACATGCTAAAATAGCAGTCAAACGTGTTAAAGGATTGCGAGATCCACGGGCTTTCATCAACCCTGAGTTATTACTCACACCGAGCCCACCACCTTCTGAAGGTTGGATTAATATAACGCCAACCAAAGTAATCACAATCAATAAATGAATAACAATAAGTACTGTTTGCATAAACCCTGCTCTTCAAATAACTCTTTCATGGTTATTTACACATAAATAACACACAATCCAAGGGGTAACTCAAATTTCTCCGCTATAATTTACGATAAACATCGCAAATAGTTAAAAAATCAATCGCTTTTAAACTTGCTCCACCTATCAAAGCACCATTAACATGAGCAATGCTTAAAAGCTCAAATGCATTAGATGGTTTTACTGATCCACCATAAAGAAGGCGCATATTATTCCCTTCCTCCCCAAAACGAGAGCACATCTCATCACGAATGAAATGATGCACTTTTGCAATATCTTCTACAGTTGCTGTATTGCCGGTGCCTATCGCCCAAACAGGTTCATAAGCGATAATGATATTCTCTGCTGTTGCATCATCTGGTAAAGATCCCTCAAGCTGCTGTGCGAGAACATCCAGCACTTTATTATTGTTGCGTTCTTCCAATGTTTCACCAATACATACAAGAGCCACAAGCCCTGCTCGCCACGCTGCTTGCACTTTGGCGCAAACAATAGCATCATTTTCCTGATACACTGTACGACGTTCTGAATGCCCGATAATAACATGACTTGCTCCCGCTTCTTTAAGCATAAAAGCTGAAATATCTCCAGTATAAGGGCCATAATCATCAAAGTGACAATTTTGTCCTCCTAAAAGGAGATTTTCACCATCCAGCGTATCAGAAGCACGCGATAAAAGCGTTGCTGGAACACAAATTAAAGCTTCAAACAAATGACCTAGATCAGAGCTAACGCCTGTAGCAATAGCACGCAACTCTCCAAGCGATTCACTCGTTCCATTCATTTTCCAATTTCCAGCAAGAAAAGGCCGAATATTTGGAGACATATTTTCACCTCAAGAGCTATTATAATATATTATTATCTGTAAGTACCAAATTATAAAGTGAAAGCAAATCTTTAAAGCTTGCATCTTTCGTGTCTTTGTTGCAAATTCCGTTACTGCTTTGATAATAACTCATGTTAAAAGTGGAATTAAACAATGCTTGACATCGTAAGAAATGCTGCAAATTCTTGGATTGCCAGAATTTTCCTTGCTATTTTACTCTTATGCTTCATTCTTTTATGGGGGATACCACAGTTACACACCAAAAATGAAAGAGGCCTTATTACTTCTGGAAAATCCACAGTAACTGTCGATGATTATCGTCTCGCTCTTGCCGATCAAAGCGCACGTTTAGCATATGCCGCTCATCTTGGACGAATGTTTACGCCAAATGAAATGCAGCAATACCAAATTCCCGCTTTTGTGTTTAATCAATTACAACAAAATACACTGCTTGATGAACAAGCCCGTAAAATGAAAATAAGTCTTTCAAAAGATACAATAGCGCGTATGATTGGAACTGATAATATGTTCCAAATAAATGGCACTTTTGATAAAAATTTATTTTATAACTATCTTCAGCATTTACGTATCAGTGAAAGTGCTTTTCTTAATTATTACACCAGAAAAGAAAAGCGTAACCAAATTATTTCAGCTTTATTCTCTGATATGAAAGCACCAGATCTCTTCTATAAAGCACTTGCTCTTTATCAAGGAGAAATGCGTATCGCAGATTATCTCATTATTGATCTAAAAGAAAAGGAAATAACGGCTGATCCTGATCACGAAACACTGCAAAAGTGGTTTGAAACACATCAAAGTGAATTTCGTACTCCAGAATACCGCACTGTCTCTTTATTATCTATGGAACTTAATGATTTCGTAAAACCTAAAGATATCCCAACAGATGAGGCAAAAGCTTATTATACCCAAAATGCTTCACGTTTTGTAACCCCTGAAAAACGCACATTTGAAGAACTGCGATTCCCCACACGTGAAGAAGCCGATAATGCAGCAAAAAAAATAGCCGATGGATTGAGTTTTGATGAACTGGTAAAAGCTGGAAAAAAGACTCTTAATGACATACAAAAAGGGCCTCTCGCAGAAAATGAACTTCCTAGCCATCTAGCATCCGAAATTTTTGAACTCCAACAAGGGCAAGTCAGTGCTGTAATCAATGACTTACAGGGACCTGTTATCATTCGCGTCACACATATTGAACCCTCAAGCTCTCTTCCTTTTGAAAGTGTAGAAGAAAATATTCGCCAAATACTTGCCAAAAATCGTGCTATGGATGATATCCGTAACAATTATGTAGCCATTGAAAATGCTCGTTTTGAGGGTGCTTCTCTCAAAGAGTTAGCTGACCAATACAAGTTATCTTTGCGCACAATTACCATTGATAAAACGGGAAAAACGCTTGAAGGTGCAATACTCACGGATTTACCTCAAAAAGATATTTTACTGAATGCCATCTATCAATCAAACGAAGGTGTCGATCTTGATCCTCTCTCTTTTCAAAATGGTGGGTATCTCTGGTATAAGGTCGATAAAATTATTCCTGCCCGCGATAAGACACTTGAAGAGGCTAAGCTAGATGTTCTTTCTCAATGGAAAAATGAGGAAATCCAACGTCTTCTTGATGAAAAAGCCCAAAATGCTCTCAAACAGCTCACGGAAGGAAAAAGTCTTGTTGCTCTTGCTCATACCCTTGGTGTTACAAAACAAACAACACAAGCCCTCCGGCGTCAAGATTCATCTGAAGTCCTTGGTGATGAAGGTGTTAAGGCCTTGTTTTCTGGTCCCAAAGGTCATTATGGTATCATAAAAGGACCGGTTGCAACAAACCGTATCATTTATCAAATAAAGACTGTAACAATGCCTAAAGACAGCACTCCTCATACTCTTTCATCTGATATTCGTGCCAATATAGATATGATGATACGAGAAGATCTTAAGCTAGAAATGCTCCAAGTTGCCAATAAAGAACATCCTTTGGAAATTAATAGCACGAATTATAATCAGATCTTTAACGCTCTCCAATAAAAAGGGTGTGCATAATTTAAAGGGCTTATTTGATAAAGTGTCTATCGCTCTTCGTTTATCATTAAAGAGGTGAGATAGATCTTTTATTTGCTTATATCTTAGAAGCATCATTTGTATAATGATTAATTTTCTCGCAAATCAGTACATGTATAGATTTGCGAAAAAATGCTAAATGGAATGTAGAATTGTTTTTTCAACGCATGAAGAAATATTACCCATCCAAAGGCTGTAAATGTTGTCGCTAATTAAGCTATATATCCCTCCTGTCATTTATTGACAATGAACTGATTTATAATGATAATTTACTATTTTGTATATTGAATGAGAGTCCCGAATATTGTAAGATTCTCTCATTTCAAATCTGTGTATATTGAATCAATTAAAACCACTTGCTTGCATATAAAAGCGAGATGCGTGTGTGGATAGAAATTGTTAAAAAAGGACTGAAAGTAGCTCTTATGAACCGTCTTAAGGCCAAGAGCTGTAGCCCCCCAAGCTGGCAAATATAATGATGGCGCCGGCTTTCTTCTCCATAAGCATAAAAATGGAGGGACTCGATAGATTTACTATTATACCATCGACAGCTCATCGACTGCTACTCTTAATATTCATTCATAAGAAGCCTATTGCTTCTTCTTAAATAACTTTCATTGATATACTCGTCTTATGATATATATATAAAATATTTTTAAAATTCATTATAAAAGTAATTTAAAATGAAGAAATCCTTTTCTATTCAAGGTTCTCATTCAATATGAGAAAAAAATGAGCTCTCAATCAATATGTTCGCATATCACAATAATTATCAATTATAGCTTCATACTTTCTCAAAAATTAGAGTTTTTTCTAGAGACTTAATAGGCTGTTAAGATAACTTTTCTCAATAATAAAATAGAAATTGTATTTCATTTATAAATGAGATGCGACCAATACATTCAGACTACTCAATATCAAAAGTTCTTCATCAAACGAACGAATGTATTAAACTTTATCTCATGTTTTTCCTTCTCTGCATCTCCCCTATCCAATACACGAATAAAATATATTACTTGATGAGAAAATATACTGTTTTTTCAAGATCATAAAATTTCTTATTCTTTTGCACTCATAGCCACCAACACATCACCATTTCTTGATAATAAAGAAATGATTTTAAAGCACCATATCTCCTTCTTTCTTCAATACGAAAAAATCGATTTAATTTCGACGTGACAATGTTCTTTTACAATATTTTTGGAAAATTACCACTTATTGCTGTCCTTGTTATCAACCAATAGCGATGTATCAATGGCAAAGTTGCATTTTCTTGAAAAATTGCAGCCCCCAGCTGAAGAGCTTTTTGAAGAGAAGCCGGTATAATTACCAATGGAAGAAATGCTGGCTTAAAAGCTCTAGGTAAAACACGAGAATACGTGTAAAATTTGCTATAATGATCGCGTGATAATGCTACCATAGCTTCAACAATGCAGCCCTTTTGTTTATCACTGAAACGATGAGATTCTAAATCTTCCCTCTCCCCCCCTACAGCCTTCAACATATCAGTAGGTAAATAATAGTGATATCGTGATTGCATGAATGATAAAAGGCGTAATACACCGCTTAATCCTTGAGCAATCCCTCCATGTTCATAGATATCTGTAAAATCTTGTGCAGCATCAGGATCTAATATCTGACAAGAAAGCTGTAAAATGATGCTTGCTGTCTCACCATAATAATGCTCGAGCTCATGAAGCGTTTCTATTGGATTGTGATAAAGATCTAAAATTTGTGCATCACAATAACGTAAAAAAGCGGTCTTAGGTAAATTAAAAAGAGTCATTGCTGTCAATAGATCAGTCAAAATCGGATTATTTCCACTCGTTTGCATTTCACCATGAACGATAGAATCATACCACCAACGTAACCGTATTTCTCCTATGCGTGGGTCATGTACATTTTCGCGAATACGAGAAACTTCAGCATTAAATGCGTAAAGAGCAGCCAATGCTTTGCGCTTTTTTTTAGGCGCAAATAAAACCGATATATAGCGGTCACGATCTATGGTACGTAAAATATCAAGACAATAAGGAAGAGAACCTATCATGCTATGAACCTATTAACGTTCCTTCTTTAGCAATTAAATTAATATTCTTTTTTATTCATATTAAAAAATAAGAGAGTAAGAAAACACAGCTTAGAAAATAAGATTTTTAAATGTGTCTCTTAATGTATTATAAGTTAAGGATTCTTTTCTAAGTACTTTTCTTAACCGCACCAAACATCCAAACTATTTTATTTTTTTAAAAGTTGGCTTTGCACTAAAATAGTACCACCCTATGAGAGAGAGTATTCTCAAAAGCATAATAAAATCAAGAAACTGGATTTGTTTTTACCTTTTTCTCTGCAGAATCAATTACACCACGCCAATACGTTTAACAACAGACTTTCTACTATAAAATATAATGGATATTTTTAGAATAAAAATTAATAAATAAAGCAACCCTCACGAAAGCTTATTATTCGCCCTTATATTTTCACTAAAATAAAAAACAGGTAATAAGCATCTTAAAGCATATAATTTAAAATGCAGCAGATCTTATCTGTATGGCATTTTACATATAACTGAGAAAATATTTTATCTTTCAAATTTAGAGTATCTAAGATATCACGTGCAAAGAATGAAACAAAAGATTTGAAGACACTACTATACTATTTAAAGACTATACTATTTAAAGGTTTTAGAATCTATATGCCAGCATCTATTCATTCTAATTCAAGAACGATCGGGTTTGTACCGGCAATAATATCGGCTCCAACACCATGAATGCTGCCTTTGTGGGCATGCATGTTAACAGCGCGTCCGCCCTTCTATTGTTGTGGTCATAGCGGTGGAACCTTGAGAAGAAGCTTCTGCTTTCTCAGTTTCAAAGCCCACTGCCATACTGCCAGATGCACCAGCCTCGGTCAAACCACTTAACGTATCCTGTGGATTGCCCCACGACTTTGGCTTCAAAATGCGCATCCCCCGTAATGGACCCCTCACCTGCCTTATTGTAGATTATCTTAACCACCAAATTTAAAAGGCTCTCTGCGTGGATAAAGAAGTAGACGGCTTTGATCCCCTACTTCATTCGTGATTTTATCCAACGACCTTTTAACGATGGGGAGGACGCTTTGGTGATCGCTTTTGTAAAGCTTTTTGCTTTTGCTGACGTTTTCTTTCATCCTCAAAATGCGTTAGTAAAGCCCGTTCCTGTTTCGTTTTGTTGGTCACACCAAAGGTGTCATTGTCCATAAATTGCTGATATCCTGCTATCATTAAATTGCTTAGGAATGAGCCACTTTTGGGAGGTTGTGTAAAATAGATCCCTTTTGAATCTTGCAATTTATATCGGAAACCTGCTTTTTTCATGCACTCATAAACTGAGGCAAATTCACTCGCATACGAATTCATATCACTAGAAGAAGCATAAACCGGTTTCCAGCCACATTTTGATAAGGATTGTTGGATCATCGCTTTATCGACACCTGGTTTTTCCCATAATGCTAAAGTTGATGGAGGAGGTTGGTTAACACATCCAGCTGTATTTAAGAGAGCTATGCAACTCAATAGTTTTAAGATTTTCTTCATTATTCCCCTCTTTTAATGGATTTATTGACAATAAACAGCTCATAAGCTTGTTGATATTTCCTGTCACCGCTTCATTAAAACAACGGTGAACAATATTGAAATGTTGGATTGAGGGAACAGTCCCGCCATTCCAAGAGAAGGCAAGGATGGCGGATTGTTGATCATCACTAGCAAGACTTAAGGTTTGCATTCAGGTGCATTTTTATATTTTTTACAAAAAGGGCTGTTTAAGCGCTTCTTGACACTGGGCCTCGGGATCACAGCACCTGGACGACAAATGGGCAAGTTTTTCTCTTTAAAAGTATAACATGGCCCTCCCGCTCTTGCTACCTCTTCATCTTTATAGCGAAACCCTGATTGAAGCATGCAAGCATAAATTGTTGCTTTTGCATTGATGCTCTGCTTTCTATTTTCTGGAAATACATCATAAGGCGTTGGCATACCACATTCTAATAATGCTTTTCCTATTTCAGTAAAATCTGCTCCTGGCTTCTCCCAAGCAGTCAAGTATCCTGAAGGAGGCTTATTAAACTGACATCCAGCGATACTGAATAGAGTTACAGCACTTAATAATTTTACGATGTGTTTCATTTTTTACTCCATTATTTAATTCAAGGTTTTTGTTCACGATGAGATGTGCCATAGCGCCATGTACACTTATCACTCGCATCTCCAAGGCAAGTATGGGAGCTTATGGGATTCATGACCACTCTCCACCATTCTTTCCACATGTTACTACCAGCAGGGAGTGTCCCGTAGGTATAGCCATTGCCACCAATAATTCTGCTTACAAAGTCATATCTATTCCCATCAAAACCAACAATGGTTTGTTTGCTATCACTCACATACCCTAACAGACCGGATGCAACTAAAACATTAAAGGCTGGTCCATAGAGATTGATAGTCGTGTTTTCGTTGGCTATACCGTGAACACCTTCTTGTTTGAAAGAATTCAGCATATTCCCCAATGTCATTGTCCCGCGACTATGTCCATAAAGTTCTAACCCTGTAAGACCATAGCTATACATCAAATCTTTTGCTTCTTGTGTTGAATTGGTCAAACCCCAAAAGTTATTTTCCATAAACTTCTGATAGCCCGCGACTAGAAGTTCTGAGATAGCAGAATCGGCTTCTGGGAACACAACAAAATAAAGCGGTTCATTTTTATTTTCTGCATGTTGCTCTGCATAAACAGCGGCTTCCTCTGGTGGAGTAAAGATGCCATTAAAGGACACATGCACCTTGCCATCAGCACCCTCTTGTAAATGCTGCTTTTCTTCATCCGTTAAATAATGTGCGTGAGGTATTGGTTGTCCACGAGCGTCTGTGATATACTGTCCATTTGCATCTATTTCATAGATTATATTACCCTTTTCATCACGGTCGACCACGGCAATGGGGTGCTCTTTGATAAACATGGTTTTATAGGAGTCATCGCTGTATTTAAACCCTTCTTCTAAGAGTTGAGTTGCCATTTCGCGATTTTCATGGACGATTTGTTCCAGCTTGCCTACATCGAGCTGTTGTACACCCTTATGGGCGCTAGCAGTATCCCGATTAAGGGAGGCTATGGCTTGTTCCACATCTTGTCCTGTTAATGCCTTCTGCCCTGCTTCATCAGTAATGACAATGGTGCCATTGCTGATAGCAGATTTGGTATATCCTTCCTCTGAATCTTTAGCTTTTGAATGATCTAAGACATTTTTAGCAATGTTTTTCCCGACACCATATTTGCCCTGATACATCGGACCACCCGCCGAAATGCTTAAACCTTGGCTGCTAGCTTGAGCATGCGCACTGTTGCTGATATCACTGGTGCTAATGCTTCCTGTGGTCAGGCTGTTTTTATCTGCCAGCGCGGTGCTGGCAATAAGCCCCCCAGTTAGGGTCGTTTTATCTTTAACGTTGATCTTAAAACCACCATCACCCGCTTTGATGCCTGATTGTTCCACAACACTATGATAATCACTAGAGGATTTATCCTTGTTCAAGGAAATATTGGTTGTGGCTGTACCATCCTTTTCTCGGCTATTATAACCAATGGAAACAGAGTTTTGCTTGCTGGAACTTTGTCCCGTATCACTGCGGCTGGTAATGGCAAAATCACCCCCTACTTCCATTTCTACACGCTCTCCAGAAACCACGGCGCCTGCCAATGTGGTGTTTGCACCACTCGTTGTGTGAACTGTGCCGGTGCCAATAATATGGCTGTTCTTCTGGTGAACCTCCTCACTGGAACCCTTGCCTTTACCAAAAGAAGCATTCCCCATCCACCCTGTACCACCGGTACCATAACTATACCCAACATTCATTGAAGCGCTTTGCGTGTGGTTTTCTGTGCTTTGCGTGTTTTGCGCACTTTCAAAGATGATATCTTTACCTGCTTCCATGGTGATATTCCCGCTCTGTTCATCATTGCTTTGTATCGGGTTTGTACCGGCAATAATATCGGCTCCAACACCATGGATGCTGCCTTTGTGGGCTTGCATATTAACAGCGCGTCCTGCTTCTAT
>NZ_JBHIOY010000011.1:0-64600 GCF_042195785.1 Bartonella sp. AP58NXGY | reverse complement strand
AAAGTAGGCTTCTCTCTTTCATAGGAGTAAAAAATCTAAAAGATATGTCTTTTAAACAAGCACAAACCGCTTTGTTTGCTTTGAAAAAAAAGCAGCGAAAGCAAATGAATAAAGCACAACAAGAGCAATTAGATGCACCTATACAAGATATTGAATATGCACCAACTCAACAACAAACGGCGGTGTGAAATGGAACAAAGAACAGCACAATGGTTTCAAGCGCGCTTAGGAAAAGTCACTGCTTCAAACGTTTACAATATACTCAGTAAGACAGCAAAAGGTTTGCCTACAAGCAAATATGAAGACTACAAAATCAAACTCATGACAGAACGCTTAATAGGTGAAATAAGCCAATCTTATACAACCGCGGCTATGCAATGGGGCATTGAACATGAAGAGAATGCCTTGAGAGAATATGAATTCATTTATGACGCAGAAGTCACAAGATGCGGGTTTATCCCCCACCCAAAAATGGAAATGGCGGGGGCTAGTCCTGATGGGTTCATTGGAGAGGACGGTTTAATCGAAGTCAAATGCCCACAATCAACCACGCATTTGCGCTTCTTTATATATGACGAAATCAAGCCTGAATATATCGCACAAATGCAATTCCAAATGGCGTGCACAGGACGCAAATGGTGTCATTTCATGAGCTATAATCCAAACTTTGTAGGCAGATCTACTGGTTTGAGAATGAAAATCAAACGCATCAACCGTGATGAGCAATACATTGAAGAGATTAATAAAGCTGTCGAAATCTTTTTAGGGGAAATAGAACAAGAGATGCAAAAGATTTTGGCAAAAGCTGCTTAAACCTATGGGGGTGCTCTCTCCTCCCCGCACCCCCACCCTTCTTAACACTTTCAAGTAATGCGTGATTCACGCCACGGGTGGATTGTACGCAAATCAAGGAAATAAACCATGGAAAAGAAATACGAACTGACAGATGAAACAATCGAAGTTGGGCGCAAAACGCTCCGCCGCATTCGTGCATTGAGAGATTTGGGGGACGTCAAGAAAGGTGATCTTGGCGGCTATATCGAGAAAGAAGACAATCTAAGTCATGATGGCAATTGCTGGGTTGGGGGTTATGCCAAGGTTTATGATGATGCTAAGGTTTACGAAAATGCACATGTTTACGGTTATGCCGAGGTTTACGACAATTCTCGTATTTATGGCAAAGCAGAAGTTTTCGATGAACCATGCATTTACGGTCATGCAGAAGTTTACGGTGATGCATATATTTGCGGTGAACCGAACGTTTTTGATAATGCAGAAGTTTATGGCAATGCACAAGTTTACGAAGAGGCATACATTTACGATAGGGCGCGTGTTTACGGCAATGCACAAGTTTACGGTGATGCGCATATTTACGGTCATGCAAAAATTTACGGTGATGCATGTGTATGTTGGAACGACTGGATTGATGACGATAGAAGAATCTCAACTAGAGAAAAAACCAGATGAGAAAATAACGAACGACTAATCTTATAGTATCTCTATAAGCCGTTTCTAGCAACAAAAACAAAGATTTTAACACCAGCGTGATTCACGCCACGGGGGAATTACATCTCAATGAAGGGGAATAAACATGCCACACCGCCCACCTACTATCACGCAACCAGCTATTGCTCGTGCTTTAAGAGAAGCTAAAAAACAAGGATGTGAACTCATAGAAATCAAACCTACAGGGGAATTATTAATTCATATCAATAAAACCATAACACCAACAACGACAGATAATACTTATAGCATTGACGATTTTCCACCACTTGAAAACGAGCAAGAAGACTACGAGACCAGCAAAAGTTGCCCCTCTGTCGACGGTATAAAGTTTTAGCCATGCCAAAACGCCGTCCGCCGCATCTTGTTCGTGAACGTACACGCCATGGTAAAGTTATATGGTATATACGTATTGGTCATGGACCACGGTTTCGGATTGAAGGAACCTATGGAACGCAAGAGTTTGTTGATAATTATACGCTGGCTATTAAACAAGCTCAAAATGGCTCCTCCAAAACAAAGAGGCGTACCAGACTCACAGAAGGGTCTTTCGATTGGTTGTTGCATCAGTATTTACAAAGCATGCAATGGCATAATCAATCAGAATCTACTAAAAAAGTTAAATATCGAATTCTGAATAATGTTTCTAAACATATCGGTGATCGTGCATATAAAAGCATAAACAAACAACACATTCTTGAAGCCGTAGACAGAAGGCGAGAGACCCCCGCGGCGGCAAAACATTTTTTGACCTCTTTAAACGGTCTCTTTAATTGGGCGGTTGATAATGCCCTTTTAAATAGAAATCCTGCCTTTAATATAAAAGCACCAAAATCTTTAAACAGTGAGGGATTACTGCCATGGCTAGAAGAGGACATAGACAAATATTATCACCGTTGGTCACATGGTACACATGAACGCGTCTGGATTGATGTTCTTCTTTATACAGGCTTGCGTCGTGGTGATGCCGTTCGTATCGGCTGGAAAGACGTCAAAGATAATATCATTTATCTCAAAACAGAAAAGAGCCAATTTAAAACAGATGTTTTTCTTCCTATTTTACCAGAACTAGAGGAAACCCTTAAAATTGGTCCCATAGGTAATGAAACATTTATTTGTGGTAAAGGTGGAAATAAGCTTGTCAAAGAAAGTTTTGGCAACCTCTTTCGTGAAGCATGTAATGCAGCAGGGATTAAAAAATCAGCTCACGGCTTGCGAAAATTAGCAGCAACACGCGCCGCCAATGCTGGTGCTACAGTTTCCCAAATGAAAGCGCTTTTTGGCTGGTCAGAAGACAAAATGGCATCTCTTTATACCAAAACAGCCGATAGAAAACGCCTTGCAATAGAAGCCATTAAAAAACTTCAAAAAGGTTAGAGCAACGGGCGGCAACTAAAAAAAACTAAAGCCCCGTCAAAATTATAAACGAAATCAAAGCGACGTTTGAGGTGCATCAGAAACCAGAGGAGAAATAGGTGGTTGTGTCTGTTGCATTGTTTGCCATAAATTATAATTCGTTTGCATATCCAACCAAAATTTTGCTTTACTAAAACCAGCTAGTTCTAATTTAATTGCAAGCTCGGTACTCATAGAGGCATGACCGTTAATCACTCTTGATAGAGAAGCTCTTGTCATATGGAGATGATCAGCTAACTTTTGTATTGTTATCCCCATTTCGTCTAAGAAAGCTACTTTTAAAACTTCGCCCGGATGTGCGGGGTTATGCATCATTTGTTTTCGTTCCTTTCATCAATGGTAATCTTGATAATCAACAAGCTCCACATCTGTTCCTATAAAGCGAAAAGTAACACGCCAATTTCCATTCACCCATATAGAATAGTATCCTGTAAGTTCACCTTTAAGAGGATGCATTTTAAAGGCAGGTGCTTTCAACATTTCGGGCGTCGTAGCACTTGTTAAAGCCGTCAAGATGACGCGTAATTTCTTTACGTGATCTGGTCGAATAGCTTTTGTGGAACCTGTTGTATAAAATAATTTTAAGCCCTTATGCTTGAAACTCACAATTGCCATTAACGCCCCTTATCGTATACCAACACTATACGATTAATAAAAATAAGAGTCAAGCAAGATACTAGAAAATCTGGTTGCATATTTGGATAAAATGATTGAGAATAAGCTATAAAAAGGTTCGGGATAGACAGAGAAATAAGTTAATAAAATCAACGGAATCAAAACTCCCTAACTTTTATATAACTTATTGATTTTATATAAATATAGCAATCCCACCCCCTCCGCCACAGCACTTTTATGGTGCTATAACTTTTTGATTTTATATGACTTTTTTAAAGGTTCGGTGTCTTTGTAAACAGTTTTTTGGCATTTGGAGTGATTTTTTTTGGCATGCCCTGAAAAAGAACCAAAAACAGAACTCGCAAAACATCTACGTGAAGTACGGCGAATACTCGGGAATGAAGAACGGGGTATTTTTGCGCAACGCCTTAATTTACAACGCACTACCCTTGCCAATTATAAAATCGGAGCGCACGAGCCAACATCCTCAGCAATTAACGCTTACCATAGAGTCTATAACATTAATCCTCATTGGCTTGTTACGGGTGAAGGCAAAATGTTTAGTGACATGGCAAAAGCGAAAATAGCAGGTTTTAAACCACAAACTATCCCTGCTGGACTCATGAAAAAACTCGGTCGCATAGCTTATACAACCTATCGCGATGCAAATATAAAACTCCCCCCTGAAGATATAGCGGAACTCGCGGCAGAGCTTTGTATAAAGTTGCAAGAGCTTGTTCAAAACATCAACGACACAGAAGAAGTCGAAGCAACTTTCCCTCTTCTTAAAATCCATTTAAAGCGTCAACTAGAGGCTGAAAGAGTACATCTAGAAACTACACAAGATACGGCTTAATGCCTCTCTAAAATGAAAAATACAGGCGCGTTTCTCTTTACATCAAGAAAATGAAATAACATATTGTTTTTAAATAATTATATTTACGAAAAATAGAAACGCGCCATATGGCGCATATCTTTTTTGCTTTTTAGGTCATTTTTGGCTGATTTTGGAGTGAACTTCACGATGTATCGAATTTTTTACAGGGTCTTCAAAGGCGTTTTTTTAGGTTTTCACAGACTTTTTAAAATTTTTCACAGGGTATTCAAAGACCTTTCAAAGATCATTTAAAACCTCTTTAATGCGTCTTTATTTTTTTCTCTTAAAGGTCGCAATTTGAGATGATACGTTCTTGAGTCGGAATCACATTATTTGAGAAGAAGCGTATATAAGATGTGTTCATCTCTTTTAGAGTAAATTGACTGAGAATTTTTCCATGTCCCAAACACATTATTCAGATATATTATTAAAGAGAGAAACATTTAAGCAATTGGGTCAACTTGACCGCATTGCTCTTCAGTCTGCACTTGTGCAACGTTTGCACCGTTGCTCCTTTGAGGAATTGGGTAAACACTACCCTATTGCTGTACTCATGCAATTGGATCAACTTGATCCTATTGTTCTTTAAGCAATTAGGACAAGTTGTCCCTATTCCTCTCTCCCACCCAAAGTGCAGACATTGCATTTTGATTTTAGAAAACATAACAACTGATCAAAATGCAAGGTACACCTTTGATTTTTTATTTCCTTCACACGCAATTTCATTGTGATCTGAACTTGATTTAGTTTGAAGACATTGCGCAATCTGGCAAAGCATTCACCAATCTAATCCCCCATTCATATCAAAAGCCATAGCCGCTTTGGCAGCATAAATGCTAAAAGCTTCTAAATACTATTCGTCAATCCCAGCTTTGCTGGCACGAGTCATCAGTTCTCAATTTTTCCCTAAATTCCGATTTTTGCAATTTTAAGTGTCAAAATAAATTTTAACAAAACGCGCACTGAAAGGTAAAATAGCTATAAAAATAATGAATTATCGCGTATTCTTACCTAATCTCAACTCTTCTAACTTAGTACAAAGCCTTATGTAAAAACCATAGCGATTTTGAAACAATTCAAATCTTAACGATTATTATTTCCTTAACTGGTGGTATTTCTCATCGGCGTTTCATCTCAGCATAGCTCTAAGAATAAAAGCGGATTGAACTATCTATTTTAATGACCAGAATAATATATTTAACGATCTACTGTCAACATCGCTGGATCAATTGTACAATAACATATTTAATTAATATGTATTGTTATATATGTTTGTAGTTAAATTGAAAGCGCATTTAGATAATCCTGCTTTCTTATCTCGATATTCAAAATGACTAAGCGAAAAATTATATACGCAACTGTAAAATTTTACTTCTCTTAAAATCATTCACTTATTCGCTAAAAACTTAATGAACAACTCAAATGACCATTTTCATAAAGAGGAAATCTGCTTCTTTTTGAAGAATGTTGTTATTTAGGATGATATGAAATTGAAAAGTTTGGTGCACCCGACAGAATTCGAATCTGTGACCTCTGCCTTCGGAGGGCAGCGCTCTATCCAGCTGAGCTACGGGTGCTTAAAACCGATTATTAAAATTAGTTGTGATCTTTTAACTAATCATCCTCTTAGCTTCAATGCTAAATTACCATTCTAATAAAAAAATTACTTATTTGTAAATTATCTAACTACGCACCCCTTTTATTTTTCTACAATGATACTTTATCTTGAAAGAGCTTTTTTGTCTTCAACACTCCTTTTATTATTAAAAGAGCTTTTATTACAACTTCAAAACTTTCAAAAAATAAGTTACAATATAAACTGTAAGTATCAGGATAATTTCTAAATGATTACATTACCAAGTCGCTTTCATTTTGTTTCCGCAGAAACTGAGGAAGCTCTCAAAGCTACCCATAAATTAATTTCCGTTTATGGTCATTCTTCTCTGGAAGAAACTGATATTGTTGTTGCAATCGGTGGTGATGGGACAATGTTACAAACCGTACGGGACGTCATGAATACAGGCAAACCCATTTATGGCATGAATCAAGGTTCTGTAGGATTTCTTATGAATGAATTTCATGAAAAAAAATTACCTAATCGTATTGCTGTCGCTCATAGAAAAGAAATCCATCCCCTGCGCATGATTGCAAAAGCTGAATGTCAAGAATCTATTGAAGCTCTTGCAATTAATGAAGTATCTCTCTTTCGGCAATCTTATCAAGCAGCAAAAATTCGTATCACCATTGATAACAACGTGCGCATGGAACAATTAAATTGTGATGGAGTCCTCGTCGCTACACCGGCAGGATCAACCGCTTATAATTTATCAGCACAAGGACCTATTTTACCCCTTATGGCCCCCCTTATGGCTCTTACTCCCGTTAGTCCTTTTCGTCCTCGGCGTTGGCATGGAGCATTGCTTCCCAATACAGTAACAGTGCGCTTTGATATGCTTGAACCTGACAAACGCCCTGTTAACGCTGCTGCTGATAATGTTGAAGTTAAATCTGTCCATTCAGTTACTATTTCAATGGCAACAGAAGTAACAGCTTCAATCCTTTTTGACTCAAATCATTCATGGGATGAACGCATTTTATCAGAACAATTTCGCTATTAATGATTGTATTGTGCGTTTTATGTGTATATGGTTGTTATAGTTAGTTTTTTTGTGAAAGCATCTTAAAACTCTTTAAGAGTGGGGGATATTGGTTATACTCATCATTTAGATAGCAAAATTAAAATCACAGAGCAATTGATAAAAAAATGATACCATCTTTAAACAGTTTTGATGATTTAGGTCTTTCCGCAAAGGTTGTTAACGCTGTAAAATCAGCGGGATATACAACTCCAACACCTATTCAAAGTGAAACAATTCCTCACGTCCTTCAAAGAAAAGACGTTCTAGGAATCGCTCAAACGGGAACGGGTAAAACCGCCTCTTTCGTATTGCCTATGCTCACTCTCCTTGAAAAAGGTCGTGCAAGAGCACGAATGCCCCGTACGCTCATCTTAGAACCAACAAGAGAAATTGCAGCTCAAGTTGAAGAAAATTTCGATAAATACGGAATAAATCATCGTTTAAATGTTGCTCTTTTGATTGGTGGGGTATCTTTTGAACTCCAAGATCGCAAACTTGAACGAGGAGCTGATGTTCTTATAGCAACACCAGGGCGCCTTCTTGATCATTTCGAGCGCGGTAAATTGCTCCTGATGGGCGTTGAAATCCTTGTTATTGATGAAGCTGATCGCATGTTGGACATGGGCTTTATTCCTGATATCGAACGCATCTGTAAACTAACACCTTTTACACGTCAAACTTTGTTCTTTTCTGCAACAATGGCACCAGAAATTACAAAACTAACGAAACAATTTTTACATTCTCCGGTATCTGTTGAAGTTACAAAAGCTTCCTCAACAGCGACCACAATTACACAACGGCTTGTTAAATCTGGAAATAAATCATGGGACAAAAGAGCAGTTTTACGAGAACTTATCCAAAATGAAGGTGCCGAGCTTCAAAATGCTATTATTTTCTGTAATCGCAAGAGGGATATCTCTGAACTTCTTAGATCACTCATTAAACATAACTTTAATGTAGGTGCATTGCATGGGGATATGGACCAATATTCACGTATGAACACCCTAGCCAATTTTAAAAATAATAAACTTACACTTCTGGTTGCTTCTGATGTTGCAGCCCGTGGTCTCGATATTCCAGCCGTAAGCCACGTATTTAACTATGATGTTCCTACACATGCTGAAGACTATATCCATCGAATTGGTCGTACAGGGCGTGCAAATCGTAGCGGAAAAGCTTTTACAATCGTCACAAAAGCTGATCAAAAATATATCAATGCCATTGAGGAAATGAGTAATGAAAAAATTGAATGGCTCAATGGAGATCTCTCGACTTTAATAACAGATGATCAAACAGAAGATATTGTTGTAAAGAAAAAGCCCTTAAAATCATCAAAGAAAACTGCTCCACAAGAGCCTGTTGCTCACACTAAAAAATCTGTAGAAGAGAATAAAACAGAATATATCAAAAATGCAAATAATAAGGAGAAGCCATCTGAGCAACAACGCTCACGAAAAAATAAGAACTACACGCCTCTTGGATTTGGTGATGATATTCCTGCATTCATGCTTATAAAAACGCGTAGATAGACTCGTCCTTTACTCTCTGTAAGCATAAAGTAAATAAAAGATGTCTTTTAAAAGTTTCCCTTATTTCTTAGAGAGTCTTTTTATTACCTTTTCACGCCCTAAAAGTTGCAAAAGCTTTCCCATTTCAGGTCCATGATCCATGCCCGTAAGCGCTTGACGCAATGGCATAAATAAAGACTTTCCTTTCCGACCTGTTTTTTCTTTTAATGCTGTTGTCCAAATTTTCCAACTTTCCTCATTCAAAGCACCTTCAGGTAAGAAATCGAGTGATTGATGCATAAATGCACGATCCTCTAGTGCTACTGTATCAAAATTCTGTTCATCATGAATGATTTTCCACCATAAAACAGCATCATTGACTTTATCAATATTACTTCTTATCGCGTTCCAGAAATATTCCGCCTTATCTCCCTCAATAGAAAGTTTTTTAAGGCGCATTTTAACGTCCTTATAACTTAGTTCATGAACAAGATGACTATTCAAAGAAAGAAGATCAGCAATATCAAATTTTGCAACAGATTTTGATGTATCTTGTAAATTAAAATGCTCTAAAAGCGCTGCTTGATGGGGATAGGGATGTACATTTTGTGATGTCCCAATCAAAACGGCGAGGCATTGAACAGCTATAGATTCAAATCCTTCTTCCCGTAGAGAACGAATAGAAAGATCATTATTACGTTTTGAAAATCCTTTTCCTAAAACTGTCGCCAATAAATTGGTATGAGCAAAAATCGGTAATTCTGCATTAAGAGCTTTAAAAAGAGCAATTTGAGCGCCTGTATTTGTAATATGATCATCCCCACGAATAATATGCGTAATAGCCATATCTACATCATCAACAATAGACGGCAATGTATAAAGATAGCTTCCATCTTCACGAATAAGAACAGGATCTGAAAGAGAAGCCAAATCAATCGTCTGCTTTCCCTTTATTGCATCATTCCAGCAAACTTCTGTTCGCTTTGTTTGTAAAGGATCACTTTCAAAATTAGGAAGAAGAAAACGCCAATGGGGTTTACGGCCTTGAGATTCAAAGTTTTTTTTCTCTTCTGCTGTCAATTTTAATGCTGCACGGTTATAAATAGGAGGCAATTTGCGTGAAAGCTGGATTTTACGACGCCGCTCTAATTCTTCTGCAGTCTCATAACAGGGATAAAGAAGCCCGCGTTGTTTGAGAATTTCCGCAACTTCATCATATCGATTAAATCGCTTAGATTGGTAATAAATTGAATCTGGTTGAATACCAAGCCATTCAAGGTCAACAGCAATAGCATCAATATATTCTTGTTTAGAACGTTCAACATCTGTATCATCATAGCGCAAAATAAATTCTCCTTTATGCGCTTGCGCATAAAGCCAATTGAAAAGCGCAATACGGATATTGCCAATATGAATATAACCTGTTGGAGAGGGAGCAAAACGAACTTTAACCATAAAATAATACTCAATTTTTATCGCGAAAATGATTGACTATGGGATAGCGACGATCGCGTCCGAAATTTTTGTAACTGATTTTTACACCGGGTGCAGATTGTCGTCTTTTATATTCGGCACCATAAAGAAGCTGTTCAACTTTCTCAACAGTTTCCCGTGGATGCCCACGTTTAATAATATCGCCAATACTCATGTCATTTTCTACAAGAGATTGTAATATATCATCTAAAATAGGATAAGGCGGAAGAGAATCTTCATCTTTTTGATTTTCTCGCAGCTCTGCAGAAGGCGCTTTTTCTATAATATTGGATGGAATGACAAGTCCTTCTGGTCCTCTCAAATTGTGCAAGTGATTTTTATTGCGCCATTCAGCTAATGCATAAACCTGCATTTTATAAACATCTTTAAGAGGATTAAATCCGCCATTCATATCCCCATATAGTGTTGCATATCCTACAGCCATTTCTGACTTATTGCCTGTCGTTACCACCATTGATCCGAATTTATTCGAAAGAGCCATCAAAAGTGTACCGCGTATGCGACTTTGAAGATTTTCTTCTGTTACATCAGAGGGTAACCCTGAAAAAACAGGTGCCATTGTCTTTAAAAAAGCCTCAACAGGTTGTGCAATCGGTATGATTTCATAATGACATCCTAAAAGATCAGCACATTTTTTGGCATCTTTCAATGATTCTTGCGAAGTGAAATGATAAGGCATCATAATGGTGCGAACCCTCTCAGCACCAAGAGCATCCACCGCCATTGCTGCACACAGGGCTGAATCAATTCCTCCTGAAAGGCCAAGAATAACATCCTTAAAGCCGTTTTTATTAACGTAATCTTTCAAGCCTAAAACACAAGCTTGATAATCGGCTGCTAATCCATTGAGAAGACTTTCATCAGGACCTGAAACACAGTTCCATCCCGTCGTTGTTCGTTGCCAATGGCTCAAAGCTATCTGCCTTTCAAAGTGTTTCATTTGAAACACTTTTTTGCCTTTCCCATTCAAGGCAAAAGACCCGCCATCAAAAACGAGCTCATCTTGACCACCAACTTGATTAGCATAAATAATTGGTACCCCAGATCGTAGAGCTTGCGTATGAACAACATCTATACGTTTTAAAGTTTTATTACGATAGTAAGGAGATCCGTTAAGGACAAGAATAATTTCCGCTCCTTTATCTTTAAGCTCTGTACTCAGAGAGAAATCATTCCATAGATCCTCACAAATGACTATTCCTAATTTGATTCCATGATAAACAATAGGCTCAGGACGTGGACCTGAAGAAAATAAACGCTTTTCATCAAATTCGGCATAATTAGGTAAATCAAACTTTAAGCTTTCAGCAATAACTCGCCCTTCATCAAGAAGCATGAGACCGTTGTAAACATTGCCATTACGCCTTAATGGAAGACCAATGACAATTCCTGGTCCGCCTACGGTTATTTTTGCTAAATTTTTAACAGCTTCTTCACATGTTTTTGTAAAAGCAGATTTTAGAACAAGATCTTCTGGTGGATAAGCGCTTATAAAAAGCTCCGACAATAAAACAAGGTCAGCCCCCTCTTCTTTAGCCTTTTGGTGTGCCATAACAGCTAGAGAAAAGTTCCCCTCAATATCACCGACAATAGGATTTAATTGGGCAATTGCTACCCGAAAATCATTTTTCATAAGTCTTTTTATCACTTCATCAGTTTGGCAACCACAACTTTATTTTTAATCATCGGAAATATTGCTTTTTTAAAAATTCTCTTCTGTCATATGACCTAAAATAAAAATATTAGGCAAATTTTTGCTATCCACCAGTGGCAATTGCTAACGGGTCAGTGGCACGATTTTTTTTAAGGAGTTCCGCAACAAGAAACGCCAATTCTAACGATTGATCTGCATTTAATCGTGGATCACATTGCGTATGATAACGATCAGATAAATCGTCCACAGAAATAGCATGTGCCCCACCGGTACATTCAGTGACATCACGACCTGTCATCTCAATATGAATGCCTCCTGGATAAGTTCCCTCTCCATGATGCACAGCAAAAAAATTCTCGACTTCTTTTAAAACATAATCAAAGGGACGCGTTTTATAACCACTAACAGTAATTGTATTGCCATGCATTGGATCACATGACCATATAACCGCACGCTTCTCGCGTTCAACGGCGCGGATGAGTTTAGGTAGATAACTTTCAACCTTATCATAACCAAAGCGCGTAATAAGGGTAAGCCGACCTGGCTCGTTTTCAGGATTTAGAATATCAATTAATCTTAAAAGCTCATCAGGCTCAATGGAAGGGCCACACTTTAATCCTATAGGATTTTTGATACCACGACAATATTCAACGTGAGCATGATCAATCTGACGTGTACGGTCTCCAATCCATAACATATGGCCAGATGTTGCATACCAATTTCCTGAAGTTGAATCAATTCGCGTCAAAGCCTCTTCATAACCAAGTAAAAGTGCTTCATGACTGGTATAAAAAGATGTTTCACGCAATGAAGAATGCGTTTTAGATGTAATCCCTATAGAACGCATAAAATCAATTGCTTCAGAAATACGCTCTGCCAATAATTCATAACGTTCCCCCTGCGGACTGTTAGAAACAAAACTCAACATCCATGTGTGAACATTTTCTAAATTAGCATAGCCACCTTGTGAAAAAGCACGCAAGAGATTAAGTGTTGCCGCAGATTGGCGATAAGCCATGGACATCCGTTGCGGATCCGGAATACGAGAATCGGCTCTAAATTCAATGCCATTAATAATATCCCCCCGATAAGCAGGAAGTTCAACCCCTTCTTTACTTTCGATATCAGAAGAGCGTGGCTTTGCAAATTGACCAGCAATACGACCAATTTTAACAACAGGCTTAAAACTACCAAAGGTTAAAACAATCGCCATTTGCAAAAATACACGAAAAAAATCTCGGATATTATCAGCTTCATGTTCTGCAAAGCTTTCGGCACAATCACCACCTTGCAATAAAAAAGCTTGTCCTTTTGCAACAGCTGCTAATTCATTTTTTAAATCACGTGCTTCACCGGCAAAAACTAAAGGCGGATAGCTTCTCAGTTTTCGTTCAACATCTTCTAACATAGACTTATCCGGATAAGTCGGAACTTGTTTAATTGGCCTTTCTCTCCAAGAGCCAGGCCCCCATTCTTTTATCATTACACCCTCTCTAAAGACTAAACTTACAGCTTGGCATATCAAAAACTTTTCACCAGAATATATGCTGCTTAATTTTCTATTTTCTTTCCATTTTCATATATATAACTTGGTTTATACATCGTTACCAATTCTTCTGCCATCGTTGGATGCACTGCCATCGTCTCATCAAAGATATCCTTCGTCAGCTTACCCTTGAGAGATATCCCTATAAGCTGAGCCATCTCACCAGCATTTTCCCCTAAAATATGAGCGCCCACAACAATACGACTTTCACCATCAACAATGAGTTTCATAAGCATTTTCTCTGAACTACCAGAAAGAACATTACGCATAGGACGAAAAACTGTACGATAAATTTCAAGACGCTTATAACGCTTTACCGCCTCCTCTTCTGAAAGACCAACCGTTCCAATCTCTGGTTGAGAAAAAACTGCCGTTGTAATTAAATCATGATCAGGTGTTGTGGGAATATTCTCAAATGCTGTCTTAACAAAACACATTGCATCATGTATCGCAACGGGTGTTAATTGAATATGACCTGTTACATCACCAACAGCCCAAATATGGGGGATATTTGTTGTCATTTTCTCATCAACAACAACTGCACCAAATTCATTCACCTTAACACCTGCCCGCTCAAGTCTTAAACCCGTTGTATTTGGTACACGCCCCGTAGCCAACATAATTTGATCGGCACTGATTATTTTCCCATTTGACAAAACAACTTCATAACAATTTTCTGCAGCCTGTACTTTAGAAATTGTTATACCATAGAGAATAGAAATCCCTTTTTCAATCATTGCATCGCTGAGCAATTGCCGCAAATCATGATCAAAATTACGAAGGATTAAATCACCACGATGAAGGAGTGTTGTTTTTACACCTAATTCATGAAAAATATTAGCAAATTCAACACCAATATACCCTCCACCAACAATCACTATTGATTTTGGGAGTTGATTAAGATCAAAAATCTCATTAGAAGTAAGGCAAAATTCACCGCCTTCTATGGACGTATTTGGTGCAAGTTTTGCCCCTGTTGCAATCAAAATTTTTTCTGCACTTACCCGCTCACCCGTGGCAGAAAGCTCTAATGTGTGATCATCTATAAAAGTAGCACGACTTTCATAAATATGCACATTGTTATTTTCTAATCCCTTACGATACAGCCCTTCTAACCTTGATATTTCTTTATTTTTAGCTGCAACCAACTTTTCCCAACTAAAAATTGGATCCGCATATTCCCACCCAAAACCAACACTTTTCTTAAATTCTTTGGCATATTGTGACGCATAAACATAAAGTTTTTTGGGAACACAACCACGAATAACACAAGTGCCCCCTATACGATACTCCTCAGCTATAGCGACACGCTTACCAAGAGCTCCCACAAGCCGTGCTGCACGCACCCCACCAGAACCACTTCCAATAACAAATAAATCAAAATCAAAAGAACCCACGAACTAATCCTTCTCACATATCTACAAACAATAGGCTAAGATCATTTATTATCAAATAAAAGTCTTTTTTCTTTTGAAGAAGCATTTTAAGCAATATTCTTAAAGGATTTATTCTTATTAAAAGATTAAAAACGGCGGAAAAACCGCCGCTATTACAAAAATCAGAAATCGCCTATTGCAGTCATGATATCAATCAAACTATTTTTTGTTTTCTGGAGATCCTGATTTTGTAGGTATAGTAGAATTATTCAAATTAAGTGTTTCAGACATCTCTTTTTTCACATTTTCTACAAGATCTTGCATAAGAGCAGAACGCCATACATCAAATGCAGAATAGGAATCACGTGCAATATTGGGGACTTCTGTCAAAAACTTTTTACCGGTATCAGAATTATAAAATGCTGTAATGGCATCAAGCTCTTTTTGAGTAAAATATTTTGCATACACATGAGCAATCTCTTTTTCTAGATCAGAGCGCCTTTTAACTAAAGCAAGCGCTTGCTTATCAACAATATCAGAAATAGCTGTTGCCAAATTCGGATCATCACTGATTAGTTCATTTTTGAAATCATGAACCGCATTTGGTAAAAAATTATCAAATTGATCCGTTGCATGAATGGATCTGATCGCCTTTCGCGCTGAATCCAAATGTTGATCACTCACACCTTGTGCATGAACCATTCCAATATTCACAACAAAAATGGTAATTGCACCCCAATATGCGACAAAACGCGGAAAAGAAAATATTATTCTCATTTAATGATTACCCTGATAGTTAATTATAATTTAAATTTGTTATTCTACCTAAAGTCTTTAAGACCCTTTTTTATTGTGCTAGTATATCATCATGTAAATATCTTTTCTAAAAATCAAATGGTTCTAAAACTTTTGTTTGTCCATCAGCCATAGCAACAATTGCACGTGAAGCCAACCCCAAAAAAAGACCATGCTCAACAACGCCAGGAATGGCAAGAAGCGCCTCTGATAATAATTGGGGTTGCAGAATGCATCCCCAAAATGCATCAAGAATAAAATGACCACCATCTGTTTCAAAAGGATTTTTTCCATTCATTCGCAATATAATGTCTCCAGAAAGTCCGAAATCATCAGCAACTTTTTCGATGGCTTTGCGTGTTGTATGGATACCAAATGAATTAACTTCAATCGGTAGTGCAAAAGCACCAAGTCTTTTTACTATCTTGGTTTCATCAGCAATGACAAGCATTTCACGGGATGCCGATGCCACAATTTTTTCATACAACAATGCTCCACCTCCTCCTTTAATGAGCATCATCTGAGGACCAATTTCATCTGCTCCATCAATATCAAGATCCAATTCAGGTATTTCTTCTAAAGTGCTAACAGGAACTCCAAACTTACGACAGAGCTGTTCAGAATATCGTGAGGTAGCAACACCAGTCACACGCAGACCATCCGCAACACGCTCACCAAGAAGACGAATAAATTCATTGACTGTCGAACCAGATCCGATACCAAGCCGCATACCATCCTCAATAAATTCAAGCGCTCTAACAGCTGCCATTTTTTTTAACTGCTGAACATTCATGAATGACTTCACCTTTTATCCGCAAGCAGTACTCACTCCCCCTATTACCGCCGATAATAAAAGGTAACTACCTGACTCAATCTTCTAAACTTACCGTTATTTTTGCTTGAACAGATGTTACTCATTATAGAAATATATGATAAGAATAAAATAGAATAATCAACAATTATCTTTTTTATTTCTCTGAGAAAATTTGTTAGCATTTTTCTCATTCAATAAGAATTTTTGATTTATCTTGTGCTATCAATAGGATGTACAAAGATGTACATAGCAATTTTTTTGAAAAATTTAAAATGATCAGATATAAAAATCATCTATTTCTAGAAACTGTAGATTATTATTTCGTTTCAATGACATTGATAAATTTACCAATCTAAATACCGTAAAATATTATCAAAAAAGTCTTCTATTCTTTTCCGTTTTGTCATCGTCCAGATATGAAGAAAAATGCGATTAAATTATATATTTTTTTGTGCATACCGTCTATGCATATTCCATGGTCTATGAAACCCTAGAGAAGACCAAATAATATCCCCACTTTTGGTCATCATCACGCTTCCTCGTGATAACAATTGTTGAGGGGTAAATATTATTTTTGCCTTCTTGTGACATACTGGATTATGCATCGCAATTGTAAATGTTTGAATAAGAATATCTGCCTCTACGCATTGATCTGTTTCTCTCTGTAAAACGATAACTTTTAATCCATTATCCAATAAGGATGCACAAACATGACGATCACAAATAAATTGTCCGTGCAATGAAGGCCCATACTTTGTTGGTTTAATCATTTCATTCACACGGAATGACTTTTTCCATACGGATGACGTTAATTTAGAAATATGGTAACGATCAATATATAACTTTTTATCATGGATAACACCCACCAGACGCATATTATCTGCGATCATCAGTTGTACAGGTGAATGCATCACACAAATACAAATACCAACCAAAATAAAAAAACTAAAAAAGAGTCGGATAGGTGTTTTGCAAAAAGTCAATCCAACCAAGCCTATACTCAGTAAGATCAACGCAGATAACGGCATAAAACCAGGATTCAAATCAGGAGAAATAGCCTTGATAGCATGTGCAATCTTTATCACAAGATCAACTCCAAACCCCATAATTTGAAGGGGAAGCCATTCAAATCCTCCTAACATTGCAAGAACTGCGATTAATCCAAATGGAATAACAAAAATTGAGATGACAGGCAAAGCAAAAGCATTACTGATAATGCTCAAAGATGCCATATTAGAAAAATGATAAGCAGCATAAATTCCACTTGCACTCCCTGCAACAAAGGAAGAAGCACACGTTGAAAGAATCGATAAGAAAACAAAATTTATCACTCCTCCTCCAACATAAGAGGAAGTTGTTTTTCCTTTACGAAAAAATGATCTTCCACTCCACCAATCAAAAAAAGCAATCAAAGCAGCAGTCGCAGAAAAGGACATTTGAAAGCTAGGACCTAATATTTCATGGGGTGTCATTGCCAGAGTTATCAACCCTGCAATGGAAAAATTACGCATTGTTATAGCAGAGCGATTACACAATATAGCAACCAACATAACAGCAATCATCACAAAACTTCTTTGCGCTGATATTGCTAAGCCCGACAATAACAAATAAAAAGCTGTTATCATAAACGCAACGATAGCAGCAAACTTTTTACTGGAATAATAGGAAGAAAAAACTGGAAAAAATGCTAAAAAACTACGGATACTCAAAAGAACTATGCCGCTTAACAACGCCATATGTAAACCTGATATTGATAAAATATGGGCTAATCCAGCTGTACGTAATGCTTCATTTGTCTCATTTGAAATACCAGCACGCTGCCCTGTTATGAGAGCAGCTGCAACACTCCCCTTTTCTCCGTCAAGGGCTATACGGATTCTTTGTGTCATCTTCGTGCGTAAATTTTCAATTTTCTGTAAAATGATAGCGAATATTCCATCAGGCTGCGAAACGGATATTTTTCTTGGTTTTCCTAAATAAACGCCTTGTGCCCCAATTCTTTTAAAATAATTATGAAAACTAAAATCGTAGCCTCCTGGACGCACCGGCCCAGAGAATGCACGAATCTTAACTTTTCCACGCAGTCCATCACCAACCGCTAAGCCAGATGGCAAATATTTTGCTGATAAACGAACACGATGAAGACTACGGCGTAATATGGGCTTTTCTGTGCTCAAAATATCCAAAACTAAACGAAATCCTCCTTTGGCTCCTGACTCAATAGAAACAATTCTTCCCGTCAATGTAGTGACAATGTCACTGCTTAACATGGGTGTTGCAATACGCCACGTTTCTATTTTTGCCGCTAAAGCACCCAATATAATACAAAACAGAAATCCCACGGGAATCCATATTTTTCGATAAAAACGTGCACCATAAAATATTCCCAGAAAAATACTGACCAACGCCCCCAATTGTCCCCAAGTTGGCTCCTGTTCTAAATGAAAATAAAAAATGATTCCTAGAGAAAAAAAGACTAAAATCAACGAAAAACGGATACCAAAAGCAACCTCTTTATTGATACAATCCGCTAACCATTTGCGAAAAAAAATGATTACTTCTTTTAAGAGTGTCAATAAAAAAAGTTTTTGTTGATTATAGCTACCGTTCTTTGCATCATCATACCTAAAAAAAACACTCTGCCCTATCTGACATGGCTTTTTTCTTTCTGTAACAGATTTTTCGGATAAACCCTCTTTAACTTTACTTTTATAAAACATCAGCCCCCCACTTTAACTCGCAATACGGCTATTGCACGCCCCATCACTTATGCTAACATGACTTTTCTATAAAGTTCCATAAGTAATATCTTAGTTTAAAGGAAAATATTCGTGTCTGTTATTACTCGTTTTGCCCCTTCACCCACTGGCTTCCTTCACATTGGTGGTGCTCGTACTGCTCTTTTTAATTGGCTTTATGCAAAACATACCGGTGGAAAAATGCTTTTACGAATTGAAGATACAGACCGGGAGCGTTCAACAGAAGCAGCTGTAAAAGCCATAATAGATGGCTTGCACTGGATGGGTCTTAGTTATGATGGTCTCCCCATTTCACAATTCCAACGCGCAGAACGTCACCGCCAAATTGCCGAGCAGTTGGTCAAGAATGGCAAAGCATATTATTGTTATGCTTCACCTGAAGAATTAGCTGAAATGCGTGAAAAAGCCCGTGCAGAAGGGCGCCCACCACGTTATGATGGACGTTGGCGGGACCGTGATCGTTCTGAAGCTCCTAAAGGTGTTAAGCCTGTTATCCGCATCAAAGCCCCCCAAGAGGGAGAAACGATAGTACATGACCGTGTTCAAGGTGATGTTCGTTTTCCTAATAAAGATCTCGATGACTTTATTATTTTGCGTTCTGATGGTTCACCTACCTATATGCATGCTGTTGTCGTTGATGATCATGATATGGGCATCACACATATTATACGTGGAGACGATCATCTTACCAACGCAGCCCGACAAACAATCATCTTTAAAGCAATGGGATGGGATATTCCTGTTATGGCACATATTCCTCTTATCCACGGTGAAAACGGCGCAAAATTATCAAAGCGGCATGGTGCGCTTGGTGTTGATGCTTACCGAACCATGGGATATCTTCCTGCTGCTTTGCGCAATTACCTTGTCCGTTTAGGGTGGAGTCATGGGGATGACGAACTTATATCACTTGAAGATATGATTTCTTGGTTTGATATTGAGGATATTAACAAAGGCGCTGCTCGTTTTGATCTCAAAAAGCTCGATTCCATTAACGGACACTATATGCGCATGAGCAATGATCAAGACCTTTTTGATGCCGCTCTTGATATTCTACCAGAAACCAATAGGGGAGTACAAACCATTGAAAGACTTGATGAAAAACGCCGTGTTCAATTTTTAAAAGCAATCCCACATTTGAAAGAACGTTCAAAAACACTGTGCGAATTGATTGATAATGCCGCCTTCATTTTTACGCAACGACCATTACAGCTTGATGAAAAAGCACAAATGCTCTTAGATAAAAATGGACGAACCATTTTAAACACTCTTTATCTTGCTCTGAAAGCTTGCCCCTCTTGGGATACAAAAGCTTTAGATGAAACTCTTCGCTCTTATGCCCAAACAGAAAATCTTAAATTTGGATCTATCGCCCAACCACTTCGCGCAGCTCTTACAGGATGTGCAACATCGCCAGGTGTTTTAGATATCCTTATTTTATTAGGACGCGATGAATCCCTTCATCGCATCAAAGACCAACTTATCACAACAATATACTCATGATATGTACTGAGTATATCTCCTCAAACGGGTCTCTATACAAATATTTCAACGCTATCTAAAAGAGTTTTTTATGTTATATCATTGAAATACAATTTGTATTGAGTAATAATGATCACTAAGGAAATATTTTAGATTGCATGTACTCACTTTTAGAGGCAATCTGCCCTTAGTATAAGTAAGAAAAGCTTCAGTTATTGTATATCTCCTACTCTGATGAAGCAGAGTCTTAATTTTTAGAAGCGAAGGATCTGAAAGGAATACCGAATGTCTGAGAATAGCGCACATCTTATTGTGAATGATAAAAAAGTAGAACTTCCCCTGCGTAAAGGCACAAGTGGACCTGAAGTCATCGAAATTGCTTCTCTCTACAAAAAAACCGATATTTTTACTTATGATCCTGGTTTTACTTCAACAGCTTCTTGTGAATCAAAAATTACTTATATTGATGGTGATAAAGGCATATTGCTTTATCGTGGTTATCCTATCGACCAATTGGCTGAAAAAGGAGACTTTCTCGAAAGTTGTTATCTTCTCCTTTATGGTGAACTCCCAACACAGAAAGAAAAAAACGACTTTGATCGATGTATTATGCAGCATACCATGGTTCACGAGCAGTTTTCACGTTTCTTCCACGGCTTCCGTCGTGACTCTCATCCCATGGCCGTCATGGTTGCCTGCCTTGGTGCTATGTCTGCATTCTATCACGACTCTATTGATATTACAGATCCTCACCAGAGAATGATTGCTTCTGTACGTCTTATCTCAAAAGTTCCAACGCTTGCGGCTATGGCCTATAAATACAGTATCGGGCAAGCCTTTGTTTATCCACGCAATGATCTTAGTTATGCTGCAAATTTCCTCCATATGTGCTTTGCTGTTCCTTGTGAAGAATATAAAATAAACCCAGTGCTTGCCCGGGCGATGGATCAAATCTTTATCCTTCATGCAGATCATGAACAAAATGCTTCTACATCTACAGTGCGTCTTGCTGGATCCTCAGGTGCTAATCCGTTTGCCTGTATTGCAGCAGGTGTTGCATGCCTTTGGGGACCAGCACATGGTGGTGCCAATGAAGCATGTCTAAAAATGCTACAAGAAATAGGTTCTATTAAAAGAATTCCTGAATTTATTGCACGTGCAAAAGATAAAAATGACCCTTTCCGCCTTATGGGCTTTGGGCATCGTGTCTATAAAAATTATGATCCACGTGCAAAAATCATGCAAAAAACTTGTCATGAAGTTTTAAAAGAACTCAACATTCAAGATGACCCGCTTCTTGATATTGCAATAGAGCTTGAAAAAATTGCTTTAAGTGATGAATATTTTATTGAGAAAAAGCTTTATCCCAATGTTGATTTTTATTCCGGCATTACATTAAAAGCTTTAGGTTTTCCAACCGAAATGTTTACTGTTCTTTTTGCATTAGCACGCAGTGTTGGGTGGGTGGCACAATGGAAAGAAATGATTGAAGACCCTGCCCAAAAAATTGGTCGTCCTCGACAACTTTACACAGGTTATGCTATGCGTGACTATGTTCCTATGGATGAACGTGTAAATTAAAGAGATAAATCAATCAATAAAGCTTCAGTTTACTGAGGCTTTATTGAAAGTGATCAAAAAGCATCTTTTAAGGATTTTTATAAAACCTAATTTTAAAGCTCTTTCTCGCCAGAGAACATCATTATAAAAATTTACGAAAAAATTCTAAATTTTGGCTCTGTCAATAAATTGATAATACTCTTTTGAAAATTAGCTACACATTTAGTAAAAAGAAATTGAAAATTTTACCCTATAATTCTCATTATTTTCAATGAAACGTATTTTCTATGATTCCCTCATATCTAAAACCCTTATTACATATTAAAACTTAGCAATGTTAGAGTTTCACTCTCTATCTTCTTCAAATACAGTAGATTAGAATGAAAATGAAATGCACTCTTAAAATTTTCTATGAAAAATGACTCTTTCTATAGGAATAGCTATAAAGATCAACTTATTATAATGATTATATCCTATACAGGCATTCATCTTAAACATCATCGGCTAAAATCAAGCTTCTTAGAAGAAAATTTTCACAGTCGTTAGAAAATAAATTTATTTTGACATTCTGCATTTCATATAAAAAGTGGAAATAATAATATTTTATCCTGTTAAGGGCTAAAATTTTCTTTGTATTTAAATTAATAGTTTTTCTTTTAAAGATAATTTACTGATTTTTAATAAAATTATTAAAATTCATTGTATAAGCGATAAGAGGTGACCTTCTTTCCTGTATTTTCTATTCTCATACTTGATAAAAATAAATCATTTTTTTGATAATAATATCTAGCATAATGAAAACAACTCTATTTTTTACATTGCTCCCAAAGAGCTTAAAGATTATAAAAATGCATAATGGTTTCATATTTGCCAGCTTATCTAATAGGAGAACATAATGAAATTATTAGTAGGAGCTCTTATAATAAGCGCAACACTGTTTACTCTATCGGCCAATTCTCAAACGCTGAAAATTGCAAGTGATGCTTCTTATCCGCCATTTAGTTATATTGACTCAAATAACGAACTTCAAGGGTTTGATATTGATATAGCTTATGCACTTTGTAAAAAAATGAATATTGAATGCACTATCGTCATGCAAGACTTCGAGGGAATGATTCCCGGACTTATTGCCAAAAAATACGATGCTATCGTTTCTTCCCTTTCTCCTACAAAAGAGCGCTTACAAAAAATTGATTTTACAGATCCTTACTACAACACAGTACTCGCTGTTATTGTTAGCAAAAATTCGGGAATTAAAGAGATCTCAACACAAAGTTTTAAAGGTAAAAACCTTGGTGTACAATCAAATACAACACAGGCTGCATATTCAGAAGACCATTATGCCTCTGAAGAAGTGAATATCAAACTTTATCCTACAGCAATAGAAGTTACTCGTGACCTTTTAAGCCATCGGCTTGATATAATCATCTTTGATAAATTAAAAGCATTAAATTGGCTTGAAAATGAAGGAAAAGATTGCTGCGAGTTGCTAGGAACTTTAGAAGAAACAAAATTTCCTATTGCAATTGCACTCCGCCAAAATAATACTGATCTTAAAAATAAGTTCAATAAAGCAATAGAGGAAATCCGCGCTGATGGAACCTATGATGAAATTATGAGAAAGTATTTTGCATTCGACATTGATTAAATATCACTATGAATTAAACTTGAAGCTTTATATTTAAGGAATATTTTTAAACTCTTTGTTGAACATGCAAGTATGATTGAAAATCCAGTGTTTTTATAAGAAAAATTTATATTTATAAAAAGTCAATTTTTAAGTGTTTCTCGATATTTAAACCTTTCATGGAATCTAATAATAATTGAGATTGTATTTTTATTTTATAAAAATCTAATTTTTTCTTCGTATTCAAATTGAATAGCCTTATTTTTAAAGAAAATTTCTCGATTTTTATTTATGAGATAATGCAAGCAATCATTTCATGAAAATTAAGCCATCATACAAGCAATAAGATATTTATTTTCTTTAAATCAATAAACAAAGATAATTTTTTGATAATAATCTGCAACATAATGATCTAAAATAAACGCCGATAAATTTTTGCATTGCTCCCAAAAAGCTTACAGATTATAAAACGTGACGATTTCATATTTGCCCGCTTATCCAATAGGAGAATATCATGAAACTATTAGCTGGAGCTCTTATAATAAGCGCCGCGCTATTCGCCCAATTGGCTGATGCGAAAATATTAAAAATTGCGAGTGAAGGCACCTATCCTCCCTTCAGTTATATTGACTCAAATAATAAACTGCAGGGGTTTGATATTGATATAGCTTATGCACTTTGTAAAAAAATGAATGTTGAATGTACTATTGTCACGCAAGATTTCGAGGGAATGATCCCCGGACTTATTGCAAAAAAATATGACGCTATTGTTGCTTCTCTCTCTCAGACACAAGAGCGTTTACAAAAAATTGACTTTACAGATCCTTACTATGAAACAGCACTGGCTGTCATTGTTACTAAAGATTCAGGAATTAAGGAACTCTCAACACAAAGCTTTAGAGGTAAAAATCTTGGTGTGCAATCCAATACAACACAAGCTTTGTATGCGGAAGATCATTATGCCTCTAAAGAGGTAAAAATCAAACTCTACCCTTCCACAATAGAAATGAATCGTGACCTCTTAAATCATCGACTTGATATGATTATTGTTGATAAATTAGAAGCATTAAATTGGCTTAAAAATGAAGGAAAAGATTGCTGTTTCCTCCTAGGGACTCTGGAAGAAACAAAGTTTCCTGTTGCAATTGCAATCCGTCAAAATAATAATGATCTTAAAAATAAGTTCAATGAAGCAATAAAAGAAATCCGTTTGGATGGAACTTATGAGAAAATTATGAGAAAATATTTTACAAATGATGTTTATTAAATATCAATATGATATTTAAATGTGACCTACTGTCTATTTCTAAAAAACATTATCTAACTCTTTCATGAGGAACACAAGAATGATTGAAAATTTAGCATTGCTATCATTTAGCAATGGTGGATGGGGAGCGGTTATACTTTCCAGTGCAGGAATGACATTGTCATTGGCGTTATGTTGTGGCCTTCTAGGGCTTCCCTTAGGTCTTCTAAATGCAGTAATGATTCGATCCAATATTAAGATAGCTAAAGCTCTAGCACGTCTCTTTTCAACGGTATTTCGTGGATTACCAGAGCTTTTAACTCTGTTTTTAGTTTACTATGGGTTACAAAACCTTATTCAAAATGCCTTTGACTATTTTAATCTTGAAGTCATGTTCAGCATCAATGCTTTTGTTGCTGGTGTCCTTGCACTCAGCCTGGTTTTTGCTGCTTTCTCTTGTGAAGTTTGGCTTGGAGCATTTAATATTTTTGATAAAGGTCAATATGAAGCTGCCAAAGCTTTAGGACTTTCACGATCAACCACATTTTTTCGTATTGTCTTTCCTCAGCTCATCCGAAATGCCTTACCAGGACTTTCTAATAATTGGCTTACTTTATTGAAAGATACATCTCTCGTTTCAACTATCGCGCTTGTTGACCTCATGCGACAAACGAATTTAGCTGTCGCGGCGACCAATAAACCCATGCTATTTTATCTTGTAGCATGCTTACTCTATTTATTATTTTCAGCGTTTTTTGCTACAATATTACGCTATGTGGAAACATACACTCAAATAGGCTATAAAAAGGTGCTAGGTTAATGATTCCGGAGTGGCTTTATTTCCTTTTTAATCCTGATCTTTTAAGCCGTTATGGACCAAAATTTATTGATGGCTTTATTGTTACTGTTGAGCTTGTTTCTATTTCTTGTTCTCTTGGTTTTTTCCTTGGTATGCTTATCGCTTTTGCGCGTTTATCAAAGAATACGTTTTTACAATATTTTGCAAATGCTTATGTTTATTTTTTTCGCGGCTCTCCCTTGTTAGCCCAACTCTTCCTTTTTTATTATGGGCTTGGTTCAATGAACAATTTTTGGCAACAGGTTGGTCTATGGTGGTTTTTTCAAAACGCGTGGTATTGTTGTCTTTTTATTTTTACACTCAATTCTGCTGCCTATCAATCTGAGATCTTTAAAGGAAGTTTTTTATCCGTAACAACTGGGCAACGTGAAGCATCAAAAGCTTTAGGTCTAAGCAACTCTGTCACATTTTTTAAAGTTATTCTTCCACAAGCAATGATTATAGCATTACGCCCTCTAGGCAATGAGTTGATTTTAATGATTAAATCCAGTGCCATTGCCTCACTTATTACTGTTTATGATTTAATGGGGATTGCTAAACTCACTTATTCACGTACATTCGATTTTCAAGTTTACGTTTGGGCAGCCCTTATCTATCTTTTTATTGTTGAACTCATTCATCGTTTTATTGTTTTTATTGAACATCGCCTCACTCGATATTTACGATAAATAAATGATCATAAAAGAACTTTACCAAATCAAAATGTTGAATTAATAAATTCATTCATCAATGAAAGAATAAAACAAGATGAATTTGAAAAATAATCAATCGATCTCTCCCAATAAAAACCCTGTGATCTCCATTCGAAACCTCAATAAATGGTACGGAAATTTTCAGGTTCTACATGATATTAACTTTGATGTTCAAACTGGTGAACATATCGTTATTTGTGGGCCATCCGGATCTGGAAAATCAACGTTAATTCGTTGTATTAATCAATTAGAACAAGCACAAAAAGGTTCGATCCATATCCATAACGTTGATATCCATACCGCCCCTGTACAACAGCAAAAAAATGTTCTCCGTAAGATAGGAATGGTCTTTCAGAACTTTAATTTATTCCCCCACATGAGCGTTATACAAAATTGTATTTTAGCCCCTATGACAGTTCAAGGACTTTCCAAACAACAAGCAAAAGAACGAGCAATTCATTACTTAACGCATGTCGGTATTGAAAAACACTGTGAAAAATATCCTTTACAACTCTCTGGTGGGCAACAACAGCGTGTTGCGATTGCCCGTGCACTTTGTATGGAACCTGAAGTAATGCTTTTTGACGAACCAACCTCTGCTCTTGATCCAGAAAGTGTAGGAGAAGTTTTGCAAGTAATGGCTCAATTAGCAGATACAGGAATCACAATGCTTTGTGTTACTCATGAAATGGGCTTCGCACGGAAAGTCTCAGAAAGAATACTCTTTCTAGAAAACGGAAAAATTGTTGAAGATACAGCGTCTGAAAAATTTTTTACCAATCCTAAAAGCCAACGTGCTTGTGAGTTTCTTGCTAAAATTAAACATTAATCGTCAAGATATTGATTTATTTATATAATTTTATTTCTGCTTTTTAAAAGAGTAGTTATTATTTGCGCCCCCACCATTCCCGATGGTACTTCAGTTTTCATTTTTTGTTCCACCGTTTCAAAAGCATCGAGTTGTGCCTGTCGTAATAAAGGATTACACAAAAGTTGTTCTAGCTGTCTTGCTAACATGCCAGGACGCAAAAATTCATTCAAATATTCTGGAATAATAGGCTTATCAGCAATAATATTCGGAAGAGCAGCGCTCCATAACATCATTTTAGGAAAAATGAATAATTTAGAAAAATAATCAAGTTTATAGCAAAGAACCATAGGAACTTTTGCTAAGGCTAATTCAAGTGAAACCGTCCCATGGGCAGCAAGAGAAACATCTGCTTGTGCGAAAGCTTGCCATTTTTCATCTTCACCAACAACAATTTCTACTTTGTTTTTCCAGCCCTGCACAAAATCACGGATTTTATCAACCAAATGGGGTAAAGTTGGTAAAATAATCTGTAAATGAGGAATACGTTGTACAAGAATCTCTACTGTTTCTCGAAAAATAGGCATTAAAGAACGAATCTCTAAATTGCGTGATCCTGGCAAAATAACCAATGTAGGTGATGATGTTTGTGTATTGATCAAATTTCTTTGTTCTAATTGGCTTTTTTTTTCTGACTGAACTCTCAAAAGGGGAGGATATGTTAAAAGACGATGTCCAACATAAGTCGTAGCAGGGCCTCCCAAATCTTGCATAATCTTTTCTTCAAAAGGAAAAACCGCTAAAACATGATCAACAAATCCACACATAGCTTTTGCACGCTCTGGCCTCCATGCCCAAACGGTTGGTGCAATATATTTAATGATAGGAATAGAAGGCGCTAAAGCACGTACCTTTTTTGCAATACGATGCGTGAAATCAGGACTATCAATAATAATTAAACAATCAGGTTTCTCTTGTGCGATAAATTTAGATAAACTGCGAATGTGTAGCAACAACAACGGTAGTTTTTTCAACACCTCCTTTAAACCTATTAAAGCAATATCATGGGAATCAAAAAAGCTTTTTAAACCTAATGCTTTTAAATGTCTCCCCCCAATACCAATCAAATGAATGTCGCATCCCATCTGTTGTGATAAACAAGAAATTAAATCTGCCCCAAGCAAATCACCAGATTCCTCACCAGCAACCACAGCAATTTTTAAGCAACAATCATTCATGACCAAACTTCTCAAATGTCTCTATAAATAGAGAATATTTGTTGGCTTTTTCTATTGTTGTTTTAACTGATAATATTAGACTTCTATTTGCCTCTACCGCAACACCAGATAAACCACTCTTTGCAATATTCATTATTGTCACGGGACCAATTGATGGCAAATCAACGCGATTATCCTGTTGTGGTTTTGCACATTTTACAAGAACACCACCCTTAGAGGGAATTTGCCCTCTTTCTCGCATTTCACAAACACGCCACAACATATTATCAGTTCCCTCAGCGCCCTCCAAAGCAACCACCCTTCCCTGAACAACAACAACGGCTTGTCCAATATCCAATTGACCTAAAAGCTTTGCTGCTTCTGCTGCTAAAAAAATATCTTTTTTCTCTTTTGGCGTAGCACGCCGTATTGTTAAATTAAATGCTATGGGAGCTAAAAGATCTGGTACTATTTCATGGGCACCGATAACACAAAAACCATGCGCTTCAATAACCCGTATAAAAGCTTTTAATAACGCATCATCCCCCCTCCTCAAAGCTCCGATTAACTTAGGAAGAGCTAAAAATGTTGTCCAGTCCAGTCGCAATTGTTTAAGAAGTGGCCGCTTTTTCACACCACCTGCCAAAACAACATTATAAACTTCAGCCTCTTTTAAGATTTTAACGAGTCGCGCTAACTCTACAATTGATAGCTCGCAATGCTCATAACGATAAAGAACAGAATCTGCCTCACCACGCAAAAGCACAAGAAAAGGATTCTCTCCATTCTTCTCAAGAGCCTGCGCAACAGTAATCGGTAAAACACCATTTCCTGCTATAACGGCAGTACGGCCGGAAAGAAAACTTCTGGCTCCCCAAATAGGCATTTTTAATCCTTATGTTCTTTTATTCTATCACCTTCAAATTTTGGTGTACAATAAAAACGCTTTCCTTCTTCTTTAATAAAATTAACAACTTCAGAAACAGACTGAGAAGAAGAATAGAAAGACGCAACATCACTGACACGCTCTTTAAATGGTTTGCTATGATCAAAAAGCATCGCAACCGCATGACGGAGTGCGTGAATATCTTGACGCTCAAGTCCTGCACGCTTCATGCCAATAATATTGAGACCAGCAAGTTTTGCCTGCACACCAACAGCTGTTCCATAAGGTATCAGATCACCAACCAGTGCAGATACGCCGCCGATAAATGCATGATGTCCAACACGAACAAATTGATGAACAGCAGCACCACCACCAATAATCACATAATCACCAATAGTAACATGACCAGCAATCATTGCGTTATTGGCAAATGTTACATGATTACCTACATGACAATCGTGAGCGATATGCGCATAACAAAAAAATTGGCAATTATCACCAACAACCGTCATCCCCGCACTCGAATCAGAACCTCTATGCATTGTTACGCCTTCACGAATCGTACAATTCTTACCAATAGAAAGAGTCGTAGCTCCCCCTTTATGTTTATTATTTTGCGGCTCAGCTCCCAAAACTGCATGAGAAAACACTTTACTCTTAGCTCCTAACGTTGTCTTTCCCGTTATTACAACATGACTTGTCAAACTACATTCATCACCAATAACAGCCTCTGAACTAATATGGCAAAACGGCCCAACGCGTACATTCTCACCAAGCTGCGCTCCCTTCTCCACAAGAGCAGTTGGATGGATTTTCGTACCGGACATTTTTAAATTCCCATCAAATATCGTTTATTCTTCTTCGACAATCATCGCAGCAATTTCTGCTTCAGCGACGCGGACATCTTCTACTTTTGCAACACATGAAAAACGTCTCATACCAGATCTTTTTTTCAAAAGCTGAACATGAATCTTGAGCTGATCACCAGGCATAACCGGCTTACGAAATTTTGCATTATCAACCGTCATAAGGTAAACTAGATTTGTTTGCTTATTGCCTAAATTTAAAAGTGCTATTGCTCCTGCCGTTTGTGCCATAGCTTCTAAAATCAAAACTCCAGGCATAACAGGCTTTGAGGGAAAATGTCCCGTAAAATGTGGCTCGTTAATCGTTATATTTTTAATACCAATCGCTTCTTGTTCACCATCAATATCAACGATACGATCAATTAATAAAAATGGATAACGGTGCGGTAATATTGATAATAGTTTTTCAATATCGACAGCCTCTAAGTTTTTAGTTTTTTCACTGCTGATCATATCAGCGTTTCTCCTTTTTAACTTTTCCCATACTGCGCAACGCCGCTACTTCACGAAACCATTGTTTAAATGGTCGCGCTGGACTACCTCCCCATTTTTCGCCATCCGGAATGTCATTCATAACACCACTACGCGCAGCAATCTGAACAGATTTACCTATTATGATGTGATCAGCTACTCCCACACTTCCGCCAAGCTGAGACATATCCCCTATAGATGTACTTCCCGCAATGCCACATTGAGCGGCAATAAGACAATAGCGGCCAATTTTTACATTGTGGGCAATTTGTACAAGATTATCAATCTTGCTTCCTTCACCAATAACAGTATCTTGAAATGTCCCACGATCAATTGTCGTGTTCGCACCAACTTCTACACCATCCTCAATAATAACGCGACCAAGCTGTGGAATTTTCTCAATTCCAGAAACGCCCCCAACATAACCAAAACCATCTTGCCCAATGCAAACACCAGGATAAAGCTGAACCTTATCACCTATTATAGAACACTGAACTGTTACCTTAGGAGCAATATAGCAGTCACATCCAATACGGCAATTTTCACCGATAACAGCTGTGGATGAAATAAGAGTTCCTGCCCCAATCTCAACATTTTTACCAATAACAGCTCCCGCTTCAATACACACATCATGTGCCAACTTAGCCGTTGGATGAATATGCGCATGCGACGAAATCCCCTTCTGCCCCAACCAAGGCATTGGCTTGACAGAATCAGGAAATAAAATACGACCAATCTGAGCAAAATCCCGCTGCGGTGTGGATGTCACCAAAATTGCCATAGTTTCAGGAACTTTAAAAACAATCTCATGCGTACAAAAAACAGCAACAGCAGAACTGTTTAGTAAAGCATCAGAAAACCTCCGGTGCTCCACAAAAACAAGAGAACCTTCCACAGCACTCTCAAGTGAAGAAAGAGTATTGATAACTTTATGAGAAAACTCTGGATTAAGAAGCTTTGCACCCGTCAACTCAGCAACATTTGCAACTGTCAATCGCCGGGACGGCGTAAAAAAAAACGTATCCGCCATCAAAACACTTTCTCTCCCAGCTTAAGCTATTCTCTTCAAGTTTTTCCTTCTTAAAACTGCTCAAATCAGAACTTTGTAGAAATACCAAAATTCAATTGCTGCACACGATCCCCCTCCTGCTTCATTATTGGCCAAGCATAATCAAAACGCAAAGGACCAAACGGAGAATCCCACATCAAACTCACACCTGCAGATGAGCGCCAAGCACTTTTGGTATTGGTAACAGGCGGTTCACCTTTAAAAACTGCCTTATAATTATTGCCATAAAGCGTGGCAATATCCGCAAATAAAGCACCGCGCAATCCGAAACCTTCAGGCACAACAGGAATAGGAAACTGTACTTCAGCAGTCGCATTCATATATGTTGTTCCCCCTAAGAAATAAACTTCACCCTTATTGGAAACCTGACGTGGGCCTATCCCATTATATTTGAACCCTCTGATCATATCAGTATTCGCCTTAAACATATCGAAAATACGAACACCTTCTTTACCTATTTCGTGGATATACCCGCCCCCAAAAGAAAGCAAACCAACAATATCTTTCTGCTCAGAAAGAGTCTTGTACATCATCGCCTTACCCGTAGTCTTCAAGAACTTTGCACTCCCACCAAGCCCTGCATATTCCTGAAGAAGATTCACGTACCACCCATCATGAGGGGCTTTCATATCGTCAATTGTATTATAGGTAAAACCATAACTAATCGATGAACGTTTCCAAGGGCTCTGCTTTGCAGCTTGAACAATCGCACCAGAATATTTCCCGTATAATTCTATTATGTCACTCTCTTTATCGAAATTATACTCTCCGCCAAAATCATATTCTTCCTGCACATAAGAATAAGCTACATTAGCAGACAATTGATTATTAATAGGCAACGAAAACCGTAATGACCCGCCTGTCTGTCGTACATCATAAGCTTTATCAGCACGGTAAGTACTACGAAAAAGATCAATGCCAGCAGATAAACGATACCCTAAGAAATAAGGATCAATAAATGATAAATTATAATTACGGGATTTTTCTTGCCCCGCTCCTAATCCTAAACGAACATACTGACCACGTCCGCCAAGATTACGCTCAGTAACAGAAACTTCAAGTGACATACCAGGACTTGTCCCCCCCGTTGTATACCCCCCTGAAAGAGAGAGATCTCCTGTTGAAGCTTCAACGACATCTATCACCAAAACAACTTGGTCAGATTGTTCGGTAGGAACCATTGAAATATTAACGGCTTTGAAAAAACCTAAACTTTCTAGACGACGTTTTGCCCGCTGTAATAAAGTTTGATTGTAGGCATCTCCTTCATTCAAATCAATCTCACGGCGAATGACATAATCACGCGTTTTCTCATTACCACGTATATCAATACGCTGAATATAAGCACGTGTACCTTGTTCAATATTATATAAAATTGAAATTGTATGATTTGCCAAATCACGGTTTCCCCGTGGCTCAACTTTAGCAAAAGCATAGCCCGAATCAGCAACCTTGTTATTAATAATTGCAACAGACTGTTCAATCTCTTCTGCACTATAAACATCACCTGGCTGGGTTTTAAGCATCCTTTTTACAGATTGAACGTCAATTCCATCGACATCACTTTCAACTTGAATATCACTAATTTTATAACGCGCCCCTTCATCAAGAATAAAAGAAATTTTATACGTATTGCTTGCTGCATCAAAAGTTGCTTTAGAAGAGACTACACGAAAATCTGCATAACCACGATTATAATAAAAGCGACGTAAAGCTTCTTCATCAACAGCGAGGCGCTCTTCACTGTAAACATCGCCTCCTAACAACTTGGAAAAAATTCCTGAAGATTTTGTTGAAATCACATCACGCAAACGGCGACTTCCAAAGACACTATTTCCCTTAAAAGTGATATCACTAATCTTTGTCTTTTTTCCTTCAACAACATTAAAGACCACATTCACACGCCCTTTTCCAAGATTAATGGTTTGAACGTTAACCGTGATATTATTACGACCAAGAGTTTTATAAGCTTCACGAATTGTATTTATATCAGCAGAAAGCTTAGCAGAGTTAAAAGGTTCATTTGGTTTCAAAGAAATAAACCGTTTAAGATCTGGGTCTTTAAAAGATTTATTTCCTTGAAACAATATTTGATTGACAACCTCATATTCTTTTACGAATACGACCAATTTATCACCTACTTGATTTATTTTAACATCATAAAATAAACCTAATTCGAAAAGGTTTTTCACAGCATTATCAACATCACCACTGGAAAATCCTTGTCCAGCCTTAATACCCATATTGTCCCGAATTGCCTGAGAACTTACAAACTTATTCCCACGAACCTCAATAGAACGGACTACAGACGCTTGCATTTCTCCAACCGCAGCAATTGACATAAAAGCCGTTACTGGAACAATCATCCCCATCTTTAACACCAACGCAGATGCTGCATTTAAAAACTTTGAATTCGTAGTCATTGGCTCTTTTACCTTACTCTTATTCCTTGGACACAACGCCTTAAAAAGCTAACTGCCACAACAACCTTTTTACAGCGAAACTTTGTCATCCCTTAATTACTCATTATAATGTACAACGCCACAACATTTTGCAGACATGGTAAACAACCTTCAATTTATTTTTGCTATTATTACCCAATTCATAAAGTATTTTCCATAATTTAATTAGCTAAACCAACAAAAATAATCATTTAAAAAGACAAAAATTATAAAAAGGAGAAGAATGGAGAAACCTAAACGAAAAACAATTCCCTGAATTTTAGTGGATATTGTCTTCCCAGTAATAACTTCAATGACATGACATAAAAGATGCCCACCATCAAGCGGTAGAATCGGAAAAAGATTAATAAGCCCAACACTTATTGAAAGAAAAGCTGCCAAATTCAACAAAGAAATAAAACCTGCCTCGCTCACTTTCCAAGCAATTTTAACGGTTTTAGAAGGTCCACTTAACCGACAACGATCCTCTTTTCCTTCTATTAAACGACTCATAAAAAGAACAGTTTGAGTGGCAATAAACGCAGTACGGTTTAATGCTTCTCTTACAGCTGTTAAAAAACCATAGTGAATATGTTTTATATAAGTTGGATCTAAACGCGTAGGATTATTTGAATCAACAGGAACACCTACACCTATCATAGCACTTTGTGTCCGATTACCGAATCCATCATCTCGCTCAACTACTTTCGGAGTAATAACCGTTGTAAACACGCGCCCCATGCGTTCTATCTTAAACTCTATAGGTTCTTTTCCGTGAAAAGTTACATAGTTCATCAAATCTTCAAAACTTTCAACCCGTCGACCATCCATTTCAACAAAACGATCACCTAATTCCAAACCAGACTGAACAGCAGGGCTATCTTTTACTAAAGAACCAACAACCGGTTCAATGGCTACACGACCGTAAATAAAGAAAAAAAGTGTCAGAATAACAACAGTAAAAAGGACATTGAAAAAGGGACCAGCAAAAACAGTTGCTGCTTTTTTCCAAGCATGCACACTGGCAAATGAACCATCAACTATCGGAGATGATTGGGATGATACCGTATCAATTTTTTCCTCATCTCCAACAAACTTTACATAACCTCCTAAGGGAATAAGCGCTAAGCGCCACTTGGTGCCATGCTTATCTGTGTAACTCGCTATTTGTGGACCAAATCCAAGTGAAAAAACTAACGCCTTAATACCACACCACCGACCAATGAGATAATGCCCAAGTTCGTGCACAAAAATGATAATCATAATGATGAAAAAAATACTCAAACTTCTTAAAAGAAAATCACCCATAGTGACGATATGATTTAAAAGTCCCAAAATATCTACTCCCAATTAAATCATACTAAAAAGATTAAAAGGTGCATTCATATCAGATATAAACGCCCCAATTAAATAAAGAAGAAAAGCGGCCCCTACCAATCCATCCATACGATCCATAAAGCCACCATGTCCAGGTAATAAAGAACTAGAATCTTTAACAGAAAACCGCCTTTTGAGCCATGATTGTCCTAAATCACTCAATTGTGAAGCAATTGATAAAATAAGTGTAAGGAGTGGCACAAAAAAACTTGTTAAATTTATATCAAAAAATCCAAAAGCAACCCATATACCGCCGAAAACTCCGATAAATGTGCCACCAAATGCTCCTGACCATGTTTTATTAGGAGAAAATTGTGGTGCTAATTTAGCCCCCCCTAAGGCACGTCCAATAAAATACCCACCAATATCTGTCCCCCACACTATCGTAAATAAGAAAATAACAACTTGGAACCCCAACATCTCATGATCCCGTAAAAAGCATAAAGCAACAACAGGAAAAGAGGCATATAAAAAACCACAAAAAACCCAACCACCCCTTTTTATAGATATAATAGCCAACACCGCAGCCAAAACGATTAAAACACAAAAATCTAATGAAGCAGATACACTCAACACTAAAAAAAAGCCGAAAAACAAATAAAAAATACTTGCTAATATTTTTTGTAAAACACACCACTTCTCTTTAGTAATACTCATCCACTCATAGAGAATAAAACCGCCAATACACCATACAAACAAAAAAAAGATGGTTCCTCCCAACCACGTTAGATACAATGCAATAACGCCAAACACAAAAGCTGTCAGAACACGATAAACCAAATTAGACAAAACAACATCCACACAATAAAAATAGAAAATACAAGCTCTAAAATTGTAGTATTTTTATTTCACACTTGTACAAACTTCTCTTATAATTTACCATAAATAATCCAGTCTACCAAGATAGTGCTTATAAGACGAATAATCAATGAAAACAGCTTCAAAAATCCCCTCTTAAAATTAATCCTAAAATATGTTTTTAAATATTTTCTCAAACATAAAATGAAAAAGCGGCTATCTATGCCCTATACAAATTAACTAATAGAGGTTAAAAACATTCTTCTATCAACTGTTCGTCATCTAAAAGAAAATTATGCCACATAACATCTGCTTGATCGATTCTACTCGCATATTTTATAATGGGAAATAAGAGAAAGATTAGGCTTATTTTGTGTGTTATATTCTTTCCCCAACCTTCATCTTAGAATATTTAAATAATTTCTAATAATGTTTTCATTATACAGTTTAACAAAGACATGCTGACTAGGAGCCTTTAGCATGCTGTTAAATAGTGTCTTCCAGCAAAAGGCATGATCTACCATGCAGATTAAAAAATTAAAACATCTTCCCTTTCAAATCAATCTCTCCCATATCAAGATGATAAAACGATAAAACACCTTCTTGTATCACACCTTGCTATCACAGAGCACACCACCCCTTACTATTATCCATAGAAACAATTTACAGGCAGGAGTATAACATCCTTTTTCTAGCGACAAAACCGTCTTAAACGTGCATAATTTCAGATTCTTTTACGGCTAAAATTTTATCAATATCAGCAATAGTTTCATCTGTGAGTTTTTGAACTTTCTCACACAAACCATGGGCTTCATCTTGTCCAATTTCACCATCTTTTTCTAACTTTTTCAAATTGTCCATACCATCCCGACGAACATGACGTGTAGCAACACGCGCTTGCTCTGCATAGTGATGCGCAATTTTTACAAGTTCTTTACGGCGCTCTTCATTCAACTCAGGCAAAGGAATACGTAAATTCGTACCATCAGTTATGGGATTTAAACCAAGACCAGAATCGCGAATAGCACGCTCTACAGCTCCTACCATCGTTTTATCCCATACAGAAACAGAAAGCATCCGAGGTTCGGGAACAGAAATATTAGCAACTTGATTTATGTGCACAACAGAACCATAAGCTTCAACAGTCAACGGTTCTAATAAACTGGCCGATGCTCGTCCAGTCCGCAAACCACCCAACTCATGTTTAAAAGCCGTAATAGCACCATCCATGCGACGTTTCAGATCATCCATAATTGATGTAACATCCATATTTCTGTCTCCTTCAATTGTCCTTTGAAGCTTACCCTTATTCCGATACTATTGTAAAGCATCCTGTTCCATTCAAGACCTTAGCCAAACCGCCTTTTTCATGAATGGAATACACAATAATCGGCACATTGTTCTCACGTGCTAAAGTGACCGCCGTTGAATCCATAACAGATAATCCCCATTGCAAAATTTCAACATGCGTTAATTGGTCAAAACGCTTAGCCGTAGGGTCTAACTTTGGATCTGCTGAATAAATACCATCAACTTGTGTTCCTTTAAGAAGAACGTCCGCACCAATTTCTGCTGCGCGTAAAGTGGCAGCAGAATCAGTTGTAAAAAATGGATTTCCTGTACCGCCCGCAAAAATAACAACTTTTCCCTGATTCATATAAGCTATTGCTTTACGTTGCGAAAAACTTTCACAAATTTGTGGCATAGCAATCGCAGAGAGAACAACCGTTTCAACTCCTAATTTTGTCAATGATGTTCGCAATGCTAAAGAGTTAATAGCCGTTGCAAGCATTCCCATATGATCACCTGTCACTCGATCCCCACCATGCGAAGCAACAGCAACGCCACGAAAAATATTTCCCCCACCGATCACAACAGCAACCTCTATCCCCATTGCGCGCACTTCTGCAATATCAGCGGCAATGCGGTCTACAACAGAAACATCAATGCCAAAACTCTGCCCCCCCATAAGAGCTTCACCAGAAGCCTTTAAAAGAATACGTTTATACGGAAGTGCTAATGCCATTAATAATCTCCCCAAAAGCACATTTACTTTTTGCTTTTAACACCACGAAGGGCACCACTTTTTTCACGTGACGCCCTCTCAACAATTACATTGGTCCCTTCAGAGATTCTATACTCAACGATATGATTTTAAATCTCTGATTAAGAGTTTGCAATAACTAACCTTTTGCAGCAGCAGCAACCTCTGCAGCAAAATCAGACTCCTCTTTTTCTACACCTTCACCTAGTGCAAAACGAATAAAGCCTGTGATTTTTGCTGGTGCACCAATTGATTTCTCAGCGTCCTTTAAAGCTGCCTCAACAGTCACATCAGGATTCATAACAAAAGCCTGTGAAAGCAAAACAACCTCTTCAAAAAATTTACGCATACGCCCTTCTACCATTTTTTCAATGATATTTTCAGGCTTTCCAGACTGACGTGCTTGATCTGAAAAAATCGCTTTTTCACGTTCAATAGCACCAGCATCAACATCTTGTGCTGTAAGTGCTAACGGATTGGTTGCTGCAATATGCATCGCAACCTGACGACCAAAAGCAAGAGCAGCTTCTTTATTTCCTGTTGTTTCAATTGCCACCAAAACACCAAGCTTACCAAGACCGTCAGCCACACTATTATGTATATAAGTCGCAACAACACCATTCTCAACAGATAATTTAGCGGAACGACGAAATGTCATATTTTCACCAATTGTACCAATTGCATCTTTAATTGTAAGCTCTACAGTCTTCTCAGAACCAGGATAAAGAGAAACAGAAACAGATTCAACATCACCTGGCGTATCCAAGGCGGCTGTTGCTATATTGCGCACAATCTCTTGAAATCCATCATTGCGTGCAACAAAATCTGTTTCAGAATTAATCTCAACCAAAACCGCATTTAAATCTTTTGATACGACTCCGATTAATCCTTCAGCCGCTGTACGACCCGCCTTTTTATCTGCTTTAGCTATCCCTTTTTTACGAAGCCAATCAACAGCAGCTTCCATATCACCATTAGTCTCTGCTAGAGCGGCTTTACAGTCCATCATACCAGCGCCAGATAATTCTCGAAGTTCTTTTACTTGTGCAGCAGTAATGCTCATATTTGCCTCTTTATTCTGTAACAGTGAAAGCGTGCAAATTTCCTCTGCACGCCAGTAACCTCTTCTTTAGAAAATAAAAATACCTTAGTTAGGCGTTTTATATTACTCAGAAACTTCTGAAACCGCATTTTCCAAAATAGGCTCCACAGGTGCATCAACTTGAGCTCCCAAATCAATACCCATGGCACCTTGCTGGCGTGCAATACCATCAAGAGCAGCACGAGCAAAAAGATCGCAATAAAGAGAAATTGCACGCGAAGCATCATCATTTCCTGGTATTGGATGCGTTACATCATCAGGATCGCAATTGGTATCAATAATAGCAATTACAGGAATACCCAAACGCTTTGCTTCTTGGAGTGCAATATTTTCTTTATTTGTATCGATAACAAATATAAGATCTGGAACAGATCCCATATCTTTAATACCACCAAGCGCACGATTAAGCTTTTCACGATCACGTTCAAGATTTAAACGTTCCTTTTTGGTAAAGCCTTGTGCTTCAGCGGCAAGAATTTTGTCAAGCTTACGCAAACGATGTATCGAATTGGAAATCGTTTTCCAATTTGTGAGCATGCCACCAAGCCAACGCGCATTAACGTAATATTGGGCAGAACGATTGGCCGCATCAGCGATAATGTCAGATGCTTGCCGTTTCGTACCAACAAAGAGAATACGACCACCGCGCGCAACAGTATCTGAGACAAGTTTAAGTGCTCGGTGCAAAAGTGGAACAGTCTGAGCAAGATCAATAATATGGATATTATTACGCTGACCATAAATATAGGGTGTCATTTTGGGATTCCAGCGATGAGTCTGATGACCAAAATGTACACCTGCTTCTAGAAGCTGGTGCATAGTAAAATCGGGTAGTGCCATAAATTTTATCCTTTCCGGTTCAACCTCCGCGGAAAAAGCAGGAAAACCTACTACCGGCGGATGCTTGCTAGACTCTTTTCACAGATTATTTGCAAACACCCAAACTCCGCGTGTGGAATAGCGCAAACATACTATTATTTGATTCTTTTTCAAGTCATTTTCTTCAATCATTTAATATTTGCATTTTCACATTGATCAAGATCTTTTCCAAGTTCGAGGAATTCGAGACTATTCAATTTGGCACGCACAGAAAAAGTTCCATAATCCATATGAAGATCACGCATAACACCATTCTCATGTAAGAGAAAACTGCTACGATAAATCGGCAAACCATTTTTATTTTCTTCATCATCAAAATAAGAGATTGTAACAGGCCAATATTTTTCTTCATCCAATTTTTTCATTTTTTCCGTTTCGCTATCAGATAAAAGCGCCTTCTTTTCCCCTATAACGACACTTTCTTTTATAACTTTATCTGCTTTATTCGTCCCATCAAATACCGTAACATTGTAAAAATGATGCCCTTCTTTTGCATGGCGAATAATATTTTTTAGTTGCATTACTGGAAATTCAGCCATTGCAAGCTTATACTCTTTTTCCTTTGGCTTTTTTAATGTAACTGTAATACCATCCGGAGTGCGCTCTGCGACCCCTTCGGCACGATGCGCAACCTCTTCTCCCTCTTGATCTGTAATATCAAAACGAAATGTACGGCTGTCCCCTGTTTCATAACTCGTCGTCTGTTGATCCGTTAAACGTACCGGCATACCTTCAATGTTCATACGGCTAATGAAACGAAAACGTGTGTTATAACCCTGACATACCGAACCAGTAAGCTCGTAAACCATTCGCCCTGTCATCCCAGAAATTGTCATTTCATGCGAAACGTTATCGAGATGAAAATCATAAACTGCTCGATGAGGCACAATAAAAATGGGCTCTTCAGCTTTCGCAGTACATAAAAAAACAATATATAAAATTATTATAAATAATGATCTTATCATTCCCAACTTCCAAACTCTATCCCCGTTGCATAACATCATACAATAAGGCAAAAAAGGCTAATTTCTCAATTAACCACACATTTCCTTAAATCAAAAAATAGGATATGCAATGAATGTATTATAGAACAACTATGGAGTTTAAATTATGACCAATGGAATTGAAAGAAACCTAGAAAAGTTCGGTATCACTCTTCCTGAAATAATCCCCCCCCTTGCCAATTACATCACCACTTCGCAAAGTGGTAATCAACTCTTTATTTCTGGACAGCTTCCTCTCATTAATGGAAAACCTATAGCCATCGGTAAAGTTGGTGCAACTGTGAATGTCGAACAAGCCCAAAAAGCATCTGAAGCTTGCGCTCTCAATATTCTCGCTCAACTCAAAGCAACTCTGGGTGACTTAAATAGAATAAAACGCATGGTAAAAATTACTGTTTTTGTGGCGGTAGATTCTCATTTTACCGATATCCCTTTTGTTGCCAATGGAGCTTCTGATTTATTTGTCAATATTCTTGGTGAAATTGGAAAGCACGCTCGTTCTGCTATTGGTGTTGCCTCTCTTCCCATGGATGTTCCTGTAGAAGTTGAAGCCATCATAGAAATCTAAATCTTCATAAAGACAGTGCATCACCCTAGCTAAATATAACTGAATCCAAAATACTTCTTTGTCTTATAACTTTGATAAAACTTGCACTTTCTTGTTTTGAAATTAAAATTCTAAACCTATAATAAAAGGAAACATTTGTATGAAACAAGCTTATGACAATAACAATATTTTTGCTAAATTGATTCGCAATGAAATCCCTTCTGTTCGTGTCTACGAAGATGATGATGTTATTGGATTTATGGATATCATGCCACAAGCACCAGGTCATACGCTGGTCATTCCTAAAAAAGGCTCTAGAAACTTACTTGATGCAGATACTGAAACATTATTTCCTGTTATTAAAGCTGTTCAAAAAATTGCAAATGCCGTCAAAAAAGCCTTTCAAGCAGATGGCATAACTGTCATGCAATTTAATGAAGCAGCGAGCCAACAAACCGTTTATCACCTCCATTTCCATATTATACCGCGTATGGAAGGAGTAGAACTTACCCCCCATAATGATATGATAACGCCTACAGAAATACTTGAAGAGAATGCAAAAAAAATCCGTGCAGCCTTATAACACACTCTTAAGTCGTAGTGCTTTTTTTTCCTACACGTTTTTTTGTAAAATTTTTCATTTTACTTTTCTTTGAACCAACAGATACATCGGGAGATGAAATTTTTAACTGTAATCTTTCTTTTTCGCCATTTGATTTTTCTGTCAATACGTGAACGATTCCACCATTGCGTAACTTTCCAAATAAAATTTCATCAGCTAATGGCTTTTTAATATATTCTTGTATAACACGCCCTAGTGGGCGTGCTCCCATCTGAGAATCATATCCTTTATTGGAAAGCCATAAAGTTGCAGCAGGGCTTAATTCAAAACCAATCCCCCGATCAGCTAATTGTGCTTCAAGCTGAAAAATAAATTTTTGCACTATCTGATTAATGATTAAGTGAGATAAAGGCGCAAACGGAATAATTGCATCTAATCGATTACGAAATTCTGGTGTAAAGAGTCGATTGATTGCTTCTATATCCTCACCATCACGATGTACTTTCCCAAATCCAATAGCTGATTTTGCCATATCTGAAGCACCAGCATTGGTTGTCATAATCAAAATAATATTGCGGAAATCAATTTTCTTGCCATTATGGTCTGTTAATCTACCATAATCCATTACCTGCAATAAAATATTAAATAACTCTGGATGTGCTTTCTCAATCTCATCGAGCAAGAGAACTGCGTGAGGTTTCTGATCAACTGCATCGGTAAGGAGACCACCTTGATCAAATCCTATATAACCTGGAGGTGCTCCGATTAAGCGCGCTACCGTATGCCGTTCCATATATTCTGACATATCAAAACGCAATAATTCAATGCCTAAAGATGAGGCAAGCTGTTTTGCAACTTCAGTTTTTCCTACACCTGTTGGTCCTGAAAATAAATAACTTCCTATCGGTTTATCTGGTTCGCGTAAACCTGCTCTCGCCAATTTAATTGACGAAACTAATACGGAAATTGCCTGATCCTGCCCATAGACAACCTGCTTGAGCTCTTTTTCAAGCTTACTCAGTATCTTTTGATCGTCCCGAGAAACTGTTTTTGGTGGAATCCTTGCAATTTTAGCAACAGTCGCTTCAATTTCTTTAACACCTATACTCTTTTTGCGCTGTTTTTGTGGCAAGAGCTTTTGTGCTGCGCCACTTTCATCAATAATATCAATTGCTTTGTCAGGTAACCTACGATCAATTATATAACGTGAAGATAATTCTACAGATGCTTTCATCGCCTGATCTGTATATTTAATCTGATGAAAACCTTCAAAATAAGGCTTCATCCCCTGCAGAATCTTAATTGCATCAGTAATAGAAGGTTCATGAATATCAATCTTCTGAAAACGGCGTTCTAAAGCACGATCTTGTTCAAAGAATTTGCGATACTCTCTATAAGTCGTCGAACCAATACACCGCACAGCTCCAGAAGATAATGTAGGTTTTAAAAGATTTGCTGCATCCATATTTCCCCCTAATGTCGCTCCTGCTCCAATTAAGGTATGAATTTCATCAATAAATAAAATAGCATCTGGATATAGCTCAAACTCTTTAATAACTTGCTTTAAGCGTTCTTCAAAATCACCTCGATAACGTGTACCAGCAACAAGCCCCCCCATATCAAGAGAAAATATTGTTGCATTTGATAAAACTTCAGGCACCTGCCCATCAACAATGCGCTTTGCCAATCCCTCAATTATAGCGGTTTTCCCCACTCCAGGATCACCAACCAAAAGCGGATTGTTTTTTGACCTGCGACATAAAATCTGAATCATGCGTGAAATTTCTATTTCACGGCCAATTAATAAATCAATTTTCCCATTACGTGCTTTACAATTGAGATCAACACAATAACTCGTTAAAGCACTTGTTACCCTTTCATTATTGTCCGAAATCTGCTGATCTAATTGCTCTTCAAGTCCTTCAAGTAACATAGATAATCCATCATCACGCGTGATACCATGTGAAATAAAACGTACAGCGTCATAGCGTGTCATTCCCATCTCTTGAAGAAAATATGCTGCATGGCTTTCGCGTTCAGAAAAAATTGCCACAAGAACATTTGCTCCCGATACTTCATCTTTTCCAGCAGATTGAGCATGGATCACCGCGCGTTGGATAACACGCTGGAAAAAATCTGTAGGCTTTGTATCCTCATCAGCTCTAATCTGTTCATCTAGCTCTGAGCGAAGATAATTGGTTAAGCGCTCTCGTAATTCTTCTACATCTACTTGGCATGCCTGAATAACGGAATTTGCATCAGCATCATCTAACAGGGCAAGGAGAAGATGCTCTAATGTTGCATATTCATGCCGTGTTTGAGTGGCAATTGTTAATGCACGATGCAAAACCTCTTCAAGACTAGGTGTAAAAGATGGCATAATTCCTCACTTCTGTTCCATTACACATTGTAACGGATGTTCATTTTGACGTGCACATTCCCTCACTTGTACTATTTTCATTTCAGCAACTTCATAAGTATAGGTTCCACATTCGCCTATCCCATTGTGATGAACATTTAACATAATCCGTGTTGCTTCTTCGAAACTTTTTTTAAAAAAGTTCTTCAAAATGAAAACAACAAAATCCATAGGTGTGTAATCATCATTGAGTAAAAAAACGCGATATAATTTAGGTTTTTGGAGTTTTGCTCTAGCCTTAGGTATTACAACCGCACCATACCTACCTTCTTCCCAATTTTTGCCCTTTTCATAATGCATCATATGAGGTATAGAGTCCACCGTGAGCGTCTGTTCCATGATCGTTTTCCATGCAGCGTATTTTTTATTAATTTTAAGTTCTTTCATAATTATTGCAATACCTGTTTTATAAGAAAAAACTTCCCCCCTATGGTTAGATTTAAGTCACTTATAAAATAACTTCTGTAAACAAATTAGTAATACCATTCGTCTAAACTACATCAACAAATTACAGAAAAGGAAGCTTTATAGAGGTTTTTTAGGATAAATGGAGAAATAGGATACTGCAAGTGTATATTAACTATCAAAAAATTATGCGCTGCTATAAAAAAATAGCAATCTCTTTTGTTATGTTAGCTTTTTCTCACTGTTGGGCATCAGCTACACCTCAAGGAGCCTATCCTGATAAGTATGCTGCTATTGTTATAGATGCCACTACAGGAAAAACTCTATTTCAAGCCAATGCAACATTGAAGCGTTACCCTGCTTCTTTAACAAAAATGATGACATTGTACCTCCTCTTTGAAGCTATGCAGATGCGTCGGGTAACACCAAATACACCAATTCCTGTTTCACATTATGCTGCAATGCGTCCACCGACAAAAATTGGATTTAAAGCAGGTCAAACAATTTCTGCAGAAGCAGCAGCTAAAGCACTCATTACAAGATCGGCAAATGATGTTGCTACTGCCATTGCAGAGTATCTTGGGGGTAGTGAGAAAAAATTCGCTCAAATGATGACAGCAAAAGCTCGTAAACTTGGTATGAAACATACACATTTCGCAAATGCTTCAGGGCTTCCAGACGTGCACAATTATTCTACCGCACGAGATATAGCTACTTTGTCATTAGCTTTAAGGAAAAATTTTCCAAAACAATATAAATTGTTTAGAATAAAAAGTTTTAATTTCCGTGGGCATACGATTAACAGCCACAATAAACTCGTAAAAATAATGAAAGGTGTCGATGGAATTAAAACAGGATACACACAAATGTCAGGTTCTAATTTAGCAACTTCGATGCGTCTTGAGGGGCGTTCTATCGTCGCTGTTGTTATGGGAGGTAAATCATCTATTGCACGTGATGAGCATATGGCTAGCTTATTAAATCAATATTTGCCAAAAGCAAGCCAAATGAAAAGTGGTGAACGTTTGACCTCTGTACACTATCACTTACCCACTGGCGCAAATACCCCTATACCGACCATTAAAGCTGTTCCAAGTAATTTTGACGATGAAATTTCGACTATGTTAACAGCATTTGCAGAACAACCTAAAAATTCGAATATCGCAATAACTGCTGTAAATAAAGTAATTATACCAATACCTAACCCTCAAAAAGCTATACCGGTTGAGGCACATAAAATTGTAACGGCCTCTTTATCCACAAACGCCGGATGGGCTATCCAAATTGGTTCCCTGCCCAATCAAGAACAAGCAAAAATTCTGCTTTTAAAAGCAAAAAATACAGCTTTTTCTGCTTTAAAGGATGTATCTTCACACATGCAGCTGTTTGAAAAAAATGGGCAGCGTTATTACCGAGCACGATTTACAGGATTTCAATCAAAAAAATCTGCTTTTGATGCTTGTTCTACATTAAAGAAAGCAAATTTTAACTGCTATACTGTAGTCTACTAAAAGTTTTTGAATTCTGCGTTAGGATAGTATTATGACAGATAATGCTTTTGCTTCATTCCATGAAAAAGAAATCTTATTGAAGCAATCATCCTTCCTTTCATTGCGTTCTCTTCACGATGCTGCTGCAAGACTTACTGGTTTAAAATATAATTCAACTGCATTAGATACACAATCTCTTGTTAATCTTCTTATTTGTCAAATAATGCGTAATCGTCGTCTCACAATGCCTCCTGTACGCATTCATTTACGCGTTGCAAGTCAAACTGGTAATGTGCCTATTAAAATCCGTCTAGGAGCAACAAATATTTAACTCTACAGGTTATCATCTCAAAAAATTATTGTATTATTATCTAGAATCTTAAAAATCCTTTGATACTCATGCTTTTTTCTTAAGTCGGAGGAATCGTTCTAACGGCTTTTCCAACTATCCCTAGAGACACCTTCAAGCTTCCAATCAAACCATTTTTTAGAGCACAAAAATACCAGATATTTCTTCACTTTTTGATTTAATATCAAAAATTATCCTTCATAACGCTTCAATTCTCCCTATAACATAAGCGCTGTACAAATTTCCTAAGCTTTTTAAACTCCAATACGCAAAGCAATTTTAAAATACAAATACTATCGATGAAAAAAACGTAAAAACGCCTTTTATAAAGAGTCTTAAGCCCCAAGAATTTTCGTTATAACATTGAGAGCTGACAAAAGAATGATAGTGCTCGTTTTGCTTCCTTTATAAATAAAAATGCTCATGCTCAATAGACTTTATACCATTCATAGAAACTTCACATTATACTATTTATATGTATCGTTGTGAAATAGATTTCAGATTGAGAGATGTTTCTTTTCAAGATATTTTTTCACCATACCAGATGCCCAAAAGATCTTCATTTCTAAAAAACTAAAATCTTTAAAGCTCTCTTGCATCTCATCATAATCGTTCAGGTTTAAAACAAATTTGCCTTAGATACCACAATAGAGGCAATACTCTCCCTCCAATCTTGCACGCAAAAAGCTACGAATCATTAAAAATACAATATATTGATTTATAATGATAATTTAGCGTTATTCATATTGAATTAGACCCTCGAATAACGTAAGATTCTCTCATTTCAAATCTGTTTATCTTGCATCAATCAAAACCACTCATTTGCACATAACAAGTGAGATGAGTGTGTGGATCAAATTTGTATAAGAAAGGACTAAATATGGCTCTTATGAGCCGTCTTAATGCAAGATCCGTCGCAACATTAGGAGCTGGTAAATATAATGATGGTGCCGGCTTGCTACTTCATAAGCGTAAAGATGGAGGTGCTCAATGGATTTACCGTTATACCATTCACGGGCGTCGTTGTGAAATGGGATTGGGTGCCTTAAGAGATGTTTCTTTAAAAACCACTGAACCCGTCTCAAATTTATCTCAAGCATGCTGCTGAATTTAAATTTGAATGTTGATTTATAAGTAACAAAAAATATAAGCTTTATCAGGAAAACAAGGCCATCCCTCTCACAATAGTTCAGTTATGGATTGAAGAATGTCCAGCTCTTAACAAGATATCGCATTGACTGCAAGGCCACCTTTACTTGTTTCTTTATAGCGTTCACTCATATCATGACCAGTCTGGCGCATTGTTTCTATACAAGCGTCAAGAGAAACAAAATGATTTCCATTACCATGTAATGCAAGAGAAGAAGCCGTTACCGCCTTAACAGCCCCCATTGCATTACGCTCAATACAAGGAACTTGTACAAGACCTGCAACAGGATCACATGTCATTCCTAAATGATGTTCAAGCGCAATTTCCGCTGCATTTTCAATTTGAGCTGGTGTTCCACCTAACGCCGCGGTTAACCCTGCTGCAGCCATTGAAGATGCCGTTCCAACTTCACCTTGACACCCAACTTCTGCACCAGAAATAGAGGCATTATGTTTGATAACACCGCCAATAGCTGCTGCCGTTAATAGAAAATTATGTATTCCCTTTCGATCTGAACCATCATTAAACTGAAGATAGTAACGCAAAACAGCTGGGACAACACCAGCAGCCCCATTTGTTGGTGCTGTAACAACACGACCACCTGCTGCATTTTCCTCATTGACTGCTATAGCATATACCGAAAGCCAATCGTTTGCCCAAAGTGGATAATTGCAATTTTTCTTTTGATTTTCCAAAAGCGTATCATGCAGTTTTTTAGCACGCCTTGGAATACGTAATCCACCAGGCAACTCACCTTCTTGTGAAAGACCTCTATTAATGCAATTTGTCATCGCTGAAAAAATTTCATCAAGCCCAGCATCAAGAGAAAAACGCTCTATTTTTATTTCTTCATTTAAGCGCTTCATTTCAGCAATTGAAAGTCCTGATTTTTCTGCCATTGATAACATTGTACGAGCAGAATCAAATGGATATGGCACCTCAGACACTTCTGATTCTATATTACCATTCATGTGTCTTAATTCATCCTCAGTTACAACAAAGCCACCACCAATAGAATAATAAATCTGCCGCAAAAGAACATTCCCATCAGTATCAAGCCCTTCAAATGCTAGTCCATTCGTATGACCAGGGAGAATTTCCTTTCGTTCAAAAATAAGATCACGTTGCGAATCAAACTGATAAACGGGATGGCCTTCTGGTTGCACTTTTTTTTCACGTATAACTTTTTCTAACAGGAATCCCATGCTATCAGGATCAACAGTAGACGCTTTTTCTCCTAAAAGTCCTAATATGATAGCTCTATCTGTCGCATGACCAATACCTGTGAAAGCTAAAGAACCATAAAGATAAACACGTATACGAGAAACTTGGTTGTCAGATAACTGAGAAAAATCTCGTATCCTTTGCAAAAACATATTAGCCGCTGTCATCGGCCCCATCGTATGTGAGCTAGAAGGACCAATACCAATTTTAAAAAGTTCAAAAACAGATAAAAACACGAACCACCTCAAAACTCCAATATGGTCTGAGTATACGCTTTTCTATAACGTTTGTCCTGTTTAAAATCAAATTGCGAGATAGAGTAAAAAAATGATAGCAATAAACACGAATGTTGCTCGTCTTGCTACCACCCAACACCCTCTTTCTATAGTGCTTTCCATTAGCCAACCTTCAAAACGAACAATGCCCTTAGAGTCATCACTCTCTTAATGTTTCGAACGTAGTAAAATAAGTGTTAATATGCAACATCATAATTTAATAAGAATGAAAAAATTCTACCAAGCATATTTTTCATAATGCACCAAGTTCTTCAAAGTATATGCTTAATGATATAAAACATTTTATGGACATGCTTCGATGAAACGTACAAAGTTTTCTAACGGTTCTCGTTCTGTCTCAAAATTGTTTTCTGGAGCACTCATATCGCGATAACCAAGTGCCATACCACAGATAATATTCTGATCAGAAGGTACAGATAAGAGCGTACGAATTTGTTTATGATAATCAGCAAAAGCTGCTTGGGGACAGGTATCCAATCCAAATCCACGTGCTGCTAACATAATGGTCTGCATAAACATACCCAAATCAAGCCAACTCCCTATTTCCATATCGTGATCCATTGTAAATAAGAGTCCTACAGGTGCATCAAAAAATAAAAAATTTCGTGCTTTTTGATGAAGCATTTTTTCTTCATCTCCTTTTTTTATTCCAAGACTCTGATAAAGTTCTAAACCAACTTTTCGACGCCTTGAAATATAAGGTTCACGCCACTGACGTGGATAATAATTATATTCACGCTCCCCTTTTACACCCGAAAGAACAAGTTGTGAAAGCTCTTGCCCTACTTTCTGTAATACACTTCCCGTAAGCACAATCACTTGCCATGGCTGAATATTGGTTCCAGATGGTGCACGTGCTGCAAGTGTTAAGATTTTTTTGATTGTTTCCAAACTAACTGGCTGGTTGGTAAAAGCTCGAATTGACTTTCGCGACAAAATAGATTGAAAAACACTAATAGAAGAAACTGCCATTGTCTTTTCTTTCTCTGTGAAAAATATTTTTTTGCCTATCAAGGACAATATAGTGTGAAAATACCTTTGCTGCTTTTTTCACACCCTCTATTTCTTCAAATGATTTACACATTTCACGCAGTGTCAAAAACTCCCATTAGCAATACTGATGGCTATCTTTTTTAATAGAAAAGAAATTGCCTAAAAGCAGATGAAATAAATCTCACAATCAACGATTAACCCCCAACTCTGCTAAGCTCTCAAAAAAAGTCTCCTCAATGCGTTCTAAATCCTGTAGAAGATCATCAATATCACGTTGCATCTTCTTTAAATCAGATCGTTTTTTATTAATTCCTGCAATTAATTTCTTAAGTTTTTTCTCATCATCAGGTGGTTTTCCAACCATAGCCAACATATCAGATATTTCAGACAACGAAAATTTAACTCTTTTAGCACGCAGTATTTGTTTTAACTTATGACGATCCGTTTGTGTATAAAGCCGTGTACTTCCACGCCGGAAAGGGATAAGAAGTCCCTCTTCTTCATAATAACGCAAAGTTCGAGCTGTTATTGAAAACTCACGTGTCAATTCTCCAATTGAATAATATTCGTACATTTTATCATTCTGTCTTTATAGATCACATTATTATAAGAAATATGTCTATTTTTATAAAACTTTAGTCAGCACTCTATCCTCTCCTTTCCTGCATTCTAAAATATGAAGAAATACATTCTTGTCAAATAAGTATTATACAGTAAAAAATTAATTATTTTTTTAGATGACAGGAAAGATTGCTAATCATCTATTATAAGGACTTTTAAATCTTTATAGAAGATATCCAATCAAAAATTTTCCTAAAATTCGAAATTAGTCGTTATTTCACTTATATATAAGCTACTCTTTTTCTTGGAATATAGCTTTTTGACTTCATGTATCTTGAAAAAAAATTTCTATACTACCCTCAAAAATAAAAAAACTTTAAAATGACGCAATAAAAAAATCAGTATCATTATCAAATAATAAACTACTCAGAATATTTGAAACGACTACAACCTTATAATTTTTATTATTATATTTTTCAGGGAAATATGCAATTTCTGCATTTTGAGATAAAAAAACGTCTGAAATTTCTATTCAGACGCTTTTATAGTATGTGAATGTTGTATTTAAATTATTTAGCAACTGATTCAGTTGTCATATTTGTCAACATAGCCTTAGCCACTTCGTTATTACTAGACTTACGCTGCTCATCTACTATCAGATCATCACGAACTGCAGCAATACGGCGGATTTGAGAAATCGTACCACCTGTACCTGCTGGAATAAGACGACCGACAATAACGTTCTCTTTGAGTCCTTGCAAAGTATCAATTTTACCAGAAACTGCTGCTTCAGTAAGAACACGTGTTGTTTCCTGAAACGATGCCGCCGAAATGAAAGAAGGCGTTTGAAGAGAAGCTTTTGTAATTCCAAGAAGAATGGGATTACCAGATGCGGGTTTTTTCCCTTCTGCAATCAAATTATCATTGATTTCATCAAGTTCAATACGATCAACGTTATCACCTGGAATATAACCAGAATCTCCAGATTCAGTAATTTCAACTTTTTGCAACATTTGACGAACAATCACTTCAATGTGCTTGTCATTAATAAGAACCCCTTGCAAACGATAAACCTCCTGAATCTCATTAACAAGGTAAGATGCCAAAGCTTCAACACCCTTAATCGCCAAAATATCATGAGGAGCTGGATTCCCATCAAGGATATAATCCCCCTTTTCAATTTGATCGCCTTCTTGGAAGTGAAACAGCTTACCTTTTGGAATCAAATATTCTACTGCCTCAAGAGTCTCATCATTTGGTTCAATAATAATACGACGTTTATTCTTATAACCACGGCCAAATCGAATTGTACCACTTACTTCAGCAATAATCGCATGATCCTTTGGACGACGTGCTTCAAACAGCTCAGCCACACGAGGCAAACCACCCGTAATATCTTTCGTCTTGGCACTTTCCATTGGTAAACGAGCAATAACATCACCCGCCTTAACATGAGCACCAAGCTCAACAGAAAGAATAGTTTCCGCTGACATCATATAACGGGCTTCACCTCCTTTATACAATTTAGCAATGGATTCACCTTCTTTATTTGCATGGATAACAATGGCTGGTTTGAGATCCGCACCACGCGGATTAGCGCGCCAATCAATCACCAAACGCTTCGTAATACCCGTAGATTCATCAGCTGTTTCAGTGACAGACAAACCATCAACCATATCTTCAAAACCTACATAGCCTTCAACTTCCGTTAAAACCGGACGCGTATAAGGATCCCATTCTGCTATACGCTGGCCACGTTTAACCATATCACCATCATCAACAAAAATGTGTGCACCATAGCTAACACGATGCACAACGCGCTCTTTTCCTAACTCATCCTTGATAAGGATAGCCATATTACGCCCCATAACAACCAAATGGCCTTCAGAATTGCGAACCACATTACGATTACGAATCTCCACCGTACCTTCATAGGATGCTTCTAAATAAGATGAATCAACAACCTGCGCAGTTCCTCCTAAGTGAAAAGTACGCATAGTAAGCTGCGTTCCCGGCTCACCAATGGATTGAGCAGCAATAACACCAACAGCTTCTCCCTGATTAACAGGTGTTCCACGCGCCAAATCTCGACCATAGCATTTCGCACAAACACCAAGACGTGTTTCACACGTTAAAGCAGAACGAATTTGAACTGACTGAATTCCGGCTTCTTCAATCTTTGCGACATCAGCTTCCTCAATCATCGCTCCACCTTCAAGAATAACCTCACCAGAGACGGGATGCAAAATATCCACAAGCGCTGTACGACCAAGAATTCTTTGCCCAAGAGAGGCAACAATTTGTCCTGCATCAACAATGGGCTGCATAGTAAGCCCTTTTGCTGTACCACAATCAACTGCTGAAATAATAGCATCCTGAGCAACATCAACAAGACGCCGCGTGAGATAACCGGAGTTGGCAGTTTTTAACGCAGTATCAGCAAGTCCTTTACGCGCACCGTGAGTTGAGTTGAAGTACTCGTTAACCGTCAGACCTTCCTTAAAATTTGAAATAATGGGAGTTTCAATAATTTCACCCGATGGTTTTGCCATTAATCCACGCATACCAGCCAATTGTCTCATCTGGTTAGCAGAACCACGTGCACCAGAGTGCGACATCATATAAATCGAATTCATTGGCCGTTGACGACCTGTTTTAGGATCAAAATCGATGGCTTGAATACGTTTCATCATTTCATCCGCAACGCGGTCTGTACATTTACCCCAAGCATCTACAACCTTATTGTATTTTTCACCTTGGGTAATCAAACCATCATTATATTGCTGTTCATATTCCTTAGCCAAAGCTTCTGTTTCCGCAACTAAACGCGACTTGCTATCAGGAATAACCATATCATCTTTACCGAATGAAATTCCTGCACGACAAGCATAAGAAAAGCCAAGCTGCATAATACGGTCACAAAAAATAACCGTCTCTTTTTGTCCACAGTGCCGATAAACATGATCAATCATTTTAGAAATATTCTTTTTCGTCATTTCTTGATTGACAATATCAAAGGAAATATTCGGATTTCTTGGCAAAAGCTCACCGATAATCAAACGACCAGGTGTCGTATCATAAAGTTTAGAAACCTCTTTTCCATCCTTACCGATATCCTTAACACGGCCTTTAATCTTCGTATGAAGCGTTACAACTTTATTTTCCAAAGCATAATGAAGCTCACCTATATCAGAAAAAGCCATTCCCTCACCTGGTTCTTTTTCAGAAACAATCGAAAGATAATAAAGACCAAGAACCATATCCTGTGATGGAACAATAATGGGGGCTCCATTAGCTGGATGAAGAATATTATTGGTTGACATCATTAAAACACGGGCTTCAAGCTGTGCTTCAAGAGAAAGCGGAACATGAACCGCCATCTGATCTCCATCAAAATCTGCATTAAAAGCAGTGCACACCAGCGGATGAAGCTGGATAGCTTTCCCTTCAATCAAGATAGGTTCAAAAGCCTGAATCCCCAAGCGGTGCAATGTTGGCGCACGATTGAGCAAAACAGGATGTTCACGAATAACCTCATCCAAGATATCCCAAACTTCTGGATGCTCCTTTTCAACAAGCTTTTTTGCTTGTTTTACAGTTGAAGAATATCCTTTCGCATCAAGGCGCGCATAAATAAATGGCTTAAATAATTCAAGAGCCATTTTTTTAGGAAGGCCACATTGATGTAATTTTAATTCAGGACCTGTCACAATAACAGAACGTCCTGAGTAATCAACACGCTTTCCAAGTAAGTTTTGACGAAAACGCCCTTGCTTACCCTTTAACATATCTGAAAGAGACTTTAACGGACGTTTATTGGCTCCAGTAATCACACGCCCACGCCGTCCATTATCAAACAATGCATCAACAGCTTCTTGCACCATACGCTTTTCATTGCGCACGATAATTCCAGGAGCACGCAATTCAATTAGCCGTTTCAAGCGGTTATTACGATTAATAACACGTCGATAAAGATCATTCAGATCTGATGTCGCAAAACGCCCACCATCAAGTGGAACCAATGGACGTAAATCCGGTGGAATAACCGGAATTGTTTTCATAATCATCCACTCTGGCTTATTCCCAGATTCAAGAAAATTTTCAACGATCTTAAGTCGTTTAATCAATTTTTTCTGCTTTAACTCTGAAGTCGTTTCAGCTAATTCGAGACGCAAATCATTGGCAATTTTATCTAACTCCATACCAGCTAAAAGCTCGTAAATAGCTTCAGCGCCAATCATAGCTGTAAATTGATCTTCTCCAAACTCATCAATAGCAAGCATATATTCTTCTTCAGAAAGAAGCTGGTATAGCTTAAGAGATGTCAACCCTGGTTCAGTTACAATATAATTCTCAAAATAAAGAACCCGCTCAATATCTTTTAAAGTCAAATCTAAAAGTGTAGAAATACGGCCTGGTAATGATTTAAGAAACCATATATGCGCAACAGGCGCCGCAAGCTCAATATGCCCCATACGCTCACGACGTACGCGCGAAAGAGTAACCTCTACACCACATTTTTCACAAATAATGCCCTTATATTTCATGCGTTTATATTTGCCGCATAAACATTCATAGTCCTTAATAGGGCCAAATATACGTGCACAAAAAAGACCATCACGCTCTGGTTTAAAAGTCCGATAATTAATCGTCTCAGGCTTCTTAATCTCACCATACGACCAGGACAAAATTTTCTCAGGACTTGCAATAGAAATACGAATAGAGTCAAATGTCTGCGCTGGCGCTTGAGGATTGAAAAGATTCATGACCTCGTGGTTCATGCTGTTCTCCTTCAAAGATTCTTAGAACCTGTTGTAATATCTCATTTATTTTATAACAGATCTTCTTTAAAATACATTTATTTTTAAAAATGATCTGCAGTATCTTAATAAGGTTTTGAACCTTTTAAATTTAATTAGAGCGCAGCCTTTTCCAGTGCGCTCCTTGAATTATTGTTCTGCTGTGTCAGACAATACGCGCTGTGCAATAAGTTCACGCGCATCATCAAGCTCCACATTAAGAGCGAGTGAACGCATTTCTTTCACCAACACATTAAAGCTCTCAGGTATACCTGCCTCAAATGTATCATCACCGCGTACAATCGCTTCATAGACCTTCGTCCGACCAGCTACATCATCCGATTTTACTGTTAGCATCTCCTGCAAAGTGTATGCCGCACCATAAGCTTCAAGTGCCCAAACCTCCATTTCACCAAAACGCTGACCACCAAACTGCGCCTTACCTCCTAATGGTTGCTGTGTAACAAGTGAATAAGGACCAATAGAACGTGCATGAATTTTATCATCAACCAGGTGATGTAATTTTAACATGTAAATATATCCCACCGTTACTGGGCGATCAAAAGGCTCTCCCGTACGACCATCATAAAGTGTAACTTGCCCTGAACTATCTAATCCTGCGTCTTCCAGCATCATGTTAATATCTGATTCATGTGCTCCATCAAAAACAGGTGTTGCAATTGAAACCCCTTTCTTCATCTGTAAAGCCAATTTGTAAAGGCTTTCATTATCATACTGACGGACTGGCTCATTATGATTATCATCAGGCATAAGATTTTCAATACGCTGGCGCAAAGGAAGTATATCCCCAGTTTCTTGATATAATTCTAACAAATCGCCAATCTTCTTGCCCATCCCGGCACATGCCCAACCAAGGTGCGTCTCAAGAATTTGTCCAACATTCATACGACTAGGCACACCAAGTGGATTCAAGACGATATCAGCATGGGTTCCATCTTCAAGAAAGGGCATATCTTCTATGGGAAGAATACGTGAGACAACCCCCTTATTCCCATGACGCCCCGCCATCTTATCACCTGGTTGGATTTTGCGTTTCACAGCCACAAAAACCTTCACCATTTTCATGACACCAGGAGGCATTTCATCACCTCTTTGGACTTTTTCAACTTTATCCATAAAGCGACGTTGTAATGCTTCTTTTGATTCATCATATTGCTTACGCAAAGCTTCAATTTCATTTTGAAGCTTTTCATCCTCAACAGCAAATTGCCACCACTGAGATCGTGGATAATGCCCCATTACCGCGCTATCAAGCTTTTTGCTACCCGAAAAGCCTTTTGGACCTTCTACAGCAACTTTACCTGTCAACATATCGGTGAGGCGCGCATAAACATTGCGATCAAGAATAGACTGTTCATCATCACGATCTTTTGCTAAACGCTCAATTTCTTCACGCTCAATTGCCATCGCACGTTCATCTTTTTCCACGCCATGGCGATTAAAAACGCGAACTTCAACAACAGTACCAAAAGTCCCAGGTGGCATACGCATAGAAGTATCACGAACATCGGATGCCTTTTCCCCAAAAATTGCACGCAGAAGCTTTTCTTCCGGCGTCATAGGACTTTCACCCTTTGGTGTAATCTTTCCAACTAAAATATCACCTGGTTGAACTTCAGCACCAATATAAATAATGCCAGCTTCATCAAGATTTCTTAACGCCTCTTCCGCAACATTAGGAATATCACGCGTAATTTCTTCTGGACCAAGTTTTGTATCACGTGCTGCAACTTCAAATTCCTCAATATGAATCGAAGTAAAGACATCATCAGCAACAATGCGCTCAGATAACAAAATGGAATCTTCGTAATTGTATCCATTCCAAGGCATAAAGGCTACAAGAACATTCCGCCCAAGAGCTAAATCACCAAGATCCGTGGATGGACCATCGGCAATAATATCACCCTTCTCTACCCTATCACCGACATGCACAAGAGGACGCTGATTAATACAAGTGGACTGATTAGAACGCTGAAATTTTTGTAAGCGGTAAATATCAACACCTGATTTTGAAGGATCTAAATCTTCTGTTGCACGGATAACAATACGGGTTGCATCAACCTGATCAACAATACCACTACGTTTTGCACTCACAGCAGCTCCTGAATCGCGTGCAACAACGGATTCCATTCCCGTACCAACAAAGGGTGCCTCAGCGCGTACAAGAGGAACTGCCTGACGCTGCATGTTCGATCCCATCAACGCACGATTCGCATCATCATTTTCCAAAAACGGAATAAGCGCTGCTGCAACTGAAACCAACTGTTTTGGTGAAACATCCATCAAATCAACATGATCGCGTGGCGCCATTAAAACTTCACCCGCATGACGGCAAACAACAAACTCTTCTATAAAGCGGCCTTCACTATCTAATGAAGAATTAGCTTGAGCTACATAATGCTTTGCTTCTTCCATCGCAGAAAGATAAATAACTTCTTTTGTGACTTTACCATCAATAATTTTTCGATATGGGCTTTCAATAAAGCCATATTTGTTAACCCGAGCAAAGGTTGCTAAGGAGTTAATCAGACCAATATTCGGGCCTTCTGGTGTTTCAATCGGACAAATTCGACCATAATGCGTAGGATGGACGTCACGAACTTCAAAACCCGCACGTTCACGAGTCAAACCACCTGGACCAAGAGCAGAAAGACGGCGTTTATGGGTAATTTCCGACAATGGGTTGGTTTGATCCATAAACTGCGACAATTGTGAAGACCCAAAAAACTCACGAACTGCTGCCGCAGCAGGCTTTGCATTGATCAAATCCTGCGGCATAACTGTATCAATTTCAACCGATGACATACGCTCTTTTATCGCACGTTCCATACGAAGAAGACCAACGCGATATTGATTTTCCATCAACTCCCCAACGGAACGAACGCGACGATTGCCAAGATTATCAATATCATCAATTTCACCACGACCATCACGCAATTCAACCAACATCTTAACAACAGCAAGAATATCCTCTTGACGTAAAATGCGAACTGTATCTGGACAATCAAGATCCATACGCAAATTCATCTTAACACGTCCAACAGCTGAAAGATCATAACGCTCTGGATCAAAAAACAACGAATGGAACATTGCTTCTGCTGTATCGATCGTTGGAGGCTCCCCTGGACGCATTACTCGGTAAATATCAAACAACGCATCCTGCCGACTTTCATTTTTATCCACCTTTAAAGTGTTGCGGATATATGCTCCAATATTCATGTGATCAATATCAAGAATATTGATTTGATCAGCACTGACATCAAGCAAAATTTTCAATACTTTTTCGTCAATTTCATCACCAGCCTCAAGGTAAATCTCACCCGTCTCGTAATTGACGATATCTTCGGCCAAATAACAACCTAATAAATCATCTTCACTAACTTTAACCGCCTTGAGACCTTTTTCTTCTAAAGACTTCGCTGTACGAACTGTTAGCTTTTTACCAGCCTCAGCAACAACTTCACCACTATCTGCATCAATAAGATCAGAAATAAGCTTCATTCCTTTAAAGCGATCAACAGAATAAGGAACACGCCATCCTTGTCCATCACGCTCATAAGTCACTTTATCATAAAACGTCGACAAAATATCCGACGCATCCATACCTAATGCCATCAAAAGACTGGTAACAGGAATCTTGCGCCGTCGATCAATACGCGCATAAATGATATCTTTAGCATCAAACTCAATGTCAAGCCAAGAACCACGATATGGAATAACACGAGCAGCAAAAAGAAGCTTTCCCGATGAATGCGACTTCCCTTTATCATGATCAAAAAAGACACCAGGAGAACGATGCATCTGGGAAACAATAACACGCTCTGTACCATTAACGATAAAGGTACCATTCGTCGTCATTAAAGGCATATCGCCCATATAAACGCCCTGCTCTTTAATGTCTTTGATATCTTTGGAGCCAGTATCCTCATCAACATCAAAAACAATCAAACGTAATATGACCTTTAATGGTGCAGCATAAGTTAAATCACGTTGGCGACATTCTTCAACATCAAATTTCGGTAAATCAAATTCATAACCAACAAACTCAAGCATAGCTGTACCGGAGAAATCTGAAATAGGAAATACCGATTTAAAAACAGCCTGCAAACCTTCATCTGGTCGCCCACCTTCTGGTTCCTCAACCATGAGAAACTGATCATAGGATGCTTTTTGAACCTCAATAAGATTCGGCATTTCTGCCACTTCAGGAATCTTACCAAAAAATTTGCGTACCCGCTTACGACCATTGAATTGAGACATCATTGCAAGAGTCTGAGCCATCATCGCTCCTTGATCTTTACTGTTCAAGGTAGACCAACCTTGAAAGCCTTATAATCATTAACCTGCATATGCAGACCAGTTCACTTGACACCCGATAATGAGCATCACTAACCTCCCCACCAACATAAGCCATTTATCTCTTTGACTCTATGATGACGGGATGAGTAATTAAAACCTATCCCATTACTGTTACAAAACCGTTGGGACAAGGTTTTCTACTCACGATTTTCTTTCTTTATTAAAAGAAAGAAAATCGGCGAACATAAATGTTCGCCGATAAAATTAAATTTACTTAAGTTCAACTTTAGCACCAGCAGCTTCAAGTTGAGATTTAATTTTCTCTGCCTCTTCTTTAGAAGCACCTTCTTTAATAGGCTTGGGTGCTCCTTCAACCAGATCTTTAGCTTCTTTAAGACCAAGTCCAGTAAGAGCACGAACTTCCTTAATAACATTAATTTTTTGTGCGCCACCTTCAACAAGAATAACATCAAATTCTGTTTTTTCTTCAGCAGCTGGAGCAGCAGCACCAGCAACAGCAGCAACAGCCACAGGAGCAGCAGCAGAAACTCCCCATTTTTCTTCAAGTAACTTAGAAAGCTCAGCAGCTTCCAAAAGGGTTAGATTAGAAAGGTCTTCTACGATCTTCTCTAGATCAGCCATTTTTAAATTCCTTCAATTAAAAGATTTGAACCATTATTAAAACTTATTCAAAAAAACAGAAAAGCATTAAAGCTTTTCCATAAACATGAATACAAACAGCCTTAAGCCGCCTTATCCTCCTGAGCATATGCTCCAATGACACGTGCAACCTGACCAGCAGGAGCATTAACAACCTGTGCAATACGGGTCGCAGGGGTAGAAACCATACCCACAAGTTTTGCACGCAACTCGTTTAATGAAGGCAATGAAGCCAATGACTTCACAGCATCTACAGTTAAACTTGTTGCACCCATTGAACCGCCAAGGATGACAAATTTGTCATTGCTTTTTGCAAAATCAACAGCAACTTTCGGTGCTGTGATTGGATCTTCTGAATAAGCAATAAGTGTTTGTCCAGTAAACAAATCCACTATCGATTCAGATTCCGTGCCCTGAAGAGCGATTTTAGCAAGACGGTTTTTGGCGACTTTAACGGCACCTCCAGCTTCACCCATTCTCGAACGCAAATCGTTCATTTGTGAAACTGTCAGACCGGAATAATGTGCAACAACAACAGAACCAGACTTCCGAAAAGCCTCGTTAAGCCATGTAACAAATTCGCGTTTTTCCGCTCTATTCACTGTCTCTCTCCATTTAACAGATCTGCTTAAAACAAACCTGTTGGTTACCTTTGATAACATAAAATATTTCATGTCACCGATGAGGATCCTGTCCCCTTTTTCACGCACAGCGCTCAAAGGCAACCCTGGCTCAAACCCTTTAAGTCTTTTAACTCTCAGTTTTTACCCCAGTCTCATGCAGGCTTTTCTGATTAAGATACTTAAAAGTATCACCTACAATCTCGGACAGGATATTCCGGAATTTCTCCCGGTACAACCTAAGCTCTATAAAGCTTAGATAGCTAAATACCGACCAAAACCAGCATTTAAAATACAATTTTGATGTTCACATACCCCAAAACAAAATTATAAATCAGCTTATACTGTCTCTGAACGAACTGTTGCTGGATCAACTTTAACACCAATCCCCATAGTCGAAGAAACAGCAACGCGCTTAATATACTCACCTTTTGCACCTTGCGGTTTAGCTTTAATAACTGCACTTGCAAAGGCTTTTATATTTTCTACGATTTTTTCAACACCAAAAGAAGCCTTACCAATACCAGCATGCACAATACCTGCTTTTTCAACACGAAACTCAACAGCACCACCCTTAGACGCTTTGACAGCACCAGCAACATCAAGTGTTACAGTACCAACTTTCGGATTCGGCATCAAACTCCGTGGACCAAGAATCTTACCAAGACGACCAACAAGAGGCATCATGTCTGGTGTTGCAATACAACGATCAAAGTCAATCGCCCCCCTATTAATGCTTTCAAACAAATCTTCAGCACCCACAATATCAGCTCCTGCCGCCTTAGCTTCCTCAGCCTTATCCCCACGAGCAAAAACGGCAACACGAATATTTCTTCCTGTTCCATTAGGCAAATGAGCAACACCTCGAACCATTTGATCAGCATGACGAGGATCAACACCCAAGTTCATTGAAATTTCGATTGTTTCATCAAATTTAGCAACAGCACGCTCCTTAACCATTAAAACAGCATCTTTTAAAGCGTAAAGTTCACTAAAATCGATATCTTTTCGGATATTTTTTATTCTCTTTGCTACTTTTGCCATAATATTAGCCCACCACTTCCAAACCCATCGAGCGAGCAGAACCTTCAACCATACGCATCGCTGCCTCAATGTCATTTGCATTAAGATCTTTCATTTTTGATTCCGCAATCGAACGAATTTTATCGCGAGAAATGCTTCCTACAGATACTTTACCAGGCTCTTTTGAACCAGATTTCAGTTTTGCTTCCTTCTTTAAAAAGAATGATACAGGAGGTGTCTTAAGAGAAAACGTAAAAGACTTATCTTGGTAATATGTAATAACAACTGGAATCGGCGCCCCCTTTTCCATTTCTTGTGTAGCTGCATTAAACGCTTTACAAAATTCCATGATATTAATACCACGTTGCCCAAGAGCAGGACCAATCGGTGGAGATGGAGTAGCAGCTCCTGCAGGAACCTGCAACTTGAGCTGACCTATACTTTTTTTTGCCATAACAATCTGCCTTCAATTTCACTGGTATACGGACAATTTATTTTGCCTGCTACCCGCTGCAGTTACGTGGTTCGGATCATTAAGCCGACAAAAGCTATAAATCACCTCCCACTCCTTACTTAAAGTAATTAAAATTACTCTAAATTCAATCAGAGTTTTTCAACCTGACCAAATTCCAAATCAACAGGCGTAGGACGCCCAAAAATAAGCACTTCAACCTTAAGACGAGAGCGCTCTTCTTCAACCTCTTGAACAATTCCATTAAATGAAACAAAAGGACCATCAGCAACACGAACTTGTTCACCAACCTCAAACAACACAGAGGACTTTGGAGACTCAACCCCCTCCTGAACTTGTTTGAGAATCTTTTCAACCTCTCGATCAGAAATAGGAACAGGACGCGCATCCGACCCTAAAAAACCTGTCACTTTAGGAGTATTCTTAATAAGATGATAAACTTCATCTGTTAATTCAGCACAAACAAGAACATAACCAGGAAAAAATTTTCGCTCAGTATCAACTTTACGTCCACGACGGACTTCTACAACACGCTCTGTTGGAACAAAAATTTTTTCAAATAGATGATCAAGTCCTTTCTGCTTTGCTTCCTTATCAATAGCTTCCGCTACTTTCTTTTCAAAATTCGAATATGCCTGAACAATATACCAACGAGCTGCCACAGTCCCACTTCCTTACATTCTCAACTAAAAAGATATTTCAGAAGATCAATAACCCGCCAAACACCAAAATGCATAACCTGATCCACAATAAAAAAGAAAGCTGAAGCCAATGCAGTTACCAACAAAACCATAATAGTAGAAATAACCGTCTCACGACGTGTAGGCCATTTCACTTTAACTGTTTCTGCATAAACCTGCTTCATAAAGGTAATCGGATTGGTTCTAGATGCCATCGTCACACTACTCTCTCTCGCCCTATTGTGTTTTATACAACAAAATAAATAGGAAAAAATGCAAAAGCCACTTCCAGACTTACGCAATTTTCTTACTTTCTATTCAATACCGTTTCACACACAAAAAAACAAGCCCCATATAAAAAAAAGCAAAAAAGCGGAAAAGCAGAAAAATCTACTACCTCATATCTAAATCCTATTCCCCTTTGGCAGGGGCAGCAGGACTTGAACCCGCGACCTGCGGTTTTGGAGACCGCCGCTCTACCAACTGAGCTATACCCCTAATTCTTAAAACTAAAATACCTTTAACAAGCGCTCAACAAGCATTATTTATTCAATGATCTTAGAGACGATACCGGCACCAACAGTACGACCACCTTCACGAATAGCA
>NZ_JBHIOY010000010.1:0-75187 GCF_042195785.1 Bartonella sp. AP58NXGY | reverse complement strand
TTAGTATGTGTATTAATGGCATTTTGTTCGATATTTTTATATTCCACTTGTATAGTAGAAAGATCACGGACAAAGTTCTGGCGCTCTTGTCGTTTTATCGCCTTTTCTTGCAATTCGAGAAGGCTCTTGAGACGCTCCAGATCGACATCATTTTCTAAAACTCTTTCTAAAATAAGCTCCTAAGCAGTTGGTTCGATGGCTAAATGATGTGTTTTTTCAACTTCTGTTAGGTTAGTGTTTTGTTCACTCATTTTTATCTCCTCCATTAAAGGGGCCCCCATGGCGTGAATCACGCTTGTGTTTAAAAGTTGTTTGTGTGGTTAGAAACGGCGCTTATATGGCTATTATGTGGCATCACCAGAAACCCAACAATCACGCTCATGGGAGATAGGTTGCCTTCATACTGCATAAAGCTGCCTAAATCACCCTTTTTTATATTTCTAAAGTCTTTTAATGCTCTAATTCGATAAAGTGTTTTTCCAGCAACCTCAATTGTTTCATCAGTAAGTTCGTATTTCTTTTCTGTGATTTTTGTCCATACCTTAAACGATATCATTACCAGAAACTTTTATATTTTCAGTTACTATGGCATTATCGCAAACAATAGCACCACCAAAAACACGGGCATTATCAGAGACCTCAGCGTTACCGCCAACCTTAGCTTTCTCAGAAATATGTGCTCTGTCATAAATTTTGGCATTACCATAAATTTTTGCATATCTATAAACTTCAGCACAATCGCAAATTTTGGCATCTTCATAAATACATGTATCTCCATAAACATCGTATAGTATATAAAAATACAATAAAATAAATAAGTTGCGTGAAATTATTTTATAAGAATCCACTTAAGAATCCACACTTTTATGCATGTTTAAATTGATCATTTTTTATAAACAATTGCCATGTATAAATAGACCATAAAAAGAAAATTATGATGAAAATATTATAACGCATGTGTGCATTCAAATGAGATAAAAAGCAGATATCATTTATAACAGTTCATAAATTTTACGATATGTTTTTATCACAGCACAAATTACATTGTTAAAAATTTAGTTGTTTGGAATTATCGATAATATAGGTTTTAAAGATCACATTTTGTTGTAAAGATCGGATTGTTAATGACATGATAAAAACATAAAATTACAGTTCTCAAAATTGAGAAGCCTAAAATCTAAAAATGCTATAGCAATATTTTATTACCTATTAGAGGATAATCGTTTGAAACTGTCATAAGTTTAATTTATAAAGATTGCATAAAAGGATTTAAAGACAAGATTGATTTTATAACCACGGTATTTTTTACCGGAGTAGGAAATAAAGGTAATGAAATTCAAACGTTATATCTTATGAAATCAAAGGCCTTTTAATGACATAACGCAAGCAAGCGAGCAAAAAACGTTTTAAAATTTATAGTTTAAAAATACGAAAGCAAATGAGTTTCCCCCCAAAATTGGGGGCACCTATTAAGACAAAGATAAGTAAGTAAAATTCAAAACCATTGTAACATCATAAGGTATGGGGTTTTACTTAATTTTGAGTCAAAAATTACCCTGTTTTAAAGAATACTCTATTCTAAGTTAATGCCCCCATAATTGGGGTGATTGGTTTTGCCAACTCAAAATTGAGCCGGCTAATTTGTAAGAAATTACGTTTGAGTACAAAATAAAAAGATGCTTATGAAAACCTATAAATGCTTTTCGTTACTATCAAACGCATCAACCATAACGCTCTCATTTGTAAAGTAGTTATTTGAAACAAGCACATTATCAAGATGCTTCTTTTAAAAGCGTTTTAAAACACTAAGCTCAAAATTGAGTTGAGTGCATTCAAATAACGCATTGTCTAAAATAAAAACCTATCAAACAAATCAAAATGCTTGGTAGGCTTATCAATACAACCAAAGCCAATGCATCTTAAATAATGTCTTGTAAAACGTTCTTTTTACGCTTGCAAGCGTTATTTTTAAAACAACATCTCATAAGACAAAAGCAGCGTTTTTTTACAAATGTAAAGATCATAAACCAATCTCACTCTCATTATTTTGCAAAAATATCAGAATTGTTTCAAAGCTCATTAGAAAAATTTCTGCATTCAGCCTCGAATAATTATATACTGTAATCTGCTGCTACAATATACAAAATGCTTAAAATATTAATGTACATAATTTTTTATTATTTATGGATACGTATATATATTATCTATTGTCATTTATTATCTTGATAAGAAAATTATTTCCTTATCTAAAAATAAGTACTCTACCATTTGAATATGGAAAATATTGAAGAATATAGATATATTCCTAAATTGGTATACACACATTTTGCTATTTGAAAAAAAATTACTATATTTTTCCAAAATATATCATGACTACCAGGATGAGTGGGCAAAATAACTTTATTTATTAAAGAATTATTTTCTTTACTAAGAAATAAATCTGATGAAAAAATAGTATGAATATGAGTAAAAGATGTTTCTCCTTGAAAATCTCTACATTCAGATGCTTTCACAACCGATAAAAAAATTAATAATATAGAACATATTAAAAAGAAATATTTTATATTCATTTTTATAATTTACCTCAAATAATAATATTCATAATGAAATTAACATAATTATATTTTTTTGTCTATATTATATTTAAAATAATATTATTTTTATCTTAAATGTCGTTTACTATTGATAGTTATTAAATTAATAAATTTTATATTAATTTATAATTCATTAGCTTTAATATAACTTTTAGAATTTAGTTGTATAATTTGTGAATAAGATTTTTAAATATTTATATATTGTTTATAGATTATTTCTAAGATATGTTTTATAAAACAAAACTAAATATAATAAATTTCTCTTTGCCAGATATTATCTTTCGTTAAAATACAAAAAGTGAGATAAAATAATTTATATTATTACTATTTGTATTATATCTTTCTCATGCAATGTAATACAAAACTTCATTTAAGAATCAGAACTACCCTTTCTCGAAATGAATGAGAGGGATATTTTTTTTAACGGTAAGGGCTACAAAGGATGCAATCAGCACTTTCAAAAAACCACCAGCCAAAAAACCTAATGAACTTATTAAAATTGTCAGCAAAGGGACCTGAACCATATAAGCTACCCATGGTATTCCAAAAGAATAGACAATCCCAATGCCACCCACAGTATTTATAATAAATAATATTATAAAATTTAATCGTTTCCAAAATAACTCAACCATAAAGCCAATGAAAAATGCAGCAAATGGAAAACTAATCAAATAACCACTCGTAACTCCTAAAAAAACACTAATTCCACCACGACCACCAGGCAATAGAGGTAAGCCAATTGCAATAAGCACAAGAAAAAGAAGTGATGCTAGAGCTCCCCTTTTTGCTCCAAGTATAGATCCTGCCAACATCGGAGCCATAGATTGAGCTGTAATAGGTACCCCCAGCAAAAAAGGAAAATAAATAGGAGGGAAAAGACTTAAAACAGCGTAAATCGCGGCAAATAAAGCAATATAGACTAAATCTTTTGTATTCACTGGATTATTCCTTCATTATGGGAAAGCTTTAGTTATTGTTGTAATATTAATCAAAAATATCAGCTTTATAAAAGAAAATTTTTGATACCTTAGATATAGAGAAAAATATTATAATAATTTGTTTTAATAATATTACTGATATAAATCATCTTAGATTCTACAATGTTTAATGATATCATAAATCGCTATAGTTAAAATCAATGGACTTATAATGAAATAATATATTTATTTTAACTTATTATTATTTATTTTCAAATGTACCGCATTATAATATTACATTCAAAATAAACACTTTTTTCTTTTAATGAATAAGAAAAACAGATCTTTTAATCGCGAGTACAAAAAAGGATACAATCAATACTTTCAAACAATCCCTTATCAAAAAACTGATGAAGCCATAAAAAAACCTTTAATAAGAAGCCATAAAAAAACCTTTAATAAAGAGACTTTAGTCATATCCGCTGCCCACGGAATACCAAAAGCATAGATAACTCCTATTCCCCCCACAGCATTTATCACAAACAATGTTATAAAATTTAACCGCTGCCAAAACAATTCTATCACTAAACCAATAAAAAATGCAGCAAATGGAAAACCTATCAAATAACCACTCGCAACTCCATAAAAAAGTACTAATTCCATCACAACCATCAGGCAATAAAGGCATTCCAATCGCAACAAGAAGAAAAAAGGAGCGACGCTAAAGCACCTCTTTTGGCCCCAAAGATGGCCCCTGCTAACATCGGAGCCATAGATTGAGCTGTTAATAGGTACCCCCAAGCAAAAAAGGAAAATAAATAGGAGGGAAAAAACCAAAAACAGCATAAATAGCAGCAAATAAAGCAATATAAGCTAAATCTTTTGTATTCATTTGATTATTCTTTCATTATGAGACATCTTGATGATTATGAAGTACTGCATCAACAATATCAGCCATCATAAGAGCGCGCCTCCAATGCCTCAGCTATTTCTGAAGCCATTCTTATGGTTCGTATAATTAAAGGTATTGCAAGAGCAACAATGTTAGTATTAAGTCCACGTGCTTGCTGTGCTTCACGTACCTCATTAAACTTTTCGCTCAAAAGAGGAATAAACCGGATAGCCATAGAGATAACCATACTCACTTTTGATGGATTTATACCAAAGCAACAAAAGGGCTGAAGCCCTGCTTCAATTGCATCCACCATATCTGAAACTTTTGTTGTAAACGAAATAAGTGATGATAAAGAAAAGAGGATAACAAGACGTAATATGACCTCAACTCCCGTAAGCCAACTATTAAAAATAGTTTGAAATACAAATAAAAGAACTAAAAGCAATCCCATCGATTTAAACTGCTCTATCACGGTTTTAAAAGAGATCTTGGCAACTCTATAGAATAAGGCAACAAATAATAAAAAGAGCCCAAGAAATGATATAGATGAAACCATTATTATAGTGGTTCCACATACTGTAAGAAATAATAACTTAATCCTAGGACTAAGCCTATGAATAAACGTATCTTTTGGAATATATAAACCGATCATGACATTCTTTTTATATATTCTTTGATCGCAACAAAAGGTACATCATCAATTGCTATTTCTCCCTTATCAAAAACAAGCACTCTATCAAACTTTTTCAAAAACTCCAAATCATGCGATACAACAATCGCCGTTTGTGGTAATTCTTCTATTACTTGCGTCACACGATGCTTATTGCGCAAATCAAGTAATGTCGTCGGCTCATCAAAAATAATGTAATCTGGTTTCATTGCAACTACACCCGAAATCGCAATGAGTTGTTTTTGCCCATCACTTAATAAATGAACGGCATGATTTCTAAAAGCTTCAAGCTCATAGCGCTGCAAAATTTCATCTACACGCTTCTTAATTTCATCTTTATTAAGCTTTAAATTTTTGAGACCAAAAGATAAATCCTCTTCAACTAATGGTAAAACAATCTGATTATCAGGATTTTGAAAAACAAATCCAACCTTACGCTTTACTGCTTTCGCATCGCGTTTGGTATCAAGCCCATCAACGCTTACAAAACCATGAGATGGTAATTGGAGCCCATTAATAAGACGAACAAATGTACTTTTTCCAGAACCATTTGCACCAATAACGGCGATGCGACTTTCGGTAAGTTGTATAGTAATATTTCTTAAAACACACAAATCACCAAAAACTTGTGTTACCTTATCAAATTTTATAAGCCCCAAGGTTTATTCCAATCAGTCCCTTTGATTAGCTCTTCTTTCGCTATCGTTTCAGTTTATAACCTAAAAGTAAAAACAAGCACCATAGAGGAATAATAATGACTGCCAAACTCATATCAGGCATCTGCACTGGAATATATGACCTGAGAAAAGATGCCTTTATTCCTACCACCTCAAACAGTTGAGCTATGAATCCATTTTGTCCAAAACCACTTATAAACATTATACAAAATAATAAAGCAAGAAAGCATAAGCAAAAATAGTTAGCGTAAGGATATAAACCAAAAGCATAAATAAACGGCTCTTTTTTGTCCTTATGGGCCTTTCGAAACTTCAAATGAACAATAACAATAATGCCCCAAGTAATAACCGCTGCTGCTGTAGCAAGAGCCATGATCCGCATAAAACTATTATTAGGAATAAGAGTATTAACGATGATAATAATTGCAGTACAGATTGATGAAAATAGGATAGCAACATACGGCACGCGTGCAGAATTAAGTTTACTAAAAATATGTGGTGCATTTTTTTGTATAGCTAAACTGTAAAGCATACGACCATTAGAATAAATACCACTATTATAAACTGAAATAGCAGCCATAATAACCACAAAATTCAAAATATGACCGGCAGCTGGAATTCCTATCGTCTCAAAAATTGTTACAAAAGGACTACCATTTTCCTCAATCATATTCCATGGATTGAGCATCATAATAACACTAATGGAACCAACATAAAAAATTACAATTCTCCACATAACCTTACGAATAGCTGTGGGAATTGTTTTTGTTGGATTTGAGACTTCTCCAGCAGCAACACCAATCAGCTCTGTTCCCCCAAAAGAAAACATCACCACACATGTAGCTAAAATAACTCCCTCTATCCCATAAGGGAAAAAACCACCATATTCCCAAAGACGATGAATGCCTACTTGATATCCACCTATTCCAGTGACAATAAGAAAAATTCCAAAAATAATCATACCAACAACGGCTGTAACTTTAATCAAAGCCAAACCAAATTCAAATTCACCGTAAAAACGAACATTCAACAAATTGATCAATGTCACACACACAAGAACAATAAAAGACGACTTCCAATGATCAATCAAAATCCAATGATCTAAATAAAATCCGATCACTGTAAGTTCGGTCATACTGACGAGAATATAAAGAAACCAATAATTCCAACCTGTTATAAAACCTGCTAAACCTCCCCAATATTTATAAGCAAAAAAACTAAAAGCACCTGATGTTGGTTCTTCTACTGACATTTCACCAAGCATTCGCATGATAAAATAAATAATAATTCCTCCGAAAAGATAAGCGAGAATAGTCGAAGGACCCGCCAATTTTATAGATTCTGTTGAACCATAAAAAAGACCCGTTCCAATAACGCCTCCTAAAGCAATCATTTGAATATGACGATTTTGAAGATTACGTTTTAATTCATTGTTCTTTTTGTTAAACATCATGCCTCATTACTTTTGTTGAGCCTAACCTCAACTTTTATCGAAAAAATTACGCACCTTTTTTCAAAAAGTACAACACAAACGTAAACTTATTTTCTTGTAATAATGCAACTCCTTATTTTTCTATGCATTATACGTATGTCCTGTTAAAATTTTAAGAAAAAATATGCTCCGCCTTTTATTTAAATTAATGACCTTCATTTTCGTTACACTAACAATTATAGCATTGGTCATTGACAATGCACACTCTGTAATCACATCACATTGGACAAAAACCCCCCTTAATAAAATTTTAGCAAACCTTCTGCAAACAGATATCCATAGCTTTAATCAATCTCTATGCAAGATAATGCCTGATTTTCTGTCCTCAATTTGCATTACTCTCACTTATTTACCAGCATGGTCTATCTTTGGTGCTTTAGCAATAATATTTTATATCTTAACTTACGAAAAACAAAAGCCTTTTCATAACATAGCATATACATATAACGAAGAATATATTTAAGCTTGAAAAAAACTTCTAGAACTCACTGTACTATACACAACCAATATAGCTTAGAGTACCTCACTCTACCAAAACAACTGAAAATTACTTGATCATAAGAACGGATTACAACTCTTTATTATGAATATATACCCTCACTTATGATTTCTATAGATAATGATAACATCACTCCATTTGCATTAATTCAAAGAAATTAGCGAATAAATCTAAGTCCTTATTCCACCTATAAAAAACTCTGTACAGAAAAAATTGAAATATATCAAAATCCCTAGATTCTTCTATAGCTGTTGCTTTATACTCTATAAAAACCTTTCTTACTTCAGCACTAAAAACCACGTATAAAAAATGCCTTCTAATAGCAGCACTCCTTATACGATTGAAAATTTTTGAAATTAATGAGGAAGCTTATAACAACTGTTCTACATATTAAAAAAATGCATTCAATAAAAACTAATCTATCAATAACAGTAATCGTGATAAAGAACATCTCACCCCCTCCTCCCATTGTGATATTCACCCCACCACATCTAAAAAATCCAAGAGACTCTTACTAAAAAATTTTAAAAAGCATCTTCTCGCTATTGAGAAAATGGTAAAATAACAGCTTCAGAAACACTCTGTTCTTCTAAATCTGAAAATCGTCTCGCTAAAACATCAACTTTTTTAGATATCTCATCCAAACTTTTCCATTGATTGGTTACTACACGAGAAAGCTCTTCAATGAATTTTTCTTGGTAAGCTAACTTCGTTTCTAGTTCTACCAACCGATTTTCATCCGACATGATTCTTACTCCATCTTAAATAAAAAATGTGATTAATTTTATTAATCCTCCCCCTTTTTCTTCCTATAAAAATGAAAAATAACTTTTCAACTAATTCTACTCATCCTATTTTCACATTAATAAAGGTTTATGATGATCTTTGTTTTTCTAATCACTTATTCAATAAATTTCCTTCTTTGTTAAGAATCAGAAAATGTTTTTTATCTTTACTAAGATATCTTGACACCATTTTCTATTTTAAAGATTGACGTTTCCAGCTTCTTAACTTTGAGCGCTATCGTAAATTTGAAAGCATTTTATAGCATTAAGATCAAAAAATACTGCGACCCCCGACTCTTACATATTTCTCCTCCTCCTTCAAATTATTATCATATTTTATAAATTATTGAAAAAAATGCATACTTGCTTTTATACGTACTTTTAGCTATTACCCTCAGATTAGTTTTTGTCTCATTGACTTACAAACCTACGCCGCATTAGCTCAGTTGGTAGAGCACATCATTCGTAATGATGGGGTCGCTGGTTCGAATCCGGCATGCGGCACCATTTTTTCTCTTTAATGTATTAAAATATATAGATTTTTATTGAATCGGTAATTTTCAGACCACCTTTTAGACCACCTCTTGTGATTTATACAATTTTACTTAATTTGTTGTTATTTGCTCCGTATTTTTCTTTGGAGTAAATGCTAAGATTTCTTTCTCCACCTTACAGCTCTCCCTAGCTTATAGGGTTGAGGAAACTCCCCTTGAAGTACCCAATTGCGAATCGTTGTGGTTGATACACTAAAAAGCTGTGCACATTCACGGGTTGTTACATATCTATCGCCATCATCAAATATCATCTCATTACCTTTCTATTTTTATATTACTTAAATGGGCGGGGGTGCTGGGAGGAGAAAGCACCCCCATAACTTCATGCGGCTTTTGTCGAGATCTTTTGCATCTCTTGTTCTATTTCCTCTAAAAAGACTTTAGCCGCTTAATTAATCTGTTTAATTTGTTCTTCATCACGATGAATGCGTTTGATTTTCATGCGCAAGTGAAGTGATTTGCCTACAAAGTTTGGATTATAGCTCATGAAATCACACCATTTACGTCCAGAGCAAGCCATTTGGAACTGCATTTGCGCACTATATTCCGGCTTTATATCGTCATCTATAAAAAAGCGTAGATGGGTATTTGTTTGCGGGGGCATTTGACTTCAACTAAACCATCATCACCAATAAACCCATCAGGGCTTGCACCAGCCATTTTGATTGTGGGGTGTTGGATAAATCCGCATCTTGTGACAGTCGTATCATAAATGAATTCATATTCTCTTAAGGCATTCTCTTCATGTTCAATGCCCCATTGCATAGCAGGTGTTGTATAAGATTGGCTTATTTCCCCTGTTAAGCTTTCTGTCATGAGTTTCATTTTGTAATCTTCATATTTGCTTGTAGGCAAACCTTTAGCTGTCTTACTGAATACGTTGTAAACGTTTGAAGCGGTGACTTTTCCTAAACGCGCTTGAAACCATTCTGCTGTTCTTTGCTCCATCTCACAGCGCCGTTCCCTGTTCGTGTGACGTTGCTAGATCGGCATCTTGTATAATAGAATCTGTTTCTACCTTTTGTCTGTTTTGTTTATCTTTCAAAAGATGTAACATCGTTTGTGCTTGTTCTTCAGACATATCTTCAAGCTTTTTGACGTTGACATAAGTAAGTATTTCTTCTTCTGTTTGAGTTTATACTATGAGTCTTCTGATTGCATTGATCTGTTGTGGAAAAGCTTTTTTAATAGGTGGGTTCCCATCTGTATCATCATCTTCACTCACGGCATTAAGAAGCATACCTAACAGATATCTGCGTGCGTATGTGATTGCAGAACCAACCGATTGTATATTTGATTTGCATCCTTTAGTGTCATAAGGAAACTTTCTTTCTGTTGAGATTTTATTCCCAGATGGATGCGTCAAAGTCATTTCTATAATTATATTGTCTAAACTCTGTTCTTTGATACGAGAAAACAAAGCAAATCGGTGTTTTGCAAGAGTCCTCTTTACAGCATCAATGTACTTGGTCAAGGGTTGCATATTGGCTGTTTGTATGGGTGTTTTTGTATTTTTTGATATTCTATTTGCATATTTGAAAGATCACTGGCAAATCTTTCGTAGTTTTGTCGTTCTATTTCTTTTTCTCGTAAGGCAATGAGACGCTCGAGACGGTCCATATCGATATCATTTTCTAAGGCTCTGTTTAAAATGCGTTCCATAGCAGTTTGTTCGACGGCTAAATGATGTGTTTCTTCAATTTCTGTTAAGTTAGTGTTTTGTTCATTCATTTTTCTTTCCTCCATTGTGTGCAATTCCCCCGTGGAGTGAATCACGCATGTGTTAAAAGTTGGTTTGTTTTGCTAGAAAGGAATGATATCCTTTTGTGAAGAGACGCCGCTCTGGGCGGTCATAGTTTGTTTACAAGCTTTTGAATTATCATAAATTTTTACATTGCCATAAATTCTTGAATCGGCATCAATAATTACATTTCCATAAATTTGTGTGTGTCCAAAAATCTCAGCACAACCACCAATTTGTGCGTTATCATAAACCTTAGCACTATCGTAAATCTTGACACAGAAATACGCCTTGGCATCATTATAAATCCAGCAATCGTCTTTTTGACTTAAATTGTCTTCATACTCTACAAAGCCCCCCAAGGTCGCCTGCCTTTACATCACCAAAATCTTTTAATGCACGTATGCGGTAAAGCGTAAGGTATCCATCAAACTCAATTTTTTCATCAGTCAGTTCGTATTTCTTTTTTATCATCATAACCTCCTCTTAATGCATACTTTGTACTTTAAGTTCTTGAGACAGCAGCACCATGCCTTTTGTGGTAATCTTTACGCAAGGAATGATTTTTTCTATTCCACTCGCAGTTTGAAGTGTGATGGTTGGACAATCCACAAGTTGCTTTTGGATTTTGTCTTGATACGGAAGCAAATTCCCACCTAATTGTACGTCTGTAAATCCAACCTTTTTTCTGTAAGAATTGAGTGAATTGTTTTGGTTGTATCTCGAGTATTTTAGCGGCTTCTGTAAGACCAAAGAGCCCATTATGGTGCTGTAAACTTTCAAGAGCAGCCACTTTGGGTTTAAGGGCACTCACTTCGCTTTTTACAGGTCTCTAATTGTGTGAAGCTTTCTAAAAGCAGCCTAAAACAGCAAAATAGTGAAAATTCTGATGGTTTTGTGATTAGATATGCGTTTAAATCGTCAAAAAGATACCGTACAACGCGATTTAAAGATTTTATGATGAAAGCATATTGAAATTAAAGTTCTGTACGGTTAATTTTAAGGTAAATAAAACCATTGGTAAAATTAGGATTCAAGCATGTCCATTTTAAAACATTTATTCTTAACACACCGTAAACAGCCTATGCAAAAAAGTGGGTTGCAACAGCTGTTGGATATGTTCCTTGAAGAGACGGAGCGGCAGAGTATTTTTACAACCTTTACGAATACGAAGACGGCACAAGAGAGTGTGAAAAGTTTGATGGCGGTCAATATTATACCGTACCAGAAAAGGCAGATTTTAGCACCAAAGCGTAAGTAAAAGCATGGGGTTATGGTGGCAATTTGCCAAAAAGCGTTCTCGATTACGAGCCTCTTATAGATGAGATCAACAAAGAGATAAAAAACTATCGAAAACCGTGGGAAATGAATATGTTTACAGATAAGCAGATAAGAGCCTTGTTTAGCATTATAACTTTTATATTTTTATGTTTTTTAGGAATTAAAAAAATCTTTACTTTATTCAGAGTATTTTGACATTCGCGTCTGTTTCTTTGGTAATAGTCACAACGGTTTTTGCAATTTTATGCAATTCCAATATTCCTTCTGAATTGCAGAGCAACCCAAAATACAAATGCGGAAATACAACAGGTTGGGTGAAACTAACACGTGATTTAAAACAGTATATGCACCGATTTTTAAAGCTAATAAGTTTAGCACTTGTCATTTTAATTGTCCCAAGTAGTTATAAAGAAACGGTTTCTTTGCCTGTTATTTCTAAGTATATGGAACATAAGCTTTATTTTTCATTGGATACTATACTTTGGTACTCAGATATTGCTCTTTGGTATTCTTTTTTAGTCTGTGTATTTTTCCTTATGTTACGTACACGCAGTTTAATAAATATATCTATTTACACACTACAGTGCTCCATTAAAAAGCCATAGTAAAATTTCCAATTTTATAAAACTGTTTAGATTAAATGGTGTTGTCTCTTCTCAACGTTCATAGATGAAATCAACAAGAGCATAAAAAACTATGGGAAACAGCTTAAGTGCATTAATAGGAGCTTTAATCAAATGCTTACATCATTTGGCAAAACCTTACGTAAAATTCGTATTGATCGGACAGAACGTCTATTAGATATGGCTAAGAAATTAGGCGTATCTATAGCGTTTTTATCTTCTGTAGAAATTGGCAAAAAGCCTATACCTGCTAACATGGAAGAAAAGATTATTGAGAAATACGCTTTAGATGAAGAAACGGCTTCTATCTTGAGAAGAGAAGCAAATATTTGTCGTAAGAATTTTACAATGAACTCTTCTGACCCACTTAACCATGAAATTTCTAACACGTTTGTTAGAATTTTTAAGTCTCTTTCACAACAAGATCTGACAAAGTGCAATGGACTCATGGAGAAAGTAGAAAAAAACGGTGCTTGCAGAATAGAATACTTTGATCTGCTTATTTTATACACCATAAACATAATTTTATATGTTAAAAAACAAGAATATCTTTTTGAAATAATTGAAAAACAATAAAAATCTGCTAAGATTTTTCACATATTTAAATACGAACTTAAGGTAACAAAAAACTTGCTGAATAAAGTGATGTTAATTGGCTATTTAGGGGATGATCCCGAAAGCAAAACAATGACTTCTGGAGCAGAAATAGTCAATTTTCGTATGGCAACTTCTGAAAGCTATACCGATAAAAAGACCAATCAAAAAATAGATAAAACGGAATGGCATTCCATTGTGGTTTTTAATCCGCATTTGGCAAAAATAGCTCTTCAGTATCTCAGTAAAGGTTAAAAGGTTTACATAGAAGGCAAATTACAAACACGTAAATGGCAAGATAAAAATGGTCACGACCGTTACACAACAGAGATTGTCTTGTCACAATATAAAGGTGAACTGCATTTGCTTGATGCAAAGAAAGAGCAATCTGCTCACCCCTCACCCATTGCTTCTCAAAATTATGCTATTGCCTCAGGTACTCAAGAATATAGAACAGCTCTTAACGATAGCGTCCCATTCTGATTGAAAAAATATGGCTAAAAAAAAACATGCAAAACGTAGACGTCCTAGAATTAAGGGATGTGTCAGAGAACCCAATGGTCGTATCTCGCGAGCAAAAATACCGCGTGAACCGATTGATAAATTGGCAATTGAAATTCGTGCCAAGCGATTTGGTTTGACCATATATGTGTCGTTCTTAATGCGCTTCATAAGCATTTTAGCTGTTAAAAAAGAATTGACATCAGATGAAAAATCATTAAAATGTGTACATATTTACACATTATGAGTTTAGGTAATGGAACAAGATAGCCGAAAAATCATTGCAAAATTAAAGCGTGATGGTTTTGAACTTATCAAAGTGAAAGGTTCTCATCATAAATTTAAAAAAGATGATAAGATTGTTATCGTTCCACATCCTAAAAAAAATCTTCCGATTGGTACAGCACGTTCTATCGCACAACAAGCAGGCTGGTTAAAAGAAGGAGAAGAAGAATGAAAAGATTTTTTGCTCTTGTTCATAAAGATGAAGACTCTGCTTTTGGTGTTCAGTTTCCTGATTTTGAGGGACTTTTTTCTGCCGCCGATGAGGAAGAAAATTTAATAGCAAATGCAACAGAGGCACTCCAACTTTATTGTGAAGATATAGATAGAGTGCCTATTCCTTCAAAATTTGGAGAAGTCATACAACGGGAATCTGTCAAAACAGCTTTGTCAGAAGGAGCTTTTTTAATACAAGTTCCTTTTATTGAAAATGATTCAGAAGTCATACGCACAAATATATCAATTGAACGAGGGCTTTTACGTGCAATTGATAATTGTGCACAAAAGAGAGGTTTAACAAGATCTGCTTTTTTGGCAACAGCAGCCCGTCACGAACTTAATATTTAGCTCATCAATCTGGAAGAATTTCTCACTCTCGATTTTTTTGCAAAAGCGTGTAATTGCATATGATCCGCGAACTATTAATGAAAATCAAAAGGCGGCAGGCAAACAAAACGCTATAGTTAAGAGTGATATAACTATCATTGATACTATATACATGGCATCTAATATTTCTGGACCTGTCATTGCCTTTCCCTCCTATAATAATTTCACAATAATTTATAAAATCTAAAATGTTTTAGAAAATTCTATATATTCTATTTTAAAATACAAAATATAGATTTTTTCTATTGACAATGTGTAAAAAAATTTATTTAATGACGTTATTGTACTAGTTTTATTGTGTCTAAAATTCAAAAATATTCCCTAAAAATTCAGTAAAATGTGATCTTGGAACGTGGCTAGAAAGCCCTGTTTTCTTGCTAATTCTGGCTAATTAATTTTTCACAGAATAAAAATCAATATTTGACTAATGATGTCATTAATTCATTGCCTCAAAAAAGGAGCGAAGATGAAAGTAATCATCACTAAGCCAATGTGTGTTGTTGGCGATAACAAAAGCACTGTTCGTTTTGAAACTTCAACTCCCAATAATCCATTTGTAGAGATCTCCAATCAAGTCTATGCCCATCTCAAGCGCACCAATGCTGCTAAACCTTTTTTTGAGGTCAAAACAAAAATAAAGCCTGACAAGGAAGTTGAACAAATTAAGCAAATAGAACAAGAACACAACCAAACATCAACTGAAACAGTAACAGAGGAAACCTCACTCGAAAAGCCTAAAGCATCTAAAGCTTCCAAGCCATCAACATCTACCCAAAAAAAGCTTAGAAGTTGAAGTTAATCATCCACCAAAAATGGTATCTTCAACAGGTAAAAGATACCTTCACAAACCTTCAAGCCCCTCGCCTTAATTGGGCTCTGCGTAATGCTCTAAACACTGCAGCAAAACAAGTTGAACGCTTTACTGAAAAGCAAGTTGCAGACATCTCATCAGCCCAAATAAAGCGCATCAAAAGGGGCGTTTATATTAAAGAAAAGGCGACAGCAAGGTTTCTCGAGACAGATATCATTGGTTCTGGAACACCGATACCTCTTAAATTTTTTAAAGCAAAAGAAACAAAACGCGGCGTAACTTACAAAATGTTTGGGAAACAAGAAATCTTACCCCATGGTTTTATCAAGGGTGGGAGTTTTCCAAAGCGTGTTGATTTAAAAATGGGAGGGAATGTGTTTCAAAGAGATGACGAAGAAATTCCCCATTGCAAAACAAGAAGGACCATCGATTGCTAAAGTGATGTCCAAGCCAGAGATTGCAAGTGCTATTGTAAAAAAAGCCAATGAAAGATTAATCAAAAATATTCAAAGACAACTTTCTCATCAAGAATACGCTGCTAATAAAAAAGGCTAGATCCTGTTCTCACGCTTTATCTCTATGTGCTACACACAGCAATCTTATTACTTGACAAGATTCACAAAAAACATATATCGTTAAATCAGGTGCCTAGAAAACACCTTAAAAACAACAAGCGGATAGATTGCCGAAACAGTCTTTTCACCGCCAGTTAAAAGCTTTAACTCGTTGTATGTTACACGCATATAATGGCATTGTCGGGTGTGGTTATGCTATACAATACCCTTTTGGGAAAGGCATAACGACGGGCTTGTTGCCGTGTTTTCTAGCACCCGGCATCCTCCTCGGGTATCAATAGAAAACCTAATCAACAAGGAGTTCATTATGAACACTCTTATAGAAATAAAAGAACAAGCCATTGGTCAAGAAACTGTTCAAACCGTTAATGCACGTGAATTGCACGCGTTTTTAGATGTTAATATACGCTTCAATGATTAGATTTCACGACGGATTGAAGAATATTCTTTTCAAGAAAATCAAGACTTTGTGAGTTTTACTCAAAAAAGAATAAAACCTAAAAGCGGTCGTCCAAGTATCGAATATCATCTTACTTTAGACATGGCGAAAGAGCTCTCAATGGTCGAACGTAACGAGAAAGGACGTCAAGTTCGTCGTTACTTTATTGAGTATGAAAAAAAGCTAAGAAGCCAATCTACGAATTATGATGATACACGTTTTTCTTTCCCAAAAGATTGGGATAAAATGTCTCCAACTAAAAAGGATGTTTACATTTATGGTCCACTTCATATGCATCTTGTTAAAGCCTTCACGTTGGTAGAAGAGAGCAAACATTATAAAGCTTTAATCAAAGAAGCAAAACAAGTCTTAGAAAGATCTGTCGTAAAAGCTGCTTAGTTTAAAATATGACATACCTCCCCGTTATCAACAATGGGGAGGTGGTTGGTTTAGCTGCCACTTGCTTTTTTTAAGACTTCACCCATACGTGTTCGCCAGTCTTTTCCTTGTTTTTTAAAAGAAGCAATAACGTTTGGGTCAAGGCGTAGAGTAACCGCTTGTTTGGGAGATTCAACGGGTGGACGCCCACGTTTACGGCGCTCTTCTGTTACATACTTAAAAAAGGAGGCTGGTAAAACGTCTTTAGCTGGCTTTAAGCGTGCAAGTTCTTCATCTGTTAGTGGTGGGGAATCCACAGCGTCCCAATCTTCTTTTGTGTAGCCACATCCTGTTTCAAAGATTTTTTTGATAGTCATTGAAAACCTCTCTTTCTTTTTTATTCGCTTGACGAAAACTGATAATGGATATCGCTTCATTGCCAAGCTTTGCAAAAACAATAACTGTTGTGCCATCCGCAAAATGTCCAATAGCCTTCATGCGGTTTGAATGTGTTGCATCAATAAGAGCATGTTCCCAGTCAAAGTAAATAACATCAGCAAAATCAAGCTTATGTTTAACAATGTTTAAAGCTCTTTTTGGTTCATCCCACACTATCTTCATATATTTTATGTACACGAAAAATAAAACCTTGTCAATAATTAAAGTGTACAATAATTCGTATATACCATTCAAAATGGAGCAACTATGACCAAGAAAGTTCGTGAGGGGATATCGCTTCGTGCGTTTGCCAAAAAGATGCGTGTTTCTCCTAATGCAGTGGTTTCTCGATTTAAGACAGGGAAATTTGATAAAGCTCTTTTTGAAGATGGTTCTGTCAATGAAGCGCTTGCAACAGCTATCTGGAATGAGAATCCAACAAAACGCCCTGCTCCATTTTTAGCACCGGATGGTCAACCGCGAACAAAGATCAAACAAGTCTCTACAGAGGGTGCCAATGAATACAAGATTAAACTGGAGCGAATGCAAGTTGCCCTTGAAAGCGAGAAGATTGCCCTTGAACGCTTACGCGAAACAACCGTTGACCGTGAAGAAGTCAAGAGAGCAGCGCGTGAGTTTGGAAGAGCACACCGTGACGCTATGTTGAATTTTCCTCATCGATTTGGTGCAAGCATTGCCGCACAGGTTGGATGTGATGCTGCAAGCCTAATCGGTGCCATTGATTATTACATACGAAAGGCTTTGCTTGAAGCTGTTCATATTCCAGTTCCTTATCATGATCCTCAACCTCCAGAATGAGAGAGTTTTTGGGGCGAGCAAAGAATGAATAATGGATGACAATGCAGTCGAAGAATTTTTCGCCCATGCCAATAATGCAAGACAACCGGACCCACCGTATACGGTTTCGCAATGGGCGGACAAGAATAGATACCTTAGCACGGTAGCCAGTGCTGAACCTGGACTGTGGAGAACAAAACGGACCCCCTATCTGCGCGAAATCATGGATAATCTTTCTTCTTACGTGCCAATTGAAACAACCATTGTCATGAAAGGGGCGCAGGTTGGCATGTCAGAGGCAGGATTAAATTTCTGCGGTTATGCTATTCATTATAGTCCAGGACCTGCCCTTTATGTCATGCCAACCGTTGAGACGGCCAAAAAGCTTTCAAAGACGCGGCTTGATCCCATGATTATGGCAAGTCCAGTTTTAAGTGAACGCATAGCCCCAGCACGAGCACGTGACAGTGGGAATACCATGTTTTCGAAAGAGTTTGATGGTGGAGCACTGATGCTTACAGGAGCAAACAGTGCGGCTGGTCTGCGTTCTATGCCCATTCGTTATCTGATTTTGGATGAAGTGGATGGTTATCCTCTCAGTGTCGATAACGAAGGTGATCCAGTGATGATTGCGGAAAAGCGCACATCAACCTTTGTACAACGAAAGATCTTTAAATTGTCCACACCCACCCATCGTGACACAAGCCGTATTGCCAAGGATTTTGTACTAGGAGACCAGCGATATTACAACGTGCCTTGTGATGCATGTGGTACACTCCAGCCGATTGTTTGGTCACAAATCAAATGGCCGAAAGGGGCTCCCGAAAAAGCTGTTTTTGTTTGTGCGCATTGTGGTCATGAACATGCCGAGCACCGAAAAACAGATCTCATGTGTGAAGAAAGAGGCGCATGCTGGGTCCCAACCAGTGAGTCAAGCAGACCCAATTTGCGTTCTTATCATATTTCGGCACTCTATTCTCCTTGGCTTACATGGGGGGAATGTGCAAGAGAGTTTTTAAATGCCAAAGATGATCCAGCTCTTCTACAGCCTTTTGTCAATACAGTGCTTGGAGAGCCATGGGAGGACAGAACAGGCGAAGTTATTGATCCAGACAGCCTCTATGCAAAACGCGAAGATTATCCCCTTGCACCAGAACAAGCCGTGTTGTTAACAGCTGGTATTGATGTGCAAAATGACCGCTTAGAACTTGAAGTGGTTGGATGGGGACGCAGTGAAGAAAGTTGGCATATTGATTATCAAGTTATCCTTGGTGATCCCTCTTCTTTTGAAGTATGGGACCAGCTAGATGAATACCTTACAAAACGCTGGCCACATACAGGCTATAAAGAGGGAATTAGGATAACAGCTGCTTGTATTGATACCGGTGGTGGACACACACAAGCGGTTTATAATTACGTGCGCCCCCGTGAGGGACGACGTATCTGGGGAATTAAGGGGCAAGCGGGATGGCGTGCGGTATGGCCACGCCGTCCAAGTAGAAACAACAAAGGACAGATTAATCTCTATATTGTTGGGGTTGATGCAGCAAAAGATATTATCACGGCACGGTTTAAAAAATCCGGTCCTGAAGCATCGGGTGCTGGTGCAACACACTTTCACAAAAGCCTTGATCGAGAATATTTTGACCAACTGACCGCTGAAAGAAAAGTCATCAAATATTTTAAAGGCTTCAAGCGTATTGAATGGCAAAAAAGCGAAAAGGCAAGAAATGAAGCCTTGGACTGTAGGGTCTATGCTTATGCTGCTTTACAAGGTCTGATTTCGGCAGGAATAAACCTTAATCGAGAAGTCGATATCTTAGAAGAGCGTCTGGAAAAACTTAAAATTGAAGGCTCTTTAGAGCAGCCAACATCAGAACATGTGCCCTCTCCTTCTCCAAGAAGATCTCAGACAGCACAGCCTCAAAAGAAGCCATTCAGAACAATGATGAATCCTTATATGCGAGGGGATTGGAGGTAATTTGTGGGTGAAACTTTAGAACCAATTAACAGCAAAATTGAGAGACTTGAAAACTTAAAAAGGCGGCGTGAACAAATTGAAGAAGCTCTTTATTCGGGAGCACAATCGGTACGCCATGGCGATAAGCAAGTCAGCAACCGCTCTGTTGAGGAACTGCGCAGAGCGCTTGAGATGCTGAACACACAAATAGCCAACCTTGAAGGGCGCAAGCGTTCACGCGTTTTCTATTTTAATATATCACGAGGCTATTAATGGCTGGTTTTTTCAATAAACTCACAGGCTTTTTTAAAATTTCTCGTCAACACAATCCTCATTTTGAAGCGGCAAGCAAAAGCCGCCGTATGGGTGGTTTTGACCCCGCAAAAAAACATATCAATAAAGCCATTGAGGAATGCGGTGATACCATTGTTGCCCGTTCAAGATGGCTTTATGACAATGAATCTCTTTATGGGTCTGCAACAGAAGAATGGGTCTCCGCGGCTGTAAGTGATGGGATTAAACCTTATCCTCGCATTGAAGGCTTTCAAGAAGAAAAGAAAAAGCTTTTAGACTTATGGTGGCAATGGGTTGATGAAGCAGACTATGATGAAGATGCCAACTTTTATGGGCTGCAAGCAACCATTGCACGAGAGGTCTTTTTAACCGGAGAGTGCTTTGTAAGACTACACTATGTCGACCTTTATGGACGCTCTGGTGTGCCGCTTCAATTACAAGTTTATCCAACCGAAATGCTGGATTTAACTTACAATGGACCTGCTGAGATTGAAGGCAATTACATTCGTATGGGAATTGAATTTAATGCCAGTGGTAAGCGCGTTGCTTATCATTTCTGGGAACATCACCCCTATGATGATGTCCCTGCAAATATAGCATTTGAGAGCCAAGAGCGCGTGCGCGTCCCTGCTGAAATGGTCCTTCACATCAAAGAGCGCCGTATCGCCGGACAATTGCGCGGTTCTCCCAAAATAACGCGCGCTATGACAAAGATCTTTCAACTCGAATCCTATGATGATGCAGAGCTCGATAGAAAAAGGACGGCGGCTCTTTTTGCGGTGTTTATTACAGGGAAGGAATCTCATGATGCGGCATTAGAGGAAAATCGTGAACAAACGACGCCCCCAAAGAAGACTGAAGAGGCACCTGACGTGGATAAAATTTATCCTGGATCGGTCAACATGGTGGATGGCGAAAAACAAATTACATTTTCAACCCCTGTTGAAGTTGGTGGTTCTTACGAGGCTTTTCAGTATCGTAATATTTTAAAGATTTGTTCTGCTCTTAATATGCCTTATGCCGTTGTGACTGGAGACGTTACGCGCGGCAATTTTTCCAATGTGCGTACCTCTATCATTCAGTTTAGACGGCACGTCAAACAATGGCGTGAACATATCATTGCCTTTCAGTTTAACCGCATTGTTTGGGAGCGTTTTGTTGAAATGGCCGTACTTTCTGGATGCGTGAATTTACCAGGATGGGAAGAAAATCCTTTGCCATGGCTTCAATGTGAAAGCTTTGCGCCCCCGCTTGAAATGATTGATCCAAACAAGGATATTTCGGCAGAAAAAGAAGAAATTCGTGCAGGCTTGAAAACGCGACGCATGGCACTTGCCGAGCGCGGCTTTGATATCGACAGCATTCATGCCGAACTTGAGGAAGAGCACACAGACGCTCGCGCGCGCGGCTTATCTTTTGATACGGATATGGCAGCGCCCTCTGGTGAAAATCAAGCGATTGATGATGAAGCTTCAGACCCTTCTGAGACTTATGAAAGTAACCAAGGTAGTGAGGCACATAAAAATGGTGAATAATCTCGACATGCCATTCTTGGCATCACGGCTTTTTGGGGTTCCACACATGCTTGCCCCCACAAAGCTTGACATTATCCTTAATGCTCTTGCTCTACGCCTTTTTGCAGGCGAAAAGTTTGCCCCTAAAGCTTTTGCGCAAGAAAATACAGAAGCTTTCAGACCACCAGAAACCTATGTAGTACAAAACAACGTTGCTATAATACCGGTTCATGGCACGCTTGTACGCCGCGGTGCATGGCTTGGAGCTTTATCGGGATTGACCTCTTATGAAGGGTTAAGGGCTTCTTTTCGTGAAGCCATTGCACAACCTGATGTTCATGCCGTCTTACTCGATATTGACAGTGGTGGGGGAGAAGCCGGTGGCATCTTTGATTTGGTTGAAGAGTTTCAAACCCTCTCAAAACAATACAATAAACCCATTTGGGCGCATGCTAATGAATTTGCTTGTTCTGCAGCTTATGCCATTGCTTGTGCAGCTTCTCAAATATGGGTTGCACGCACGGGTGTTGTGGGCTCGATTGGGGTTGTTTGCGCCCATCTTGACCAATCCCGTGCGGATGAGAAACACGGGCTTAAATGGACCTTCGTTTTTGAAGGTGATCACAAAACTCATGGCAATTCTCACGAACCCTTGAGCGATACAGCACAGATAAAAATGCAAGCCGATTGCGCCCTGCTCTACGAAATGTTTGTCGATTGGGTTGCAAAAAACAGACCTCTGAGTACGGACGCAATTCGCGACACCAAAGCAGAAACTTTTATAGGCACCCAAGCTTTAGAGCTTGGATTAGCAGATGCGCAGGGCACCCTTGCGCAAACTTTGGAAGCCTTAACGGCTTCTATATCACAAACCCCAATAGCAACAAAAGAAGGAAAAAACACATGGCACGCACACAATACCGCGCCCAAGAAGAGGATGATGAAAAAATTGTCGACATCATCAACAAAGATGAAGAGGACGAGAACGACATTGACGAAGATACCGAAGTCTTTGACGATGAAGAAGAAAACGAAGACGAAGATGAGGACGAAGATAAACAAGAAAGCATAAAAGCTGCTCTTGAAAAGGAAAGAAAACGAGGCAAGGCACTGATAAACCTTGAAAGGCAAGCAAAGCACTTAGGCGTTTCTTTTGATGCCGCAAAAGCCATTAAAAGCGGCATGATTGTTGAGAAAGCAAAAAATGTTGTTTTAACTGCTGCTGTCTTGAAAAGTTCATCTTTAAAATTATCACCCACGGTTCCTCATAGTGATGGAACGAGTAAGGCAAAGATTCATACAAAATGGGAAGCAGCTTGGAGGGCAGTGAAATGAATAATATTATTTATGAAGACGTACGCAATGGCGCTTATCTTGGACCCTACGATACGGATATGTCAAACGAAGAAGTGGTTTTTGCATCAGGAGCCTTCATTGAAGCAGGAACTGTCATGGGGAAAATTACAGCATCAGAAAAATATGCCCCCCTTAATCCAGCAGCATCAGATGGCAGTCAAACACCGGCAGGGATTTCTTTTGCCACTGTTGACGCAACAGGCGCAGATCAACGCGCCGTGATTACAGCACGCTTATGCACTGTAAAAGCTTCTGAATTGCTATGGCCAGATGCCATTACAGATGAACAAAAAAAGTGCTGCCATTCAATCTTTAGAAGACAATAACCAAAATTATGTTACAATGTGGTAGGAGATTATACATATGGATATAAATTTTTTTAAACACGACGCTTTCTCAGCTTCCAGCATGATGAAAGCGATTGAGAACTATGAGTTTCAACCAGGTCTTATCGGTTCTCTCAATCTTTTTGAAAAAATCGAGACAAATACAGCAATAGTTAGTATTGAAAGGAGAGATATATCACTTATTCAAACGAGTGAACGTGGTATGTCTTGTGCAAATGATGACAAAACTGATTGCCTTCGGTTTTTTAAAACAACACGGATTGCCAAAAGTGATGCTATTAAAATAGAAGAAATCTACGGTTGGAATGAATTGAAATTAGAAGATCAGTTAGAGATGGCAATGCAATATATTGCCAGAAAACAAAAGAAACTGATTTCTGAAATCGAATTGACATGGGAAAACATGCAACTTGGCGCTGTTCAAGGTGTTGTCCTTGATGCCGATGGTGCGGTGATTGTTGATTGGTACAAGGAATGGGAAATTACTCCACCAGAGCCGATTGACTTTAAACTGAATGTTGAGACAACCAACGTTGCGGACCATGTTGATCAAGTCATTATGAAAATGATTGAAGCTTCAAAGGGTGCATTCACTGATCGTTCACGCATTATTGGGCTTTGTGGAAATGAGTTTTTCTCCAAATTGAAAAACCATAAAACAATTCGTGAGACCTATCTCAACACAGCTCTTGCACAAGCTTTGAATAGCGCTGGAGGTATTGCAACACCAAGTGCAATTGGTTCAGGGAGCTTCGGCAGTTTTGACTTTGCTGGTGTAACCTTTATCAATTACCGGAGTATTCATAACTATAATCTGAATGCAAAAGCTGGAACAAAACGCGCTATAGGCATTAAGCCGGATGAATGTCAATTCTTTCCCGCTAATGCACCTGGCGTTTTCCAGAAAGCTTTTGCACCAGCAGAAATTGAGAATTTTTCTCATACGATTGGAAAAACTCTTTATACTGTTCTTATTCCAGATTCTGGTTACAACACATGGGCCAAACTTGTTGTGTGCAGCTATCCGCTTTATATTTGCACGCGTCCAGAAATGCTCTTTAAAGCGTTCAGTGGAGGAAAATAACATACGATGGCATGGGCTGCTAAACCAAATGATTAAAGATGTCGTAACATCTTTGGGCAGCCCGTCATCTACACCTGAAAAGACAATCAACAATCGTTTCGGATTACAGCTATTTATGGTATTAAACATTCGGAATCGGAGGCTGGTGGCAGAATCCCCACGACAATCGCAAAAAAGGAACTTGACCTTTTTATTAATGATATCGGGGGAATACCACCAAAACCTCAAGATAGTATTGTGATCATCTCTCCTGAAAACAGCAAAGCCCCCTCTTCTCAAGAGCACTTCGTGATCACAGATGTCCAAGCCTCTGAATCCGGTATGTATAAGCTTATCTTGCGGGAGATAAAACAATGAGGCATCTTTATCTTGTGTATTTAAAAATCAATAAAACTGTCCCAGAACTCGATTACTGCTGTAAACCTTGGACTTGAAAAGGCAGTGAATTGGTAATTCCGTGGTATGCCGGTACGGAGACTGATTTGGCATTCATGGTATGTTATAGTGACTGATGCAATTCGTGTCCAAGTAGTTCTTTCATTCTTTTCAGGACTTTCAAATACAATGGCTTGATCGGTTACCAAAAGACGTCCTCTAAGTGTGATCTTTTTATTAATATCAAAGAAAACGCGTTCTTGAACTCCCAACAATTTTTCATTGTGTGCTAAACGATATTCATATTCGCTTGCGTCAAGTTCTTGAAACATTTTACACGCTTCAGAAAAACTAGACACTTTAATATCCGGTAGCAACATTGCAACTTGTTCTTCAAAAAGTTTTACTTTTTTCTTTTCAGAGTAGTGAGCGATCACCAAAAGTAAAATAATAAGAATGGCTACTAATAACCATGGTGAAATACTTATTATTACCACAATGCCTCCAATCAATAGAGCACAATGGAGAAAGATCCTGATCCATTTTTCCAGTTGTTCATTTTTAAGTGCTGGAGATGTTTTATTAACGACTGAGAAATCAGAAGAAGGATGTGCAGGAGGGAGCGACATTGAAACCTGTTCTGGAACTTTTTCTTCAAAACGTTTTTTGCGTTTATCTTGCCAATAAGCGAAAATGGAAAACGCAAAAAACGCAAAGAAAATTAACCAAAACCATCCCCAAAAGCCTAATCCATCATCTTTGTCTGGTTTGTTAACTTGAGTGGGGGTAATTTGCTTATCAGTATCCTCAGCTGGTACCTGAGTCACGCTTTCGTTTTGAGTAGCAACATCTATTGACGAAGTCGAGGAGGAGGTAACAATTTCATTGAGGAGGAGGTAACAATTTCATTATTGTGTGTAATTTGATTTGGTTTGTCTTTGTGTACAGAAGCACCTACTATCGCAGAGCCGATAAATAATAAAGCTCCAATACCAAGAGTTTTCAGTCCGTTTTTCCGCCATTTCTTTATACATACTAAAACGAGTCCGACAATCATCATTGGCAATGATAACAAGCACACGATCATTGCAATTATATCAAGGGTATCCAGCATTACCTCCCCCTCCGCTATAAATAAAAAAGTAAAGTGGAGATTTAAAGTGAGTCGACAAATAAAGTAAAGACGTACTTATATAAGTTAGAAAAATGTAATTTTACTTATTGACATTGTGACAGGAGTATGAATAATCGAATCAGGTGCCTAAGAAACACCTTGGAAAATACCAAGCGGACAAACTACCGAGATAGTTTATTTTCCGCACATTAAAGGCTTTGACTCATTGTATGTTACACGCATATAATGATCTTGTCGGGTGTGGTTATGCCATAAAATACCCTTTGAGGAAAAGCATAACGACGGACTTGGTACCGTGTTTCTTAGCACCCGGCACTCTTTTTGAGTGTCATTAAGAAACCTCTATTACCAAGGAGTTCTTTATGAACACACTTATAGAAATATCAGAACAGATTATTGATCAAGAAACTGTTCAAACTGTGAGTGCGCATGAGTTGCACGCATTTTTAGGGATTACATCAAAGTTTGCAGACTGGATTAAAAATCGCATTAAAGAATGTAAATTTCTGGAAAATATAAACTTTATAACGCTTTCTAAAAATTTAGAAAACGGTGGAAAGGTAAAAGAATACCACATTACATTAGACATGGCTAAACATCTTTCGATGATAGAGCGTAATGATAAAGGGCATGAAGCACGTCAATACTTTATCAAATGTGAACGACTTTTGAAACAAGTAGCAACACCACAGATAGCTGCATCACAAGTTGACTACTCTAAACCCGAGGCATTACTTGGTGTCTTGAACCATTTACAAAGTCAAATTGAGCAGAAAGATCATGTTATTGCAGAATTAGCACCAAAAGCAGAGGCACTTGAGGGTCTAAAACGTTCTGATGGTCTGTTTGGTCTTATCGAAGCAGCAAAGATGTTGGAGGTACGACCAAAGGATTTAACGGATTACTTGCGTAAACATGATTGGGTCTATCGACGGGCTCCAGGGGCGCCTCTGTTACCTTATCAGGACAAGATCAAGAAAGGATTCATGGATTGCCCTGCTATTACCATTCAAAGACCGGATGGTACGGAAAAGGTGCTGCCTTCAACGAAAATCACATCGAGAGGATTAGCATGTTTGAGAGAGCAAATTCATGGAGGTGTGCAATGAAGATAGATACCAACTTCCTATGCGATTTGTGGATGGCATTGTTTCAGTTTTCTAATCATCAAAGCATTGGAGATGAGGATTGCACTGCCATAATTGAGATTATGGGCATGGTGGAAAAAGCTTTGATTTTAAAACTTCAAAATGAGGTTCCAAATATTACGAAGATTTTAGCAATTCTTACAGATTTTGGAGATTCAGAGTTACCGCATAGCATGGATTCTTTGTTACGCGCTTATGAACCAAATTTCGAGAGCCCCATTAAAAAGGTTGCTTAACTTAAAAACAAAACTCCCCTCCCTATCGTTAAAGGTGGGGAGGTAGTCAAGACTTCTTTAGGTAAGAACTCAAAATGAACGGATTTAAAATCAGTTAAGTCATAATCTGTAAGATCGGCAGTATCAACAAAGTTTTCTGCTTCTTCATCCGTCTTGAAAACGGGTATTTGTTTTAATTTAGAGGTTTTCATAAGAATTAGTTTTCTTTTAGTACGTATAGACTTTTAAAAGATTCAAAGTTTAGAAGAAATATATCTATTTAAACTCACACCATTTTCAGCGGCTTGTATTGCAAGTTTTCTATGGAGCTCTGGTGGTATTCTTAATTGAAACTTACCACTATATTTACCATGTGACAAAGGCACAGGAACTTCTTCTCCATTATGTTGCATGTCCTCAACAACTTCTGAAACAAGGTCCATAATACCTTTTAAAGCTTTCTCTGCTTGAGCATCTAACCATGAAAGGGATGGGAATTCTGCACATAATCCGACATATTCCTCATCTTCTTGCGACCACAAAACACGATATGTATAATGATTATTGTTCATGTTTCATCCTTTCTATCGCTTGTAAGACTTGTTTGACTTGATAAGCTTTTGCTTTGTTACCAGAATCTTTTTGAATATTCACACGAGGATCACCAAGCCACGGTGTTTTAAAAACAAAGTGGCTTGTACCATTGTTCCGTGGTTCTCCAAAGAAATAGACACATACAGCCAACAAATCTGAAAACTTAATGTTCTTTGGTGATGCTTTCATCAAGCTGATTATTTTTTCAACTTTATTACTCATAACCAATGATAGTATCATTATTAATCCTAGTCAATCATTTTATGCACTTAATTGAACAGGAGCCCCCATGCCCCCCCGTGAGACGATAAGAGAAACATTTGTTGCGTTGATAAAGGCAGCAAAAACAGTGGCTGGTGATAATGTTTTCAATATGCGCGATTTCAATTTATTTATTGAAACAATGCCAGCTATTAATATCTCAACGCAAAGTGAAATCATCGAAGATGGACATGATTTTGGCTTAAGGCGGCGTGTTTTAACAGTAGATGTTGAATGCTATGCAACATGTGAAGATGGCGCACGTTTTGTTGACCAATTAGCATGGGAAGTTGAAGAGATTTTCCATGCCAACCCCAATCTTAACAACACCGTTGAGACATGCCGCCTGCAAAATATTGCTTTTGCCTTTGGTGATAATGGCGCTCTAGCACTCCACGGTGCAATTTTAACCTTTGACGTGACTTACGTCACCAATATCCCCTGCCCTTATGAAGGAAAGGCAATCGCAAGAGTTGTTGAACCACTTGTCGGTTTTAAACCAGAAACAGGTGTGGGAAACCAAGACAAATACCATAAAATTGAAGGTGGACATGTTAGAGCAGCGCGATAAAGAAATCACAGATCTAAAGAGACGTGTGGCAAATATGGTTGTGGTGGGTAAGATTAGCCATGTCGACCATAAAAACGCACGCTATCGGATAAAAAGTGGCAATCTTGTCAGTGACTGGATTCCAGACACACAAGCCCGCGCCGGTAAAACACGCTCTTATGAAGGGCGCGATGTTGGAGAGCAAGTAGTTGTTATCTCGTCATCAGGGGATTTATCACAAGGGGTGATTGTTGATTCACTTCATACCGATGCTAATCAAGCAGCCGATAAAGGCAGCATTCACCGAACGATATACCCTGATGGAACCAGCCTTGAATATGATGATGAACAAAATACTTATGGAATTCATATCAAATCAGGTGGAAAATTTCTTCTCACGATTGCTGATGGTGTGTCACTAAAAGGTGATGGTGGCAAGCTAGAGCTTACCGCACCGGAAGGCATAAAGATTGTTTCAGAAAGCGATATAAATTTAAACGCAAAAGGCAACATCTCTTTGAAAGCAGGTGGTGGCGTTTCACTGAATTCAAATGATAGTCTCTCTCTTTATTCTGGGAATAATGTTTCCTTTCATTCAAGTGGACTAAAGCATAACGGCACCAATGTAGGAGCAACCCATGTTCATGGCGGTGTTTATTCTGGTGGCGCGATGACTGGAGGTCCCAATTGAACAGTGGAATGGACCGTACAACGGGAAAGCCATTAACCGGCATTGATCATTTACGCCAATCAATTCTTGATATTTTGTCAACACGGATTGGTTCGCGTGTAATGCGTCGTGATTATGGTTCACGCGTTGCAGAACTCATTGATGCACCAGTGAATAATGCTTTTGCCGTTGCCCTTTATGCCGCCGTTGCTGAGGCTTTAGACAAATGGGAACCGCGTTTTAAAGTGAAAAAAATCGATTTTAAAAGGAGTGAGAATGGACACATTTCTTTATCCTTTGAAGGCATTTATTTGCCATCCGGTAAGCCCATTACCATGGAAGGATTATTGATAAAATGAGTCAAGCGCTTGCAAAACCGGAAATTATTACAGAACTTTCTTTTGAGGAAATCCGCGCAGCGGCTCTTACCCATTTAAAAGAACTTTTACCCGAATATACATTTTTGGAAAGTGATCCAGCCGTAAAAGTCATAGAGGCTTTTAGCTATCGAGAATTGCTTTTAAGACAGCGTATTAATGAGGCAGCACGCAACAACATTCTTGATTTTGCAATCGGTGAATCTCTTGATGCTTTGGGAAACTGGCATGGTATTGCCCGCATGGAAGGGGAAAGTGACGAGAGATATCGTGAACGCATACAGCTTCATGCCCGTGGAGGAAACGGAAGTGGAACAGAACCCTATTACAAGCTTATCGCCTTAACAGCCGATAGTCGAGTGAAAGATGCCATTATCTATCGTAAAGGCAAAGACCCAACCATCTATGTTGCTCTTTTTGGTAATAATGAAGAAGGAACAGCCTCTGAAGATCTCTTACAAACAGTTTCACAAGCTCTTCACAGAAAAAATATCATCATGACCAATGATACGATTATTGTGCATGCTGCTGTCAAAAAAGTGCTAGACTTAGAAGCAGATGTTTGGCTGTTACCGGAAACATCTTTGAAAATTCTCACGACAATGGAGGCAAATTTAAGAGCAGCGTGGAGACAAGAACAAGCCATTGGTCGTGAATTAAGCCTCTCGTGGTGGGTTTCAAAACTGATGATCCCTGGTGTTCAGAAAGTGATTGCCCTTACACCCACAAAGGACAGTGCAGTTTGTGATGAAGAAATCTTATCGATTGGCAAAATCACCTTAAACTTTAAAGGGCGTGCACGCTAATGGTTGGCTCGCTCCTCCCCTCACATGCAACAGAATTTGAAAAGCGCCTTGCCGATGCTTGCGACTTTCACCAAGATATTGATGGGTCTGTTTTGGGGATTTCGCGTGCTAAATTGATCACGCGCCCTCCCCGCTTTTTGCCATGGTTGATTGAAGAATATGGACTTGGGGAACTGACACCTTATGTTCCAAACCTCTATGATTTGATTGACCAAGGGCTTGCATGGCAGCGGATACGCGGGTCTGTTATGGCAATAGAGATGGGGCTTCAATGGTTAGAGATGACAGCCCGCTTTATACCCGCTTGGTCTGGGCGTGCATGGTGGAATTCCTTTCAACTTTACTTTGACAGCCTCCCTAAACAAAACAGCCTTGAAGCCATTGAAGCAATCGTGAGACTTTCCAAAAGTTTGCGCTCCGATTTTCGCCGTGGTGTTGCGGGGTATGATGTGCAAGCTTTGGAAGCCAATATGTCACGCCTTGATGACAGCATGTTGGATTTCGAGAGCGGTATCCATCTCACAGCTGGGGGAACTTTGTTTTCCTTTGGACGCACAACAGAAATCAAGCACACGCTGGGAGAAGAAGAAGGCAAGCTTATTGGCAATTGGATAGATGACTTTGACGAGGAGTTAAGCTGGAACCAAATTGATTACCCTTGGGATTTGGCAAATTTTCCTTGGTGTTCGGTCAAAAAACATGAACGCGATATACTCATGGCAGAGTGGTTCCAAAATCGTCCCCTTTATTTGGCTTTAAGAGACGCAAACAATACTCTGATTGGGTATCGCCGATGCAACATTGTCCAGCCTGTAGAGCAGGTTTTAGAGGGTGTTTACAACCATTGTGGCAACAGATTTAACCCTTCCCCAACCGGCACTCTGTTGTTTCTTGCAGCTCGCACAGATTTTGAAGATGTTGAGGACAAACAAGCCGCCGCTGTTTCCCTTCTCGTTCATGGCTCTCTTGCACAACAAACCCCTCCTGGCAAGCTTTGGCTTGGAGCTCATGAACTGCGTGGTGGTGTAGAGATACTCAAAACACCGGTCAATATTCTTTTGCGTGCTGATGTTCGCGAACAATTCAAAATTTTATTGAGGTTTTAACATGAAGCATGAAAGTGGTTTACCCTTTGCAATTGACAGATCGGTAGGCAAAGATGAACAACAAAGCGTGGTGTTTTATGGCAGGCGCCCTTTTCTTCAAGCGGGTGAACTCAATGAGGTTCAAACCATCATCAGGGGGCGTCATGACCGTTTGGGACGCCTTGTGGCAAAAGAAGGAGACCGCGTTGAACGCGCTGATGCTTTTGTCAACAAAGAGACAAGGACTGTCACGTTAACAGAGGGCAAAATTTATATCGCAGGCGACATCTTTCCTGTCTCAAATGCTGTCTTGGAGAATATTTCCATGATTGGGCGCGTGGAAATTGGTGTAAAGCTACAAAAGAAATGGGTGACATATGAGGATGATCCAGAGCTGTTGGGGCAAGTTGCCGGCAGTTTGGCAGAAGGAGAGCCCGGAGCGGCACGCGAAGTAGCAAAACTTGTCTGGGCTCTCAAAGATGATGAGCAGCAAGGAGCTTTCTTTCCGGTCTATATCTTACAAGATGGCGTTTTGATTGATCAAAAATCGCCCTCACTCCTTGAACCGGCCATGCAAGCCATTGCGACGTACGACCGCGCCCATGGGCATTATATCGTGGGGGGATGCCGTGTAAGTGCATTGGGAGCAAATAACGGTTGCCAAGTCTTTAGTATTCAAGAAGGAGAAGCCAATATCAATGGCTTTAAACGCAAACGCCTTGCCGCCTTGCGCCATGAAGAGATGCAAGATTTTTCGACAAGCGTTGTTCCTAGCGAAACGCACATTTTTTCGCCCCCAAAAGGGAAAACAAGTTTTACCTTTAAACCCTATTATTTTCCTATTGCCGATATTCAGTCTCTTTTGTTGACAAAAGAAAAAACCGTTAACGTCACCCGTGGTGCCGTTGCCGCTGGGCGTGATGGCGTGCCGGATAAAAGCATCACCGCGTTTATTAAAGTCGTTCAAGGAAGCAAGGAATTTAAAGAAGGAACGGATTTTAAAAAAACCGGAGACACCATTGATTGGGCACCGGTGGGAGACGAACCTTTAGCAGGGAGCAGCTATAAGGTGACTTATCGCTATCGTGCAAAAATCACGGCTGATAAGGTAACAGCGCAGGAAATTACAGTATCAGGTGGTGCTGAGAATGGTGATATCATTGTCAGTTACACTTACAAACTCCCCCGCATTGACCGTATTGGTCTCAACACAGGGGGCAATGTCGTCTATATCAAAGGGATTTCTTCAGACCAACCCATGGCACCTAGTGTCCCTGATGAGGTGTTGTCGCTCGCAACCATTACCAACAATTGGCTTAGTACCCCCCTTGTGGTTAATGATGGCACCCGTGTTGCCCCCTATGATGAGATGTGGCGCTATTTTCAACGGGTGCTTTCCCTTGACCGGTTGATGCAGTTAGAGCGCATTAAAAGCAATGTAGACTCTAAAGAGCCTGTTGCCAAAAAAGGCATGTTTGCCGACCCTTTTCTCGATGATAGTTACAGAGATGAAGGCTTTCAACAAACAGGGGCAGTAGGCAATGGCATTTTGCAGCTTGCTATTGACCCAACATTCTATACTGCTCCTTTAAAAGCGCCTGTCACCCTTGACTGGACAAATGAAGTGATCATTGCGCAAGAGTTGACAACGGCTTGCGAAAAGATCAATCCTTATCAAAATTTTGCACCCCTGCCTGGTACAGTAACCCTTGAACCCGCAACAGACTTTTGGCATGAACAGCGCACCGATTGGCTCTCGGGTATCACCAATCAAATCATTATGGGCTGGAACCGTGGCAGTACCATACGTAGAACAGAAGTAAGCGATAATTTCATCAACACACTCCAAGAACAAATCGACTTTTTAAGACAAATTACCCTTCACTTTAAAATTGAAGGTTTTGGCAGTAGCGAAATCTTGGAAAGTCTTACCTTTGATGGTGTGGATATCTTGCCAGCGAGCCGCCTTGTTGCCGATAGACAAGGCGCCCTTGAGGGAACTTTCACGATTCCACAAAATATTACGGCTGGCACAAAAAACGTTGTGGCACGGGGAAAAGGTGGAACCATTGCAACGGGGCTTTTTACCGGTCAAGGTCTGATTGATGTGAAAGTGATGCGGCGCACCACCACGGTGAAGATATGGACGCAATTTGACCCACAAGCGCAAGTCTTTACCCCCGATGAAACACGGCAAATCACAGGAATTGACTTTCATCTTTGCAAAATCGGCAATCAGAACCATGATCTGGTGATTGATTTGGTGACAACCGAAAACGGCTATCCTACCGCCGATATTCAAGCACAAAGCTTTTATTCTATGAAGGGCGCAAAGCTAGGTTGGGCAGAAGCACGCTATGATGTCCCCTTGTTAGTCCCTAATGACCGTCTCACTGCTTTTGTCATTAAAACCGATGATGCTGATCATGCCGTCTCACTAGCAAAGCTTGGAGATTTTGATGCAGAACACCAGAGATATGTCTCAAGTCACCCTTACGTGACCGGTCCACGCTTTTCTTCTGTTAACGCACAAAGTTGGACAGCCCATCAAGATGAAGCCTTAGCCTTTCGAGTGCTGGCGGCACGCTATAGGCAAACAGAAAAAACCATTGATCTTGGCACCTTTGACCTTGTGGACTGCTCTGATTTGCAAGTACGCGCAGCCATTGAGTTGCCTTCAAGTGAGTGTTCTGTCATCTTTGAAATTGAACGAAACAACGGCACAATTTATCAACTGCTGCCTTTTCAATTGCTCAGTCTTACTGAATATATCAGTGAAAAGGTCAAGCTTCGCGCTATTCTCAAAGGCACCGAAAAGCTCTCACCCGTCTTGTTTGCGCCTGTTCAATTGATTGCGGGGAAGATCCATAAGGAAGCGACCTATGTCACGCGTGCTTTTGCCTTTGGTGAAAAAGCACGATTGACCAGCTATATCAAAACCTTTTTACCAGGTGGTGCAACCTTTTCACTGGAGATGCAACTGGATGATGGTGGTTTCACCCCTTTGAAACTTGACGAAACAGAACAACTCGCTGAACCACTTTGGACAGAACGAAAATTTGTGAGCAGTGACAAAACAGCCAAACAAGCGCGCTTGAAATTGACCCTTACCGGTGGACCTGCTGCGCGGTCCATGGTGAGTGATTTTGGCGCTGGCATATTATAATGGGAAAATGAGAGATGACAAAAACCAAAAAACTCGACATGGAATTGCCTAAAGAGGGGCGTTTTATCAGTTCTGAATTCCCCATCTTGCGCGAAAACTTGACCAAAATTGATCAAGCCATTGTTGATATTGAGGAAAAGGTAAACGAAAAAGCACCTTCAAAACACACGCACACAATAAGTGATGTTGCAGATCTAGAAAGCGCTCTCAAAGCCAAGATGGCAGCGGATAAAACCTTCACTTTTGCCGATTTAAGTGATATCGAGGGGGCAAAAGATGCGGCTAACAATTATGTTCTCTATAAATCAAGCAATAATAATTTTACCTTTGGCAGTGCTGTCTCCCTGTTAGGTGCGCACCAACATAAAACCGAAGATATCGTGGGGCTTGATGATTTTAGAGCTAAGATTAATCAAGATATGACCAGCTATGGGCGCCTCACAAGCCCAAATGAATGGAAAAATTACAATAAATTTACCAGCAAAGTCACCATGAGTGGTGGCTTAGAACTTTTGGGTAATTCATCACTAAACCTTATGCATAACAATGAAGTGGTCACCAGTTTAAGCGCAAGCGGAAGCTTTCTTAAAGGACCTTTGAGGGTCGATGGAGATCTTGTTTATACGAAATCAGACATAGATATTCTCAAGCAGGAAATTAAAAACATCAAAAAAGATTTGATTAATAAACTCATTATTGCCGATGCTGAATTGCTCTATACGCAAGATGGGAAAATTGAATGGCCCGATTGGGTAACAGACCAAACTAGGTTAGAAATCCAAGCATGGGGTGGCGGTGGTAGTGGTGGCGGAGCGGATACGCCATATTTGGGAGGAGGAGGTGGTGGTGCCGGTTGTTCAGTCTGGTATGGCTATAAAGCCAGTTTAAAGGATCATGAAGATATCACAATTGGTAAGGGTGGAACTTCTGTTGCATCACTCCGTGCAACAGGTAATTCTGGAGGAACAACGACCGTTGGTAAAAATTTTATTACCGCTACAGGAGGACATGGTGGTGGGGGTGCTTATTATAATCAGAAAACGTATTCACATTACTCAGGAGCTGGTGGTGTTGGGGGCATTGGTGGAAATTTTGGTTTAGCAACAGATGGACATCTAGGATTAGCCAAAGGGGGAAATGGTTATGCTGGAACGAGTGGAATTACGAGTCAAACAAGCGGCAATGGCGGCGATGCTGGAGGTGATACATCAAGAGGTGGCTCTGGAGGAGTCGGCAAAGGTTACTATAGTTCAGGAAAAGCAGGGCGTGGTTTTGGCGGCGGCGGTGCTGGTGCTCACTCTGATTCTTCTTCAAGTGGCGCTGGAGCTGATGGCGCTGTCCTTATAAGATTATGGAAAGATTAATTACATAACCAAAGGTAGCACAAGTCAAATGGATAGCTGTTGTATAAGCTGGCTTGTATGATTTTAAGCCCTTTTAAAGCCCTTTAAAGAGCTTTTTGACTGACAGTGTCAGTCTTATGAAAGGCAGCTCTTGTTGTTATTGTTTCTCTATTGATTTGGAGAGCAAAATGGCAACAAAAGTAAATACTCTCTATCGCACTATAGCAAAATCATTCTTTATCTTTAGAAGAAGCCCCGAAATCACGGCGTTCCCCCTCTTCTATTCCAAAAGTTTTGTAAAGAGATTAACGGCTCTTGGCAAGCCGCTCTAATAACCTATCGCTATGAGAAATCAAGCAGATATATCACAGGAATTATCCTAGAAACACCAAACCAAAGAAAGAAACAAAAAATAGAGGCTGGGCTGGTAGTCCAGCCAACGGGAACAGTTTTGCGAACAACCCCGTCCGATGCAACTCAACTCAACATCGCAGCCACTTCTTATCACTTGGAAACAGTGAGAAGATGGCTAATATAGATGGAAGAGTGTTAAAAAATGATGGATATACTTTGTAAAGAAAAATTAAAATCTGTTGATCCTATCGCACCAGCTGCTGCTTATATTGGAGGCAAAAGAAGATTAGCCAAAACCATTGTCAAAATTATCGAGGACATCCCTCATAGCATTTATGCCGAGCCTTTTGTTGGAATGGGAGGAATATTCTTTAGGCGAAAGTTAATTCCACCTACTGAAGTCATCAATGATCGTTTAGGAGATGTAGTGAATTTTTTTAGGGTGTTACAACGCCATTATCACCCTTTTATGGAATTGCTAGAATTTCAGATCAGTAGCCGTGAGGAATTTCAACGCTTGCGCATGCAAGACCCAAACACTCTCACGGATTTAGAGCGCGCTTCAAGGTTTTTATATCTGCAGAAGTTAAGCTTTAGCGGTCAAGTCGCCAATCGCACGTTTGGAGTTGAAACAGACCGCGGTGCACGTTTTAATCGTTTTAAACTTGAAGCCTCATTAAAGCTTATTTACCGCCGTTTAGCAGGTGTTACCATTGAACATTTAGATTGGTCTGAGTTTATCAGGCGCTATGATCGACCAAACACCTTATTTTATCTTGACCCACCCTATTGGGGTGTTGAGGATTATTATGGCAAAGATTTGTTTAAGCGGGAGGATTATCAGAGGATGGCTATGCTGCTGGCACAATTAAAAGGAAAGTTTCTTTTGTCTCTCAATGATGTGCCAGAAGTTCGAAAAACCTTCAGTCAATTTACCTTTAAAAAGGTAAACACATTGTATTCGTGTAACGCCTTAAATAATGCAGTTCCCGCTAAGGAACTTATCATCACCAATTGTGATTTCTAAAACGAGACATAATACATATTAAAGGGTCTTTAAATAACCCTTGAAGACCTTTTAAACACCTTAAAAATCTTTCAAAAAAAATAAATTAGTAAAAACCCTAAGTTATTAGACTTTCCAGTGGGATATTAAACTGTTGGTGCAAATTTTTAATCATGCGCAGTGTTAATTTTCTTTTGCCATTCAATATTTCATAAACACGATTTAAATGACCAATCGCAGGAACAAGATCTTTAGCGGTTAAGTTCATTTGTTCCATTCTAAATTTAATAGCCTCAATTGGATGAGGAGGAGAAACAGGATAGTGCTCTGCTTCATACGCTTCAATCAACAATACAAGAACCTCCATTTGATCAAATTCAGGAGTTCCCTCTTGAGGTTGATTATCGAACATTGCAGACACAATTTCTAAGGCTTCTTGATAATCTTGTTCAGTGCGAATAGGTTTGATGTTCATTTCTTACATTCCTTCAGTTCTACAGTATTGGCATCAACCGCATCATACTGTTTGTGCGTTCCTATAAATTTTATGTAAAGCCAACCTGCCGGATAAAAGATTGAAACAATTAAACGATAGTCATTACCTCTAATATTAAAAACAGCACGATTATTTTTTAATATGCTTGCATTTTTATACTTCTTCTTAATGTCATGAGGAGAACGCCATTGCGCATTTTTAGCTTCATCTACCCATGCTTTTAACGGTTGTTCTGCATCAGGATATCGAGCCCAAAAATTTTTAAGTGTGGAGATTTTAATAATTTTCATAAGTATATCCTGACTTCCATTGAAGTTAGTACCATTTTGGGATCAAGTCAAGATATTTATAACAAAATACTCTTGAGAATAAAACTTTCTCAAGAACGGCTTTCGCTTCTCATTTTTCCCATTCATTTTCATTCACCCCTCATTTAAAGGAGCATAAAGTATGGCAACAGGTTTTTTACACGGTGTTGAAGTCGTTGAAGTTGACGACGGCACCCGCCCTTTTCGCGCGGTTCAATCGGCAGTTATCGGAATTGTTGGCACAGCACCCGATGCCGATGAACAAGCATTCCCTCTCAACACACCGGTTTTGGTAGCAGGCTCTCTTTCACAAGCCGCAAAACTCGATAAAACGGGGAAGCGTCAAGGAACCTTACCCAATGCCCTTGATCTTATTTTCAAGCAAGTGGGGGCTATTGTCGTTGTCGTACGCGTGCAAGAAGGTGACAACGAAAATGCGACACTCACCAATATTCTAGGGGGTGTAAACGCAAATGGTGCTTATGAAGGTGTTCATGCTTTCATTGGAGCACAATCCATTGTAGGACAAACACCACGCATTCTGATTGCTCCAGGCTTTACACATCAGCGCCCTTCCAGTGTGGGTATTGAAGAGAATGGAACGGGTGCGACTGCCAACCCCGTCGCCGCAGAATTGATTGGCATTGCCGAGCGTTTGCGCGCCATTGTGGTGCTTGATGCACCCAACACAACAGATGAAGCAGCTCTTAGCACAGCAAAGGATTTTGATTCAAAACGCGCCATTCTCATTGACCCGTTTGTAAAGATAAATCGTGATGGAAAGATCATAGAACAGCCAGCAAGTGCAGCGGTTGCTGGTGTCATTGCCAAAACGGATTTTACCCATGGCTTTTGGCATTCCCCTTCCAATAAAGTGATTAATGGCATTGTGGGAACTGCGCGCCCTATTGATTTTTTCATTGGGGACAGATCAAGCCGTGCCAACCTTCTCAATGAACAAAACATCACAACCATTATTCGCGAAAATGGCTATCGTCTCTGGGGCAATCGCACACTCTCAAGCGATACAAAATTTGCTTTCTTATCCGTGGTACGCACCGCAGATATGATCAATGATGCCATTTTGCGCGGACATCTATGGGCTGTCGACCGCAATATCAAAAAAACCTACATGCATGACGTAAGCGAAAGCGTTAATGCCTATTTGCGTGATTTGAAAGCACAAGGCGCCATTCTTGGTGGGCGCTGTACGCCTGATCTAGAGCTTAATACAGCAAGCGCTATTGAAAGCGGTAGAGTCTATTTCAATGTCGAATTCACCCCCACAACACCCGCAGAACATATCACGTTCCGTTCACGCATTGTGAATGATTACTTAGAGGAGATCTTTTAATGACCGTACCTGTTTTACCAAGAGTTTTGAAATATTTTAACATTTTTGTCGACGGCATTCCCTATCAGGCAAAATGTGAAAGTGTCACCCTACCGAATTTGAGTTTGGTTGTTGAAAGTTATCGCGGCGGTGGCATGGATAGCTCCATTGAAGTTGACCTTGGTCTTGAAACCCTCACGCTTAGCATGACCATTTCTGATTGCTCTCCAGAGTTGATGGCACTCTTAGGGCGCACCGATGTCAACATTTCATTGCGCAGTTCAATGCAAGCTCAAGGCACACCCGCAGAAGGTGTTGTCATTACCATGAGAGGGCTTTGCAAAGGCTTTGAAATGGCAGAATGGCAACCGGGAGGCAAAGCAACTTCTACAGCAACATTCACATTGCAGTATTTCAAATATGTCCAGAAGGACGTTGAAATCGTTGAGATAGATGTCCTCAACTTGGTGAGAAAATTCAATGGCGTCAATCAACTCGCAGAACATAGAGAAAATATAGGATTATAAAAATGACAGTCCAAACAAGCATTACACATAAATTATTGATACCTGTTACTTTTGAAGGAAAAGAGCACACCACAATTACTTTACGGCGCCCCAAAACAAAAGATTTGCAAGCAATCGACAAAAAAGAAGGTATAGAGCAGACAATCGCTATGATCGCACGCCTTTCTGAATGGCCGCATGAGGTTATCAGCGAACTCGACATCAATGATTTGGCAAGCATTGGAGAGATCTTGGAGTCTTTTATCAAACGGCGGGATACCTCGACTGGGAAACCGCCGCTAAACTCATAGCCGATATTACCATTGTGTTCTATTGGTCCCTTTCAGACATGATGGAAATGGAACCACAAGAACTCATATTCTGGCGAAAACAAGCAGCAGAAAGGTATAAGACAAAATGAGTGAAAAAGTCGCCGATGCAAAGGTGAAATTGTCTCTTGAAGACGAACTCACCACACCTCTTAAACGTGTACAAAAACAATTTGATACATTGTCTAAAACACTCTCACATAGATTGGGTATTCCGCGTTTTTCTGCTGCTGTCAAAAACATGACAAAAAGCCTCCATGGCGTTCAAAATGCTCTTGGTGTAGCCGCAAGTCGTGCTTCGGTCTTTACCGGTGCTTTAGGGCTTGCCGGTGGTGGTCTTGTGGCAAGTGTGACCGCCCTCACCATGAAAACCATGCATCTGGGAGATAGTCTTTATCACGCATCACACCACTTAAATATGAGTGTTACGGCACTTCAATTATGGGGTGATGCAGCCGATAATTCAGGCACTTCTGCCGAACTTTTTCAACAATCCTTAGCGGTTTTAAATAGGCGTTCGGCACAAGCCTATGCTGGACAAAAAAGAGGCATGATGGGCTTTGAAGCACTTGGCATTTCTGTCAAAAACACTTCTGGAAAACTCAAATCCACTTCTGTCTTGTTAGAAGAAATTACCGACAAGATGAGTAAGATGAAAAGCCAAGCACAAAGACAGCATATTGCCGCTCTGCTGTTTGGGGGTGATGGCAAAGAAATGGCGACCATGCTTGCACAAGGCATGGCACCTATCAAAGAACTGTTTGCAAAGGCGCGGAAAGGAAAATGGCTGATAGGTGCCGATGTCGCACGCTATGCCGCAGATTTGAGTGACAAGCTTGGTGCTTTTAAGAAAAAAATAGGCGGTATCGCGAGCTTTATTGGCGCCCGTTTCATGCCCGTGATCAATGATATGGTTGACGGTTTTTCAAAGTTGATTGATGAAAACCGTGACCTTATTCAAACAACCGTTGCGAGCTGGGCAAAAACCTTAAAAAAAGTCCTTAATGATTTGCTTAATCCTACCTCTGATTTAAGAAAAAGCATCAGTGATCTCACAGAGAGGATTAAAGGCTGGTTCCAATGGCTAGAGCCATTGATTGGTGAAATAACCCTCTTTAAGGTGGCGCTTGTAGCTCTTGGTTCGTTCATTTTTGGTCCTCTCATTGCCGCATTAGCAGCCGTAGGAACTGCTTTTGTCACGCTTGGCTATGCAATCATGACCACACCTATCGGCTGGATACTTGGTGGTATTGCAGCAGTTATTGCACTGTGTAAATACTGGGATGAAATAGATTTCCGGTTGGTTGCATCATTAGCTGTAATTGGTGCAGCGTTTGTTAAGCTTGGTATCATCATGATGTCCTCTCCTATCACTTGGGTAATTGGTGGCATTGTTGCGCTTATTGCTGTTCTATATGTGCTTTACAAATATTGGGACAAAATAAAAAGCTTGTTGGTAGCATCATTAGCTGTAATTGGTACAGCATTCGCCGCGCTTCGCATCGTCATGATGTCTACTCCCATAGGCTGGATAATAGGCGGCATTACAGTGCTTATTGCTACTGGATATCTACTCTACAAAAACTGGAATACCGTAATAAGCTTCTTAGGAAAGCTATGGAATTCTTTTTACAGCTTATGTAGTAACATTTTCAATAACCTCTTTACGCTCTTTAAAAACTTTTCACCACTCTATTGGATAGCAAAAGGAATCAATGAACTCATTAAATGGTTGCTTGGCGTTGATTTAATGGAAGCTGGTGCCAATCTCATTGGTAGCTTATGGGACGGCATCAAAAGCCAATGGAAAGCTCTGTCTGAATGGTTTAGCGGCATGGTAAGCAAATTAACCAGCTGGATGCCAAACTGCATGAAAGAAAAGCTAGGCTTTAATGTTTCAATCAACAAAACTTCAACCCAGACCATTAAAACCTTTACCGATGAAACCAATGCACGGGCAAAAAAACTGCTGGATACAGTAGTGGTTACAAATACCCCACCTGAAAAACGCAAGAGTAGTTTTAATGCAGGCATAGTCGAAACAGGACAAATGCAGACTACAAATACAAAAGTAGGCGCCTTCAAAGCTCCCAAGCCCATTACCGTTCATAAGCCGGTAGAAGTAGATGCCCGCGTGATGATTTCAAATTTAAATATTTCTGTCCCCAATGGTCTTAAAGATGAAATCAGAGACGCAGTCAATCAAGCCCTTGAACGCTATGCCAAGCAGCAATGCTTGGCTATAGCCTCTAGCCTTTCGGATTAAGCGCCATGATGTTAGCTTTGGGTGGTTTTATCTTTTCCATTGAAACAGCTGCTTATCAAACCCTTGACATGTCTTATGGTATTCCATGGGTAGAACAAGGGCGATTGGGACGCAAAGCAGCGCTTCAATTGCCTGCTGTAGCAAATGCGGAATTTTCTTTAACTGGTGTGATTTATCCAGATTTCAAAGGTGGTCATAGACAACTCGAATATTTGCAACAAATGGCACATGAAGGACCTCACATTCTTGTAACCGGCAAAGGCAAGATTTTAGGCAAGTTTGTCATTCTTTCCGTAGAGGAAAAACAAAGCGTTTTTCATCATAATGGCACCCCAAAAAAACAAGAATTTACAATAAAGTTGAGAGAATATGGTGAAGAGCTATGAGTGATCTTTACGTAACAAAAGAAGGCGATATGGTTGATGCCATTTGCTGGAGATACTATGCAAAGGGTCAACAAGCCCTTGCTGTTGAACGCGTTTATGCAGCAAATTTTGGTCTTGCAGACTATGGACCCATTTTAAAAGCAGGTATCACGATACTCTTACCAACCCTCCCCTATCCGAAAGCCACACCAGTGATCAGAATTTGGGGTAGCAAATCATGAAACCTTTTTGCATGGTTCTGGCAAATGGAGAAGACATCACCAAAACGCTCATGGATTATGTTTTATCAATTGAAATTACCGATGAAGCAGAAGACAAAAGTGACCGCATTACCATAGAGCTTGATGACCGCGCCCGTGACAGTGATAACGGCTTTCTTGATATTCCTCTCATCGGAACAATCATTTCTGTCACACTTGGCTATGAAGGCGGCAAAAACCGCGATATGGGAGCCTATCTAATTGATGAAATCTCTGTAAGCAGCCCTCCACAAAGTTTAAGCGTGACAGGGCGCGCCGCCTCTATGAATACGTCTTATAGAACACCCAAAAGCCAATCCTATCACCAACAAACCCTTGGCAGTATTGTTCAAGAGATAGCACAGCGCAATGGCTATACACCAAAAGTTGACCCTGCTCTTGCTAAAATTGTTGTGCGTCACATTGATCAAACTTCTGAAAGCGATATGGCTTTTGCCGCACGCCTTGCAGGAGGATATGATGCGGTAGCAAAACCCGTTGATGGCAAACTTGTGCTCGCCAAACGGGGTGAAGGCAAAGCTATCACTGGTGAAACACTCCCCGTTATTATTATCCATGAGAAACATTGCACCTCTTGGGATTTTAAATACAGTGCGCGTGATGAAGCAGGAGCAGCAAACGGCTTAGCAACAGAGGCAGGAGATGATCAAAAAGCCGCCGCTGATGCACGAGAGCCAGAGGAAATTGAAGAAGGCAAAGATGTTATCCATATGGATGAAAGTGATGCCCCCAATTTGCCTAAAGCAGAGACAGCAGCCGATACATCTGAAGAACAAGAAGAAGAGAAAAAAGGCGGTGTTATTGCAAGCTATCATGATATTCGCACTGGTGAAAAAAAAGAAGTCAAGGTTGGTAACGCACCGTTTCATGAACTCAAATATACCTACCACAATCAATCAGAAGCTGTTGCAGCCATTGCGGCTTATCGCAATAAATCATCGCGTGGGAAATCTTCTTTCTCATGTGATCTTGGTGGTGATCCTTTTGTGCAAGCAGAAGCAAAACTTGTTCAAGAGCCCCCTTTCCGCCCCTATATTCCAGCAGAATGGCGTATCAAAAGTGTTAAGCACAAACTTGATAAAACGGGTGGTTACACTACAAAAATAGAGTGCGAGCTTTTTGGTGAAGCCCAAGAAAACACAGCCGGAAACGTTGCAAACACCATACCAGACAAAGATGATACCCTTGACCCAAATGCCCCACCTAACGCATGTGATGAAGGCGAAGGCGTTATCCATATGGATGAGGAAGATAGATAAGCAAAACTATTTGATGATGATAAAAAGAAATACTATTTTTATTTTACTATTCCTAAAAATACTGCTAAACAGCGTTCAATTTCTACCATTTTATCTGCATGAATGGAGCCAAAAGCTGGGCTAACTTTTTCACATCTTACCGTCATAATCTTATCAATCATGACTTGCGAAGGTTTTTGCAAACCATTTTTGGTATCTGGTTGGAGAGTAATGCGGAGTAATGGCGCATCAACAAGTGTACTTGTAATTGGCAAAACCGTTACACTTGTATGTTCACTGAATTGATTAGCTTGAATGATTAACGCAGGTCTTGGTTTACCAAAATCGCCTTGCATAGCTATTGTGACGAGAGATCCACGTATCATTCTGCCCAGCCATCAACATCCATTAAAGATTGATCCATCAACAACTGTATAGATGTATCTGTTTTATCCATTTTTGCGACTAAGCGACATTGGCGTCGGCACTCTTCTGCAAAGTTCGGTTGGCGAGTATCTGGTACCCAAATTTGCATTAAACGCAAACCTGCTTTTCTTTGTGCGTTGCGATGTTTTTGAACGCGTTCATTGACGTGCATTGTAGCCATAACAAAATCTCCATTATGTTTCATGTAACGTATAACACAGAAAAAAGTTACATGAAACACTACTTTTAATAAAACGCAATAATTACAATTTTAATCTATCAATCTGCCCCACCTTTTGTGGGGCTTTTTTATAGGAGCAATACATGAGAACAATATCACCAGAAGGACTTGCACTTATCAAACAATGGGAAGGTTTGCGTTTGAACGCCTATAAAGATGCCATTGGGGTGTGGACAATCGGTTATGGACATACAAACAATGCTGGAAAACCTTTTGTTCATAAAGGTATGGCAATCACTGAAAAACAAGCAGAAGAACTTCTTTGCCAAGACTTAAGACAATTTGAAAATGCCGTTGAACAAGCTGTTCAAGTTTCTTTAACCGATGAACAATTCGCGGCTTTAGTCTCCTTTTGCTATAATGTAGGAACAACAGCCTTTTGTAACTCGACACTGTTAAAAAAGCTCAATCAAGGTGAATATGAAGCTGTCCCTGCAGAGCTACAGAAATGGACCAAAGCAGGCGGAAAGCGTCTTGAAGGTCTCGCACACCGGCGTGCAGCAGAAGCAGGCTTGTGGGCGAAAGGTGCTTTTGTTTCCTCTAACTACCAAACCGTAGAAACGCAAGCACCAACGGGACTTTTTAAAGCAGAAGCCCTTGCACCAGTTATTGGTTCTTTTTCTGGGCTTGGTGGTTTGTTAGCAGGCAATGGACCAATCCAATGGGCTTTGGCCACCATTATGATTTTAGCTGCATGTGCTGGCATTTTCTTTGTTGCTAAACGTTTTCAGGAACACCGCCTATGATCTTATGGATGAAAAGAAATCTGCTGTTAACAGGCGCGGCTCTAGCCGCTTTTTTTATGGCTTTGGCAAAAGCTTTCACTCTTGGAAAAAAGGCAGAACAGCAAAAGCAAACAGAAAAAACCTTAAAAGCAGCAACAACACGGCTGGAGGTGGAAAATGAAGTTAATCAGAAAAGTGATACTGATGTACGTACTGCTCTCTCTCGTTGGTTGCGCGACAAATAAATACGCTTCTTCTTGTGTTGGTTGGTTGCCCATTTATTTAGAGAGGCAAGATATTGACGTCATCAGTTCCAATTTAGCAAGAGAGATCTTAAAGCATAACAAGCAGGGTGAACGTGTGTGTGGGTGGAAACATGGCTAGAAAAAAAACACAAGACGATACAGAGCTTACGGAAGCAGAAAAAGAAATCCTTCAAGAAATCATCATGACCTACAAAAGTATAAAAGTGATGTCACGTTATACGAAATGGATTGTACTCATTATACTCTTATTAGCGCTTGATTTTTCACGTATTATGGATGCATTAGTAAGTATTTTTACACAAAAACCAAATATCCGACTCTAAACATACTCTGAGACGCGCGAAATTCTTTAGAAAATGGTTTCTTAATTTTGCACGTCTCATGGATGCCATAGACAATGTCTTTGCACATCTCAAACAGTGGTTTTCAAAAACTGAAAGCCTTATCCCCTCCCCGCTTTTAAAACGGGGAGATGAAATCGGTTTTAAACTTAAGCAGCTTTCGTAACAGATCTTGCTAAGACCTGCTTTGCTTCTTCAACAAGCTTTTTATAATGCCTGCTTTCTTCTGCTATCGTAAAAGCTTTAACGAGATGCATATGAAGAGGTCCATAAATGTAAACAGCTTTTTTAGTTGGAGACATTTTATCCCAATCTTTTGGGAAATTAAAGCGTGTATCATTATCATAATCACCAGATTGACTTTTTAGCTTTTTCTCACACTCAATAAAGTAACGACGAGCCTGTCTACCTTTCTCATTGCGTTCAACCATGGAGAGTTCTTTGGCCATGTCTAGAGTGAGGTGATAATCTATTGCTGTAACAGCTCTAGATTTTGCGGTCCCCAATTTTGGGGACCGCAAATCTTGTGTTTTTATAAAATCACTACCCTCTTCAAATTTATACTGATGAATGCGGTCTTTAATCCAGGTAGAAAAATCTTTCCCTATTTCCAAAAACGCGTGTAATTCGCGTGCATTTACTGTCTGAACAGTTTCCTGATCAACTGTTTGTTCCGTAATTTTTATAAGAATGTTCATAATGAACTCCTATGCAGTTAGAGGTTTTCTATTGACACTCAACAAAGAATGCCGGGTGCTAGAAAACACGGTGCATAGTCCGTCGTTACGCTTTCCCTATAAAAGGTATTGTATAGCGTAACTACACCCGACAAAGCCATTATATGCGTGTAACATACAATGAGTCAAAGCCTTTAATATGCGGAAAATAAACTGTTTCGGCAATCTATCCGCTATGCATCCAAGGTGTTTTCTAGGCACCTGATTCGAAAATAGACACATTGTTATAATCCTGTCAAGTCGCTCCTGTTATAAATGCAGCCCACTGTTCCAAGAGAGCATGGCGTTGTTCTAAAAAATCCGTTCGCATATAAGCTTTTGTCACTGAACTCCCAACTGAATGCGCAAGAACAGTTTCTGCAATCTCAAAAGGTGTTGATGTTGTCTCTGCTATCCAATCCCGAAGACTAGATCTGAAACCATGGGGTCTATAATCAAAACCTTTGTCTTTCATGAATTTAGAAAGTGTTACATCAGATATAGGCTTTCCAGAACTCCCAGCAAATAAAAAACCATTCTTTTCAAAGGGAAGGGATTTCTCAATCACTTTCAAAGCTTCATGACTTAATGGCACGCGAAAATCTGAAACTTTTCCCACAATACCTTTCATATTTTCTTTTGGTATTGTCCATATATTTTTATCTATTTGTTCAAGACGCAAATATCGCAATGGATATGACCTTACCCCCGTCAAAATAAGCAACTTCAGTGCTAAATTTGAAAGAATCTTATCATCCAAGCTTTGATAAAATGCCGGAACCTCTTGCCATGGCATAGCAGGGATATTTTGAACATTTTGAATAAACTTTCCTAATAAAGCTTTTGCTTTTGGGACCAATTGCATATCCACATCTATGCCACGCGCTGCCGCATGTTTTATAGCAATATTCAAACGTGATAAAGCCTTGCTCGCTGTTTCATTTTTTATTTTCCAAATAGGCAACAAACACTCTTTTATATCAAATTGCGTCAATTCAGTAATTGCTATATCCCCAAGTTTAGGAAAAACATGCAATGTAAGAGGTGCTAACCACCTTGCTGCTTTACCTTCATTTTTCAATTCGCTTTTTTTAGCTTCAAAAGCACTTAAAACTATTTTTTGTAAAGAAATACTATCAACTGCCTGCCGTAATTTTTCATTTTTCCTTTTACGAATCGGGTCAATACCTTGGTGCAAAAGGTCACGGCAAGCTGTAGCTTTAAGCCTCGCTTCTTTCAAAGATACAACGCTACAAGAGCCTAATCCCATTTCACGACGTTTTTTATTGAAATCAAATCGAAAAACCCAACGCCCTTGATTTTGGGCTGTTTTGATAAGCCATAGCCCAGCTCCATCAGCGTATTTTCCTTTAGATAGATTTTTTACAGATAAGACAGATAGTCTATCACGTGTCCTTGTTCTGCTAACCACCTTCTAAACCACCTTTTAAAAACCACCTTCTAAACCACCTTCTAAACCACCTTCTAAACCACCTTCTAAACCACCTTCTAAACCACCTTCTAAACCACCTTTTGAATCGCACTTGGAGCGATTTCATTTGATAGCAAGATTATATACAAAAGGCAATTTTATAAATAAAATCAAATAAAAACAGTTAGTTATAAATATATAAAAAAGTAAAACGCGCAATCAGGTGATAGCGTAGAAAATTCTAAGAAAGAAAAAATAGGTGCACGCCGTCCGCACCAATTCATGAAAATTCTCTTTATTTTCTAATGTTTAGAAAACTATCTTTAAGTTTATTATTTGTAACTCTATAACAATATTATCAGATGATAACTGTAATGATATAAAAGACGAATCATTCCTTCTTTGCAAACAAATATTTCAACCATACTTTATAAACTAAAGAGTTACATTCTAAACAATAAAGAATCTGAATAATTCTTTAGAATCATTCAAAGTTAAAGATTTCTTTCCCACTATAATAAAGGCCCTACCAAAGATAGGACCTCTTAAACTCCTAAGCCGAATTTATTCCTACAAAAACTAGAATTTGTAAGCTATTCCTGCACGAAAATCATTCGTCTTATACTTAACTTCAATCTCGTCTTTAAATTTCTTTTTACCAAAATCTGAGTAACGATATTCCGCACGTAAAACAAGATTATCTGTCATTGCAAAATCAACACCACCACCCAGAGTGTAACCAATCATCATTTTTGTAGCATCCGATGTCCTATTAAAAGGTTCAGATCCCGTCATGACTGTCGACAAAACATCTTGAAATTGTCCATAAGCGATACCGCCAGCAATATAAGGCATCACTCGATGAGCAGAAAACCCAACACGCACCCTTGTGGCTCCAGTCCATTTTTGTTTAAAAGTATGATTAAAAGTTAAGCTATCCTTTTCTTCTGTAGTCTCTGTACCAGAGCGAGAAAAGCTAGGCCCCTGCTCTTTGTCAAACAGTGCCCTTTTATGACTTTCTTTCTTTTTACCATTTTCTTCAGTACCAGTATCAGTTCCCGTACCACTATCAGTTCCTTCAGGACTCGAACCACCAGCACTGGATTCATCAGCATGAAATTTTGTTTTTGTATCCTTTTTTTCCGTTAAAAGGATATCCGTATCAATCCCCACGATAAAATTATTACCAAGATCAAAATTAACACCCGCATAAAGGCCACCTACGAAGCCAGAAAGCTCAGGCATATACTGCTTCTCGATGGGTACCCATGGTTTACTTTTACTCTCCTCATCAGGATAGAGAGGAATATTAACATCACGCGTTATTGCAGAAGTTTTACTTGAAAAGCCACCACCTTGCCCCCCAAAATAAAAACCTGACCAAGAAAAAAGTGAAGAAGAAGCAACTTCTGAAGCAACATGTACTGACTCTTCAGGAACTATGACATCTGCAGCCTGTACTATAGAAGATGAAACCAAAGAAAAAACAGATGCTGTTATAAATTTTGTATTCATAAAATTATACCCCATTGCTAAATTTAAATATAATTAAAAATCACATTTAGAAAAACAAAGTTTTATAAAATTTTATACCAAAAAACCGCATGAACTCCTTTACATTTACATTTAAATCTATCACTACTAAATACATCATTACATCAAAATTGAATTTTATCAAATAAATTTTAACAACTATTAAAATATTATAATAATGAATACTTTAAATGATAAATCTTTAATAAAAATATCTATTATATTTTTAAAAATGAGAAAATGTAATACCTTTTTTATCCAAATTACCGCATAAAAATCATAAAATAGAATATTTCAAAGCATTTTTTCATGAAAAAAAATTCTGAAATGATGTAATTATTTTTAGCATATTGATATTTATTAAAAATATTATAACTATAAAATAGTATAAAAATACCTCTATATGCTTATATATAAAATGAATAATGTATATTCTACGTATATAAAAAATACATCTATCTTACACTGAAATCATACTACCACTTTTAAAGTATGAGATTATTAATACGCGCAATATCGTTATCTTTCTAGAGATTATCTCAAAAAAGTCCTCAACCACTTTATTTAAAAATTGCTCTTCCCCTACTGATTTCTATATTATCATCTGCTTTTATTGCAAAACGGTCTTTATTAGGAAAAGTTATAAAACATCCTTTCATACAAATTGTAATTGTTTGATGCGTATTTAAAGAAATTTTTAAAGGTACACTTCCTTCAACAACAATGAAAGAGTGTATCTTTAAATCAGTATTTTTCACTGTTGCGGCAAAAGCTGTTATGGTAAAAATATTCAACAAAATAACGGTAATAAAAGCATAAATACATTTCAGCATTCTAAGATTCCTTCCTCAGCAAAACGCTTATATAAGTCAAATCGAAGAGCATTGGTTATATGAGAAGATGAGGTAATATTAGGCACATAAATAGCCAAATTAAAGGAAAAATTCTTACAATCAAATGCAGTAAAACTCACCTGTGGGATAGGATTTTTTAAAACTCCTTCTGTCGCAAAAGCAATCTCTAATAAAATTTCAGCAACATGCTCTGGCGCAACCTTAGATGATACAGTAACTGGAATATCAATTCGTCCTACTTTATTACGTCTAGTCCAATTACTCACATTATTATTAATAAGGCTTGAATTGGGGATAATAATCGTCTTACGCTGAATTGTCTCAAGCTCCGTTGCACGCACACTAATACGCTTAACAACACCACCTACTGATCCAGATTCTATATAGTCTCCTATTTTAAATGGTCTTCCAACTAAAATAATAAGTCCAGAGACAAAGTTTTGGACAATATTCTGCAAACCAAAACCGATGCCAAGTGAAAGTCCTCCAGCAATAAGAGCAAAATTTCTAAGATCCAAACCTGCCATTGACAATCCTATCAAAGCAGACACCACAACGCCACCATAACTTATAACTGTTTTAATAGAATTACGTACACCAGAATCAAATTCTCCATGGTCCAACACCACATTATCTAACCAACCAATAAATCGGCGAATAAGAAACCAGCAGACACAAAAAGAAATAATTCCTGTTACAAGAGAAACCAAAGAAAGAGTAATATTTCCAATCTGAAAACCGGTAACCAATTGCCACAACACTACTTTCAAATCAGAATAGGAAAATCCAAACCGTACAGCAATGGGCATTGCACAAAATACCACAACAAACAAATTGAGAAAAACGCTCACAACAATTCCCAATTGATTCATCGTTTTTTCTTCTAAATGAAACCTCTGCATCAAAAGATGACCAACTGTTGTTTTCATAAATTGACCTTTAGTTCCAAGTGCTTGAGCGCTTTGTATTCCTAAATACATGAGAACTAAAAATGCTCCACCAATCATAATCTGCTGCATAATAAAACGTGCGAGACCAACATAACCTAAAAAATTCAACACAAGCAGCAATAATCCCAAACCAATAAGAGGAATGCGTATATAAAATGGCCAAAAATACGGTTCTTTTTTTTCTTCTTGAAAATTCCTACGTCTAAACCGCGCAGGTACAAATGATATTATAAACAGTAATATCGCTACAAGAAAAACAGCAATAAAACTTTTAGCAATTGTCAAAGATATAGGAGCTGAAATGATTTGATAAATACTATCAAGAACAGCATCAAATGCCAAAACACCCCCTAAAGAAGTGAGCAAAATCACCAATTGAGAAGCAGACGATGGTGCAATATTGAGAAGGCGCACATGGGGCCTATTCGATGAGAAAAGAACAACCGCTAATCGATTAATTAAAAACACTAAAATAATTTGACAACCGATCATATCAAAAACTGTCGTAAGCTTACCTGGATCTAAGTTAAAACTACGAAATAAAAACAACACAAGATAAACACAAAAAATACAGATAAGTGAAGGTAAGAGAACTGAAATAAAGGCGATTAATAAGCGCTGTAAATACGATATTTCCTCATTAGACTTCGTAAAGTGGCAATACACATGAACAAGAACTTTATGAGAAAAATATGAGAGACCAAACGTAATAAAAAGTGGAATTAAAAAGGAAAGAAATAGTTCTAATAACTTGAAATAAAATATAAAATTACACCAAGAATCTAACAACAACAGAAAATCTGATGAAGCCTCTTTTGTTTTTTGGGCAAGATGCTTAACCATCGGGATCGAAAACTCAAGCTTGTAGGTAAGTGTATGTTTAAAAAGCTCACGAGATTGAGAGATAGAAAGTTCAGCTATTCTATTCGTCGCCAAAAAAAACGCTTCAAATTGAAGCATGATACTATTAATTTTAGCTTTTTGCTCTATCAAGTAAGAGTATTCCTTCACTGAACTTTTCAGTTTTTTTACGTCATGATAGAGCTCGGTTAATTGATCAAGAAGTGCATTAATCTCATTAAGAGGAGAACGCAAAACAAATGCTGCCTCAAAAGCACGCTTACTGATATCTTGGGCCCGTAATCGCAGTTCTTCCAAAGCACGTTCATCTTCTGATTTTCTGTCAAAGTCCCTTTTTAAAGCTTTAGTATCTTCTTCAAGAGTCTTAATAATCAATTGTTGCTGTTGAATAATTTCATCAACTGAATAAGAAGCTATTGTTTGTTCGACAATTGTATTTTGGTCCTCCTTATTTCCCCATGCACCAGAATTTAAAGCAACAATAATCGCTAAAAGAAGGAAAAGTTTGTGGATATTTTTTTTACAAAACGAATACATATATACCTTAGATGCACAAAAAGGATTTTATCTTCTCCTTTAGATATAGTACAAGGAAGATATTTTCAACTTTTATAGAATAATCTTATAAAAGCTTTCCCTTATCCTATAATACTGATAATAAGATAAAAGAATGATAAATAAGCTGAGCTTAATAAGATTAAAGAAGGCACTCTAGTATGTTTTTTTTGCACCTTTATTGCAAAAAAGAAGATTTTTTTCCTTTGACAACCTGGATTTTTCTATCCAGTTTAGGTGTATTCTTGACGAGCAACCTAGAAACGCGCGCTTATTTAATCAAACAATCACACACCAATAATGTCATTAAAACGAATAGATTTGATTTACATCATAAGTGTGATCAGGTGAATGTTACCACAACTGAAAACAAAAAAACTGCACCACTCCATACAGAATCTATTTTTATTAGGACCTTTCAAACAATCCTAACACTGGATTTCTTTTTAATAAAGATTCCAGCTATTGTCACACAACCTTGTAACTTTCAAACACAATATTTCTCAAATAAACGCGCTCCTCCCAATGAACACACCTAATCCTCTTCCTTGAATTATAAAAAGATTACCTTATTTTATTTGTGCTTTTAACTTTGAATAACTGTTAGATTGCCTATTAGCGGAATATATCATGCGTACACCTGGTTGGTTAACTACCCTTTATTGCTTTATCCTTTTAAGCAGCATTTATGTTGCCTTACCCAATTTATTTTCACACGAACAAGTTAACAACTCGAAATTTTTACCCAATACCCGTGTGGCACTTGGTCTTGATCTTCAAGGAGGCTCTTCTCTTCTGCTCGAGGTTGATAGCAAAACGTTAAAACGCGATCAATTACACATCGTTTTAAGCAATGTGCGCAATGTATTGCGTGAAAAACAAATCCGTACATCAAATGTGCGTATCGTTGAAGATAGCGTTGTCGCGCTTATTTCTGATCCCTCACAAACTGAAAAAGCACTCTCTGCTTTGAAAACATTAATAACCCCCATACACAGTAGCTTTGGTACGACGGAACATAACATCACGATCAGTGCTCAAAATGAAATGTTTCGTATCACATTAACGGAAGCTGGTATAAAAGACCGTATAAGCAATGCTATTGAACAAAGCTTAGAAATCATCCGGCGCCGTATAGATCAAGTTGGTGTTTCAGAACCAGCCATCCAAAAGGTCGGAAATGACCGTATTATGGTCCAATTGCCTGGTTTACAAGATCCAAAACAATTACGTGATCTTTTAGGAACAACTGCCAAAATGAGTTTTCATCTTGTTCCTTCTAATGTGGATCCCAATAATCCACCGATAGGTGTTTCGATTCTTCCTGGATATACTGATGAAACGCAACGCTATGCAATTTATGATCAAATTGCTTTAGATGGAAATGTCCTGAAAGATGCCCGTGCTGGCTTTGACCCACAATTGCCAGGACGTTCTATGATTTCATTTACTCTAGATTCGGTTGGTGCAAAAATATTTGCCGATATAACACGACAAAATATTAACCGTCCTTTTGCCATTGTTCTTGATAATAAGGTTTTAACCGCTCCTACCATCAATAGTGTTATTCCCAATGGACAAGGTCAAATTACAGGAAACTTTGACCCCAAAGAAGCCTCAACTCTGGCTGCTCTGCTCCGCGCTGGTTCCCTCCCCGCACCACTCACCGTCATTGAAGAAAGAACCGTAGGTCCAAATCTTGGCGCTGATGCCATCCAAATGGGACTTTATACCGGCATAATTGGCTTTATTCTCGTTGCAATTTTTATTTTTCTTCTCTACCGCATTTGGGGACTTATTGCGAATATAGCACTAGCCCTCCATACGATTTTAACATTTGCTGCACTAAGCCTCCTTGGAGCTACGCTTACGCTGCCCGGTATTGCTGGTATTATCTTAGGCATCGGTATTGCCGTTGATGCCAATATTCTCATCAATGAACGTATTCGTGAAGAAAGTCGAAAAGGCGTGAGTGCTTTTGCAGCTCTAGATCGTGGATTTAAACAAGCTTTTGCAACCATTGTTGATGCAAATGTTACAGCCATTATAGCCACTGTTTTACTATTTTGGTTTGGCACAGGTCCAGTTCGTGGTTTTGCTGTAACAATGTTGCTTGGTATTATTATCTCCATGTTTACAAATATCACCATTGTCCGCATCATCATGATTTGGATTGTTCGTAAATGGAAAATTAAAAAACTGCATATTCATTCTGCTTTCAACATTCTCCCACAAAACACAACTTTCCACTTTATGAAAGCGCGCTTCATTGGTATTGGCGTCTCAATTGTTTTATCAATGGCTTCAGTTTTTCTCTTTTTTAAGCCTGGCTTAAATTTCGGAATTGATTTCATTGGCGGAAGCCAAATGAGTATTACCACGAAAACACCAGCAGACTTAGCCACTCTGCGTTCTAAGCTTTCTACTCTTAATATTGGTGAAATTACCTTGCAAAATATTGATAACGAAAACAGCGTATTAATTCGCATGCAGAAACAAAGTGGTAGCGAAGCACAACAAACCATCGCCATTGATAAGGTCAAAACAGTTGTACAAAATATCTACCCCGATACCATATTCGATCAAATAGAAGTTGTTGGCCCCAAAATTTCAGGTGAGCTTGCCACAGCTGCTTTTACTGCCGTTATTCTTGCGGCTATTGCCATGTCTTTCTACATATGGTTCCGCTTCGAATGGTTCTTTGCCATTGGAGCCATTGTCACACTCATTCTAGACACCACAAAAATGATTGGCTTTTTTGCTTTATTTCAATTTGATTTTAATTTAACAGCCATTGCTGCGCTCTTAACAATTGTTGGATATTCCATAAATGATAAGGTTGTCGTCTATGATAGGATGCGTGAAAATATGCGTCTTTATAAAAAAATGCCTTTGCGCGAACTGATTGATATGTCAATTAATCAGGTTCTTGTACGGTGTCTTTTTACATCAACTACAACGATTCTTGCTATGCTTCCCATGGCGATATGGGGTGGAAATGCTGTTCATAATTTTGCCTTACCCATGGTCTTTGGAATTATTATTGCAACATCATCCTCTATTTTTATTGCTGCTCCTATTTTACTCCTGCTAGGAAATTGGTGGCATAAACGAAATAATCGTGCCAATATTAAAGTGAAATGAGAATGCCTTTAATACATATGATACATCACACTTCTCTTCTCATAGAAATATAGTCATTTTCATTCATTCGCTTTTTGATCAAGAATAGTAAATAATTCATGCTCCACGACACACCACTTATCACAACTATTGTTGCAGGCTTATGTTTAGCATTTCTCTTGGGAATGATTGCTAACCGTTTGCGTATTTCACCACTTGTAGGCTATTTATTAGCGGGTGTTATTGTGGGGCCCAATACAGGTGGATTTAAAATAGATTCCGTCATCATTAATCAACTGGCTGAAATTGGTATTATTTTGCTAATGTTTGGTGTTGGGCTACACTTTTCATTAAAAGACCTTTTATCTGTCAAAGCTATTGCTGTCCCCGCTGCTATTGCACAAATGGCATTTTCTACTTTTCTAGGTTTGTGCCTTGGTCTGATCATGGGATGGGGCTTTAGTGGTAGTTTGATCTTTGGTCTAGCTTTATCCATAGCAAGTACGGTTATCCTTCTACGTGCTTTGCAAGAGCGTCATCTTATTGAAACAGAAAAAGGACGCATTGCCGTTGGATGGTTAATTATTGAGGATTTAGCAATGGTCCTTATACTTGTTCTCATACCTTCCTTGGCAAGTGCCCTCAGCAATACAAAAAAAGAAGCGTTGGATCCTCTTGTTCAATGGTTAGATTTAAGTATTTGGGGTATTTTTGGTCTCACCATCCTGAAAGTAATTGTATTTATCGCACTTATGCTTGTCATTGGACGACGCGTTATCCCATGGCTTCTAAAAATGAGCGCACAATCGGGATCACGTGAATTATTTCGTCTTAGCGTCTTTGCTATTGCATTAGGAGTAGCTTTTGGAGCCGCTCATTTATTTGGTGTTTCTCTTTCTCTTGGTGCTTTTTTTGCTGGTATGGTTATGAGCGAATCAGATTTAAGTCACCGTGCTGCTGAAGAATCTTTACCACTGCGCGATGCTTTTTCTGTTCTCTTTTTTGTTTCTGTAGGTATGTTATTTGACCCAGAGAAACTCTTGACTCATTTTTTTCCACTCTTAGCAACCTTATTCATTATTGTAATCGGAAAATCTGCCGTTACCTTTTTCATCGTTAAAGCTTTTCGCTATTCTAATGCAACGGCTTTGACTATTTCTGCAAGCCTTGCCCAAATCGGAGAATTTTCCTTTATCCTTGCTGGTTTAAGTTTAAGCTTAGGACTTTTAAACAATGACGCCCATGATTTAATTCTTGGAGGAGCAATTTTTTCTATTTTGCTCAATCCTCTTGTTTTCATGGTCTGTAACAAAATTAAAAAGCATCTAGAAAAATTGTCTGCAACTTCACAAAATACCCAAACAATTATTGATATTGATCCAAAAGATCCTGACCAAGATTTTTTACCGATAACCTTAAAAAACAACCATATCGTAATTATTGGCTATAGTCGTATCGGTAAGTGTGTTGCATTATCTTTAATAAACAGAGGGAAACCTATAGTGATCGTAGAAGAATCAAAACGCCTCTCTGATAAAGCAATTGCAGATGGCTTTGAGGCTATTTGTGGCAATATCATTCAACAAGAAACAATGACCGCAGCAAATATAAATAGCGCACAAAAAGTTGTTATTACAATGCGAAGTACCATTGAAGTAGGAGAATGTATAGTGAATATACGTGATATGAAGAAGGATATCCAGATAATTACGCATGCATTATCCGATACAGAAACAGCTTATCTCGTTGATTTAGGTGCTGATGTTGTAGTAACGGATGATGAAGAAATTGCAAATGGCATTATAGAGCATATAACGGAACAAAGCTCTGTACAGAATATGCTCAATCATGAAAATTTATAAAACACAGAAAATGGATAAAGACGCGTGAAAATAAAGCAATTTATATGGCCATTAATTGGTATCTTAGCAATGCTGATATCTATTCGGATTCTTTATATAAAGCTCTCTGCCATTTCGTTTGGAGATGTATTGGAACGCTTGAGCAATTTAAATGCACAGCACTGGTTATTAGCCTGTTTATGTTCTCTCCTAGCTTATGCTGCTCTTGCTGGATATGATCGGATTGCCTTACAACATCTGGGCCATAAAATTTCTTGGATTTTTATCGCTATATGTTCATTTACGACCTATGCACTTTCACATAATATTGGCGCTTCAGTTTTTTCTGGTGCTGTCGTGCGCTATCGTGCCTATAAAATGAAAGGATTAAATGGAACAGAAATCGCAATATTAGTAGGTTTTTGCTCTTTTACTTTTGTCATCGGCACAATCTTACTTTTGGGAATCGTTTTAGTTTTGCAACCCGAAATTATCACCCTTATTCATGAAGAACTTCCTGAATGGTTGGGAACGACGGTTGGAGCAATTTTACTCAGCTGTATAGCACTTTATACGTTTGGCAGCTGGCTTCAGTTAAAACCCTTACGCTTGGGTAAAAAAATTCAACTCTCCTATCCACAGCTGAAAATTGTTATTCAACAGCTTCTCATTAGCCCTCTAGAGCTTTTAGGAGCAGCAGGAATTATATATGCTGTTCTCCCACATAACGCAGATATTCATTTTATATCTGTTCTTGGTGTTTTCCTAGCGTCTTTTACGATCACTCTTCTCTCCAATGCTCCTGCAGGAGGAGTAGGCGTTCTTGAAGCTCTCTTCATAACAGGCATGCCCAATATAAATCCAACCGATGTTATCGCAGCCCTTATTGTCTTTAGAATACTTTATTTGATCATACCACTCATCATTTCATTATTTGTGGTTGCCATTTTTGAAGTGCAACAATACTGGAAAAGTCCCCCTAAAAACACCACCTGAATAAATAAAAATATCAATGATTTTTTTGCTGTGCATATTAATGATATAGTCATGCTAAGTTCAATTGTATATATGGATTAAGCAGTCATTATTTGTATTTATCTTTTTTACATTGAAATTTTGAGCGCATTCTTTATAAGAATCTTGCTCTACGAAAAACATAGAAATATTTTTCTTCAAAAAAGCTCTCATAAACTTTAAAATATATATCCGTATAGAAAAACAATCGTTGCTATAACCTTTAATTAACATTTAATCTTGAATATTAAAGCAGCTATTTCATCATGTAATCGATTTTTATGTTGGATAAAGCACATGATTGCAAAACTTTTTGCAGAAAACAAATGCGCAAAATTAAAAACCTTTATCTGAAAATAACTTCATTTTATTGTTTGAAAAAGAGAAAGCATGATAGAGCAAGAACACTTCAATAACCCTCAATAAATTCCCCTAAATGATCATACAAAAATCTAGAAATATAATGTGTACACATATCGTATCACACTTTGTATTCATCGCGTTTTTTAATAGAATCACGCCTCTCACAGAGAACAAGATACCATCTTGTTGCCAATTCACACGCTTTTTTTAAGAAACCTCTCTCAGCGCTCATCACCACTATTACATGATCCCCCCGTAAATGGCACGATAGTAAAGCCATTATGCACCACCATCTTTATGCTCAATAAAAGAGCAAGCCAGCACAATTATACTATTTTTCACTTCCAATTTTATGGTACCTTTTAACACTTGAGAACCTTAATAAAAGACATTTACATTCTTTTCTTCAATAGTCTTTATCCCCACCCTTATCCCACTTATGAAGTACAAAAAATGAATGATTTTAATTGATTGACTATAAAGAGACTGAAATAAAATAAGCCTACGATATTAAAGTATCTTATTCAAAAGAAGAACAATTAATTATTATAAATCAATGTATTATATAATTTTAGCGGATTTTTCAATATCTATATTTTTAACAATTAAGCTTTAACGGGAGTAACTGAACAGTTTAATATTTTAAAACTTAAAGCCTCATGAAAGCTTATTTTCTGTCGTTTAGCAGATATTACTGTTGATCCGTTAAACTGACCTGATTTTATTCTTGTACTGAACCGCTAAACACTTTGTTGACCTTGATCCGACTATTAGAGTACCAATGATTATTACAGAAATTTTTTGTTTAAGTGCGAGAATTATCAGACAATATCTACGTTACCTACTTGCACAACTAAAAGAGAAAGATTGTTCTGTTTTTAAACAATAGGCCAGAACTCCAAAAAACTTTTAGTCACTTTATATTAAAAGAAATAAGAACAGTTTTCTTATAATTCTTTAAATAATACAATTGTTGATAGGAAACTTCTCCTCACCAATTGCGATTTCTAAAAAGACAAGACACATCAAAGGATTTTTAAGCTCTCTTAAAAAAAATAAATTGGTCCAAAAGCGAATGTTAAAATATAAAATGATGACAAGCTATATCAACAAACTACCCTTAAACAACTGCATATGGGGAAATCCTACTCTTCAATTTTATTGAATATCCTAAAAAAATACGCAATCAATAAGTTATTTATGGTATAAAACCAAATGGTGGGTGATGAGGGGATCGAACCCACGACCCGCTGATTAAGAGTCAGCTGCTCTACCGACTGAGCTAATCACCCATAAGTTTCTCAAAAAATGAGAATGAGCGTTTCTATAACGCTCCTAAGAGTGGATGTCTAGATATTTTGTTGTTTTTTATATAGCCTCATTGTCCGCAAGATTAAAAATATGATATTCACCACTTGATCTTATATAAAAATAAACCCATTATAAGAAGCTCTATAATAAATGTTCTGATTGTTATACAAAACCTATAGTTGGAGGATCATCGAGCATAATGCCCGAGCAAAATTTAGAGGAACCTTCTTGTGGTTGTAGGCGAGTTGGAGCATCATTTTGTTTTATCAATACTCATATGCATTTAAGCAATAGTTTGCTATTTTTTTCTTTGAGTATCAGTTTTTTTACATTCAATGTTCATGATTCAATACACAAATAAAAGCCCATGGATTTTTTTTGTCAATCGCGTGCTTTTAAGCTTTTAAAAGGTAAGAAATGATGGAATGGATCACTGATCCGCATGCGTGGTTTGGTTTGATCACGTTGGTTTTTCTCGAAATTGTTTTAGGAATAGATAACCTTATCTTTATTGCAATTTTAGCTGAAAAATTGCCTCTGCATTTGCGTGACCGTGCACGCTTTATAGGTCTTACTTTAGCATTAATGATGCGGCTTTTCCTTCTTACAGTTATTGGATGGGTTATGAGGCTGGACACGGTAATTCTTTCACTTTCATCTTTTGTCTTTAGTTGGCATAGCTTTATTTTAATCGGTGGTGGAGCCTTTTTGCTAGCAAAGGGAACCTTAGAACTCCATGAAAGATTAGAAGGAGTATCACATGAAAGAAAAACAGGCGTTGCTTATGCTGTTTTTTGGCAAGTAATTATTCAAATAGTGGTGCTGGATGCTGTTTTTTCACTAGATAGTATTATTACAGCAACAGGTATGATTGCAAAAGAGCAGGCAGCAGTTATGTATATCGCAGTGATTGCTGCTATGGCAGTAATGATGTGCGGATCTGGCCCTCTTATGCGTTTTATTAATCGTCATCCCACTATTGTCATCCTTTGCCTTGGTTTTTTGATGATGATTGGTTTTACGCTTATTGTTGAAGGATTCGGTTTTCATATTCCAAAAGGGTATTTGTATGCTGCTATTGGTTTTTCTGTTCTCATCGAAGCTTTTAATCAAATTGGACGTCGTAACCGTGAAAAAATGATTAAAACGAATGATCTACGTAGTAGAACAGCTGATGCTGTTTTGAGGCTCTTAGGAGGAGGAAGCAAAGATAGTAATCTTGCTGAGACTGTAGATGTTATTGCTGAACAGTCCGCAGCTTCTGAGTTATTTAGACCAGAAGAAAAAGAGATGATTCGTGGCGTTCTCGATTTAGCTGATCGTCCTGTTCGCTCTATTATGTCGCCACGTAATGAGATTGAGTGGTTAGATTTAAATGCTGATGAAAATGAAATGCGTGAAGAATTACAAAAAGTTAAACATAGCCGTTTAATTCTCGCGCGTGAAAAAGTGGATGAATTTGTTGGCGTTGCATTGACAAAAGATCTTCTTTTGAATTTGGCTGAGGGAAAAAAGATTAATTGGAAAAAAGCGATGCGAGAGCCCCTTGTTGTTCATGAAAATACAAGTGTTTTACGATTGATGGAGCAATTACGTCATTCTTCGATTCAGCTTGCAATTATTGTTGATGAGCACGGATCTTTTGAAGGGATTGCAACACCAACTGATATTCTTGAAGCTATTGCAGGTGACTTTCCTGATGACGATGAAGAACTCATGATCGCAGAACAACTTGAAAATGGAAGTCTTCTTGTAGAGGGGTATGCTGATATCCGACGTTTAAGTGGTTATCTTGGGCGTAATCTTGTTGATGAAGCAGATCGTTATACGACTCTGGCAGGCTTTATGCTTTGGCAATTTGGTCATTTACCGAATGAGGGGGAAAATTTTGAAACGGATGGTTTACGCTTTAAAGTTATCGAAATGGAACGTCGGAACATATCTAAAGTCCTTATTTCTCCACTTGCGTTACCAGAAAAAAACGAATTTTAATTCTTTTAATAAATAAAGTAAATAAAAGGATTTTTCTTATAATTAGAAAGTAAAAAAATAGGCAGTTGATGACTTAATTGTATTGTCATATTTTTTTAAGCGTGAAATAATGAATGTACAAAAGTTAAGTTATCAACGAATTTTCAGTGCAAAAAAGTTTTCATTGATAATTTGGAATGAGAGCTTCTTAAACTATTCAAGATTCTTATTCAGTATGAATAATGCCAAATTATTATTGAAATCAATCTGTTGTATATACAAAGAAAAATGAAAAACTGGGGGCTCTGCTATGATAAATGACATTTACTGTGTTGGACTCAATTATGTTGAACATGCTCATGAAATGGGCAATCTTGTTGAAGATAAACCTGTTATCTTTAGCAAACCAAATAGTTCTCTCATTTTAGGTAATGAAATTTATCTTCCTAACTTTTCTAAAGAAATCCATTTTGAAACTGAAATTGTTCTCAGAATCTCAAAGGACACTTTCATGGTCACAGAGAAAGAAGCAGAAGAATGCTATGATGCCGTAGCAATAGGTCTTGATATTACCGCAAGAGACTTGCAAACAAAACTGAAAGAAAAAAAGCTTCCTTGGCTTTTATCTAAAGGATTTAAAGGAGCGGCATACGTCTCTGACTTCATAAACAAAGAAAAAATAAACAACCCAATAACCTTTACAATGAAGTTAAATGGCGAAACGAAGCAAATTGGCAATACGAAAAATATGATCTTTAGCTTTGAGAAAATAATATCATTTTTAAGTCACTACATTCAGCTAAGGCGTGGTGATATCATATACACAGGCACTCCACAGGGCGTAGGAAAACTCTCTAAATTTGACAGAATAGAATTATATCTTGAAGCTCAATTAATCTCAGAGCTAAAAGTAGAATGAGTCATCAAATACTAACCTTTTTCATTGTTTCATTTTTTTAGTCATCTCACCGGGACCGAACATGGCCCTTATCATCGATAAGGCAACGAGATTGGGGAAAAAGAACGCATTTATGAACGTTTTAGGATTATGTACAGCAACATATGCGCATGGCGCATTTTCCATATTAGGTGTATCAGCACTCATTCTCAACAACAAAACGCTCTTTCTTTTAGTAAAACTCATGGGAAGCTGCTATTTATTGTATATGGGCTTTAAATCGATTAAATCTGGAATATACAGCTTAAATTCAAAAGAAAAAATATCAACGAATGAAAAAAGCATTGTCGGTACAACAAAGCTTTTTACCAGCTATATGGATGGTTTTTTGACACAAATACTAAATCCCAAAGTATCAATATTTTATATAGCAGCCTTTCCAAAATTCTTAGCTTCTGGCGGTAGCGTTAAAAAAGGCTTTGAACTTGTAACGATACATTCCTTCAACATCTTTACATGGTTTACTTTAATGACCATTTTTATATCATTCGCAAGCGCCACTTTAAAAAAGAAAAAAATAAAAGGATGCATTAATATTGCGACAGGAATAGTTTTATCTCTATTTTCTTTTTTCATTTTTTTTGGATAATGTTATTTTGATAACAAATTGCAAAGCTAACAGATCAATCTTTTTATGATTCTCTTTATCGCTATTAATATTCCAATCTCTAACAGAACTTATAAAACCACCAGTTCTTTCTCATTTTCTCTGAAGAATTGAATTACGCTGCATTCCAGTATCATAGCATAAAGACGTTTTGTATAAAGAATGCGAATTTCTCGCAACATTTTATCAAGTGTTATCAATATCTAAAGGAACATCTTATTCACCACTTTAAAAGAAAGAACTATGATATTCTTCTTTTCTTTTGTAAAACAAAAGTAATTCCTTCTCACTTATAATAGCATCATAAAAATAGAAAAATGATTTTAGAAATCATTTAAATTTTCTATTATTAAAGACTTTTTCCTAAACTCAAATGACAACTGTCTAGCGCTATTTGAGCAAAAATTAAAACTCCCCTTATCCCAATAAAAACAAATAACATACTGATTAAAAATAATAAATTTTAGAAAACCATAAAAACTTCTGATAACTTTCTGAAATAATTTTAAAAATCATCTATAATTTGTTATCAAAATAACAAAAAACTCCATATTCAAATATCCGTTACTTTATTTAAGATGAAAACATTCTCTTTTTTCAAAACTATATTCTTTTCTTTATCCACACAAAATCATAAAAAACGTTTTTTTCCTTTACACCTCATTTATATCATGCTTCGATACAAAATAATGTTTTTTCAGTGTAATTTAATCTCAAAATAATTAAAGGGAACCCCCAAAAAATGGACTACAAACAAAATTTAAAAGATAATTCTCACGATGGATTGCAGCGTGGGCTACACAACCGACATGTACAACTTATAGCCATTGGAGGTGCTATTGGAACAGGTCTCTTCATGGGATCAGGAAAAACAATTAGTGTAGCAGGTCCTTCCATCATACTCGTTTATGCTATTATCGGTTTTGCTCTATACTTTGTCATGCGCGCTATGGGAGAATTGTTGCTTTCTAATTCTCAATACCGATCTCTTATTGATTTTTCAACCGATATGCTAGGACCGGGAATCGCTTTCTTTGTTGGCTGGAGCTATTGGTTAAGCTGGGTTGTAACGGGAGCTGCTGATATTATTGCCATCATCACTTATATGAACTTTTGGTGGCCAACACTCAATCCATGGTTTACTGTTTTTGCTTGTATTAGTGTCTTTTTAATCTTTAACCTCTTTGCCGTAAAACTATTTGGTGAGCTTGAATTTTGGTTTGGTCTTATTAAAGTCGTAGCAATTTTAGCATTAATTATTGTGGGATTTTATATGATTGTTACAGGCTTTACCACTCCAAATGGCACAGTTGCTTCTCTCAATCACGTATGGAACGATGGAAATATCTTCCCGAGAGGAATGACAGGATTTTTTGCTGGATTTCAAATTGCCATTTTTTCTTTTGTTGGCATAGAAATTGCTGGAACAACCGCTGCTGAAGTCAAAGAACCTAGAAAAGTTCTCCCCAAAGCAATTAATGCAATACCAGTCCGTATTGTACTCTTTTACATTTTTTCTCTCGCTGTAATTATGTCTGTCACACCTTGGGATCAAATTGTTCCAGATAAAAGCCCCTTTGTCTCGATGTTTTGGCTTGCAGGCATTCCAATAGCTGCTGGCTTGGTAAATTTTGTTGTTCTCACCTCAGCTGCCTCTTCAGCAAATAGTGGTATTTTTTCTACCAGCCGTATGATATATGGACTTGCAACACAAAAAGGTGCCCCTCCAATTTTAGGTAAACTTTCTAGATACCATGTTCCAGCCAACGCTCTATTCTTTTCCTGCTTATGTATTTTAATAGGATATACAATTGCCTCACTCTCTCCAAGCCTTATAAGTGCTTTTACAATTGTAACGAGCATTTCGGCTATTGCATTTTTATTTGTATGGTCTGTCATTTTGATTAGCTATATTGTGTATCGTCGCAATCGCCCTCATCTACACGCTGAATCCATCTATAAGATGCCAGGAGGTGTTATCATGTGTGGGATCATTTTAGTTTTCTTTGCTTTCATGCTCTATTTATTGACATTAGAACCTGATACTCTAATAGCCTTTAAATATAGTATAGTCTGGTTTATTTTCTTAGGTATAATGTATTTCATGTTCGTAAGAAAATACGCATCTCAAAATAATAAATAAAATCTGTACATAAAAAACATCTCAAAAAAGGGTAACTAAATTTACCCTTTTTCCGCTTGACCTCCTCCCCACACCTCAAAGGAAGGAGATTCCTACCAGCCACTGGTCTGTCAACAGTCTAGCTTCTCTCGGGCAGCGTTCCACCTGATAACCACTCATGCAGTTTACTTCATAGGATCCACGGGCAAACCCTACCCTGAATACGGGTCACAATATCTAAAAACACTTAATATCTAAAGCTTATCATGCCTTATATCACCACTCTAAACAACGGTGTTTTACGGCATAATAGGATAAGACGTAAGCGATTTGCAAAGAATTCTCTATAAACTTCACTTACATTGTTTATTCCTCAAGCATTTAGATTTTATCTAAAACATCAGAAAAACAAAGTTTGCATTCAACTTTTTCTCAAAATTAAAAATACAGCTCTAAATAGAATATATCCCAACAATTATCTACAATAAAAAAGATTATATGAAAATATTTTTTATGTAGAATAACTTTTAATTATTATTTTTAAATTTTATTATACAGATATATTTAATTTTATTAAAATAAGTTAAAGTATTTTAAAATAACTATATTTTTATATAAAATAAAAATTTTATAAATAATTAATTTAAATATAAAATACATAAATTATTAATATATTATTTAATATAAATGTAAATATTTCATAATATATTGTAATATATAATATCGTTTAATATGTATAAATCATCAAAAATTAAAATTTTATACTAAATTTATATTATGTTAATAGTTTTACAAAATAATTATATCATTAATTTGTAATATTTTTTCTTTATTCACATGGAATTGCAAAAAATATTCCTTTACTCCCTAGCTATATCATGTTTCGATAGAAGAGATTACCTTTTTTAGGGTAATTTTATCTTAAAATAACTAAAGGGAACCTCCCAAAAATGAATAAACAAAATTTAGAAAAAAAGTCTAAGAAGAAATTGCAACGTGGACTACATAACCGCCACATACAACTTATAGCCCTTGGTGGAGCGATTGGAACAGGTCTCTTCATGGGATCAGGAAAAACAATCAGTGTAGCAGGTCCCTCAATCCTATTCGTTTATGCGATTATTGGCTGTGCTCTATACTTTGTCATGCGTGCTATGGGAGAATTATTACTTTCTAATACACAATACCGATCTTTTATTGACTTCTCGACCGATCTTCTAGGGCCATGTACTGGATTCTTTATCGGCTGGACATATTGGTTGTGTTGGATTGTCACTGGAACTGCTGAAATTATTGCTATTGTCACTTATACACACTTTTGGTGGCCTGAGCTCAATCCGTGGATTCCCGTTATAATAAGTCTTATGTTTTTTTTAATCCTTAATCTTGTCGCCGTAAAACTATTTGGCGAACTTGAGTTTTGGTTTGGTTTTATCAAAATCGTAGCAATTTTAGTCTTAATTGTTGTGGGATTTTATATGATCTTTACAGGTTTTGTTTCTCCAAATGGTACGGTCGCTTCTCTTAGCCATATATGGAACGGTGGGAATATTTTTCCGCGAGGAATTACAGGCTTTTTTGCTGGATTTCAAATTGTTATTTTTGCTTTTGTTGGCATTGAACTCGCTGGAACAGCTGCTGCTGAAGTCAAAGAGCCTCAAAAAGTCTTACCACAAGCTGTCAATTCAATACCAGTCCGCATTGTATTCTTTTATATTTTCTCTCTTCTTGTAATTATGTCTGTGACACCTTGGAATCAAATCAGCCCAGAAAAAAGTCCGTTTGTAACAATGTACGAACTTATTGGCATTTCCACTGCTGCTGGTTTGATGAATTTTGTTGTCCTCACAGCTGCTGCATCTTCAGCAAATAGTGGAATTTTTTCTACCAGCCGTATGGTATATGGGCTAGCAACACAAAAAGGTGCGCCTAAATTTTTAGGAAAACTTTCTCGTAACCACGTTCCAGCCAACGCATTATTCTTTTCATGTATATGCATCTTATTAGGTTATGCAGCTGTATCGTTATCTCAAACCCTCATAGCTGCTTTTACAATTGTTACGACAATTGCTGCAATTTTGTTTATATTTGTATGGTCTATCATTTTGATCAGCTATATCGTCTATCGTCGCAATCGTCCTCTCCAGCATACTGTTTCTCCTTATAAAATGCCAGGAGGTATTTTTATGTGTTGGGGAATTCTCATTTTCTTTGCATTCATTATTTATTTATTATCATTAGAAGCTGATACTGCCATAGCTTTAAAATATACTCCAGCATGGTTTATATTTTTAGGGATTGTATACTTTCTTTTTGGAAGAAAGAATTATGCGAAAACTTAAAAAAACATAGCCCTAAAAAATAAATCCTCTGTGCAAGAAAACATATAAAAAAGGGTAACTTTAGTTACCCTTTTTTGATATTTATCTATAAAATTATAAAAGCTGTTTACAAAATATCTCTGTAGAAGCTTCAATTACGCTCTTTGTCAACCAAAGCATTCGATTTTATCCAAGGCATCATAGAACGAAGTTTTTTACCCACTTCTTCAATAGGATGATTATCATTCAAACGCCGCATACTTTTAAAATGAGCAGCACCAGCCTTATATTCTTGAATCCAATTCGATGTAAATTTACCCGTTTGAATATCTTTCAATATACGTTTCATTTCTGCTCTGGTTTTATCCGTAATCACACGAGGACCAGAGACATATTCGCCCCATTCAGCTGTATTAGAGATTGAATAATTCATATTTGCAATGCCCCCTTCATACATAAGATCAACAATCAATTTAACCTCATGTAAACACTCAAAATAAGCCATTTCTGATGCATAACCAGCTTCAGTTAGTGTTTCATAACCTGCTCGAATCAGTTCAACAAGACCACCACAAAGAACCGCTTGTTCACCGAAAAGATCAGTTTCACATTCTTCTTTAAAAGTTGTTTCAATGACCCCAGCACGTCCACCACCAAGACCACATGCATAAGATAATGCTACATTATGAGCATGCCCTGAAGCATCTTGCGCCACCGCTATTAAGCAAGGAACACCACAACCACGTTGGTATTCATTACGAACTGTATGACCTGGACCTTTAGGAGCAATCATCACAATATCAACAGTCTTTTTAGGTTCAATCAAACCAAAATGAATACTCAAACCATGCGCAAAAGCAATCGCCGCCCCATCACGTAAATGGTCATGAATATGCTCTTTATAAATATCAGCTTGTAATTCATCTGGTGTTGCCATCATGATGAGATCTGCCCATTTTGCAGCTTCAGCAACACTCACCACTTCAAAACCATCAGCTGTGGCCTTTTTAACTGTTTGCGACCCTGAACGCAAAGCTATTTGCACATTTTGGACACCGGAATCTTTCAAATTTAAAGCGTGCGCACGCCCTTGAGACCCATAACCAACAATAGCTACTTTTTTCCCTTTTATGAGATTAACATCCGCATCACGATCATAATAAACACGCATAAAAACACTTCCTTCTTTCTCTATTCAAACTGGATTTCAGATTATTTGTATTAAATAAGAAACATTATCTTCCGTGCATCACACACTATAAAGACAAAAAACGCCGCTTATAAGAACAGAGCAATTGAATAATCTTTTAAAATTTACATATTGCGTAGAAAAAACTGTGGTCCCCAAACATATACGGATTTCCAAATAAACTTCAACTGCTGCTCTATAAAAACAATATATTACACAAAACAAGATTTCTAAATAAAATATATCTACTAATATTCTATTTTTCCACCGCGCAACAAAATGTTATATCCTAAAAATAAAAATACAACATACAATTTTAACATGAACCAAATCAATATGGATAGCAAGAAAAATTATAAAATAACAAGTATTGTTTTAGTATAGCCTTCAAAAGCATGTACAGCAATATTTTTAGAATAATGGAGAAAACATTTTTACTTTTTACATTCTTTAATAGCCACGCCTCACACGCGAAACAGAATGCCATTGTGTTATTCATTCATGTGCTTATTAAAAAACGCCTAATGTGCTCGAGCTCTTTTCAAGAGGACCCTGTAAGAGTCTAAACTTTACCCCTTTTTACTTCATAAAGCGACAAGTTGATATCATCATTCTATTTTCTCGCTCCCAATATTGTAACCATTCTTATTGCAGTAAGCTTATTCATAAAAAGCATCATTTTCCCTTGCACATCATAAGCAAAATTGCATATGAAGATGTCTCATGGCAAAAGCTGTTGCAATATTAAACTAGAAAAAAATGATAGCGCTAATTTATATCTTTATGACGTAAATGGTGATGCATAAGAGACTTTATATCATTCATGGAAATTTTACATTATACTATTTACAAGTAGCGCTGTAAAATGAATTCAAACATATTGAAAGATATCTTTAAAACACCTTATTAAACTCAAAAAATTTTGTGCACTGATCCATTAAGAATTCTACGCCAATCCCTTATAAGAAAAATTCTTATAAACCCCTATATTCCTTCGAAAAAATTATAGTAAAAAAATTTGATAAAACTTCTTCATAATGAACGGTACGAATAAAAAAGCATCTCATGCCCTAAAAAACACAAAAAATAGAATTCTCCCAATAAACAGAACAGCAATAGAATATTTATAATGCATGCTAATAGTGTTATTTATTCTATTACGCCGTAAAACACCGTTGTTTAGAGCAATGATATAAGGCATGAAAACTTTACATATTAAGTGTTCTTAGATATCGTGGCCAGTATTCAGAGTAGGACTTATCTGTCGCTCCTATAAAGTGGACCGCGTGAGTGGTTAGCAGGATGAGCCCGCCCGTGAGAGAAGCTAGACTATTGACAGTCCAGTGGCTGGTGGAAATCTCCATCCTTTGAGGTGTGGGGAGGAGGTCAACTAAACATATATAAAATTGTTTTTTTTAGATAAACTGGCAAAGCTTTATAAAGATTTTTTTCCAATTTTATAGAGAAAAAAAGATCACGATAATAACCGAATAAAACGCTGAACAGTATCATGCATTCCATACTCTAATGCATCAGCAATAAGCCCATGGCCAATAGAAACCTCATCAAGCCAAGGAATATTTTTAACCAGAGCAGGAAGATTCATAATTGTTAGATCATGCCCTGCATTCATCCCTAATTGCAACTCTTTCGCTCTTCTGGCTGCTAAAACAAGTTTACTGAGCTCTTGCTCTTGTTTTGTTTTATCCTGAAATGCAGCACCATAAGGTCCAGTGTAAAATTCCACACGATCAGCGCCCACTGCCTTAGCAATATCAAGACCATCAACAGTAGGATTAGCAAAAAGTGAGACACGAATCTTTCTTTTTTTTAAATGCTGAATGATAGGTGCTAAAAATTCTGCATTACGAGCAAAATTCCACCCATGATCAGATGTTGACTGATCTGGATCATCAGGAACAAGGGTAATCTGGTCCGCATAGTTTTCAGCGATATCCAAAAATTGATCACTTGGATAACCTTCAATATTAAACTCAGCCGTAGGAAAATTGTTCTTTATTAAACAGTATATATCTGGCAAATCTGCAAAACGAATATGCCTTTCATCGGGGCGCGGATGAACCGTCAAACCTGCTGCTCCAGCAGCAAGCGCTATATGCCCAATATTCTCGATACTTGGCCACGGAAGATTACGTCGATTGCGCAAAACAGCAACAGCATTAAGATTAACCGAAAGTTTCACCGCCATGCCCATTTCCATTTTTTACAGTGTGTAACAAGATAGAAAAAGGCATTTTCCATCTGAAATTCGGATGATACACATATTTTCTCTATCGAACAATCGTTAAATGCTCTGCTGCGCGGGTAATTCCCGTATAAAGCCAGCGTGCATACATATCACGAAATGCAAAACTTTCATCAAACAAAACGACGTTATCCCATTGAGAACCCTGCGCTTTATGAACCGTCAATGCATACCCATAATCAAAATCATCATATCGCTTTTTTAATTGCCATGAAATTTCCTGATCAGGGTTTTCAAACGCTGCTTTTAAAAGTTTAATCTTTGCTACCCCACGTTCACTTTCTTCTGGTTTCACAAGAAGATTAATACTTGGTTTAACTGTTTCCTTCTGTGAAGTCATCACCTTCCATAAAGAGCCATTTAACAAACCTTTGGGAGGATCATTTCGCAAACACACAAGCTTATCCCCCGCTTGCGGATAATCTGCTGTAAATCCCTTTAACATACGTAAACGTTGATTATAAAGGTGGCGTGTACGATTAATCCCTACCAAAACCTGATCAGCATCCAAAACCAATTGTTGATTGACCTCTTTACGTGTAACAACGCGCGCTTCTCCATAATCACCATAAGCAATATCGCGTCCCTCACGTACATCCATAGCAAGACGTATAATCGGATTATCTCGCGCTTGCCGATGAATTTCTGAGAGAAGAAAATCTGGTTCCCCATTCGAAAAAAAACCTCCACCTGATATAGGAGGCAATTGGCCTGGATCACCAAGAACAAGAATTGGCGTCCGAAAGCTCATTAAATCACGTGCCAATTGTTCATCGACCATCGAGCACTCATCAACAATAATGAGTTTAGCTTGTGCAGCAGCACTTCTTCGATTTAACGTAAATGTTGGAGCAATAGACTTTTTTCCCGTAATTTCATCGGAAACTTCCTCTTCTCCACGCGGACAATAAATCAATGAATGAATCGTACAAGCATTGCTTGCACCTTTAGAACGTAAAACCTGCGCCGCCTTCCCTGTAAAAGCAGCAAACTGTACAGAACCATCAACTGTTTCTGCAAAATAGCGCGCAAGCGTCGTCTTACCCGTTCCCGCATAGCCAAAAAGGCGAAAAAGAGGAGAACGCCCTTCCCTCAACCACGCAGCAACAGCCTTCAATGCATTATCCTGTTCCCGTGAAAACTGCATAGCTTACCAATATAAGATTTGCATAAAAAAAGCAGTATTTTGAAAAAAAACGACTATCAAAAAAAACTTTTTTATTAAGAATTGCTGATACACGCCCATCTAACAACCTTTGTAGCACAATTATCAATTATTGACCCATTACTTTTTCAAGATAGTGTAACAATCTAAATTTTATCTATACATCGATCTTCTTGGTAACACTTTATATTTATCGAATAAAATATCATTTTTTACAAAAGTAACACCAACAATGGAATATGCATATCTTAAATTTAAAATAACACCTAGTATACCTTTTTATAACCAAAATTTAGAATAAGAAAAAGAATATTGCATTTGCAAAACTCTCGCTAAAAAAAATGTCCTTAACAGGATAAGAATAATGTCATTTTATGAATACTATTTTACACAATCAATCAGCTTTCTTGCACATAAAAATAAAGTACATCCACTATTACGAAATAATAATTAAATATATCGAAAACCTCTTGGCAGAAATAGAAATAGCTCTCAACAAAACGACTTAATCCTATGATGATACACCTATAAAGTTCCTATCGTCCTCTTATCATGATTTTAATAAATTTACTCTTCATGCTACAAATTAAGTGATATCTCAACGAATAAAGAGAGATATCACACTTATATGCAGCACGCTTTATCTCGCACAAATATGTAGCTTTTTCTGTTTCAACAATAAAATCTGGTTCGTAAGTATGTCCTTCTTGGTAGTCTATTATAAGAAAACTGGGACATGGTTAGTCCAGCGTAGCACTTCAGGTTCGTCCTCTAGAATATGAGAAAAGCGCAATTCTCCATCTACTGAGTCAAACTTTTTCTTTTTGTCGCAATGTTTTAAAGTTTATAAAAACTAACTGATTAATGCTATTCTTATTGCTAGAAATAAAAAGCCCCCCTTTTATCTATATAGATAATTGATTTGATTTATATTTTTGTAAAGTTAGGGACGATATAATAAAGTTCGGGAATAGGATTTTTAACATGCCTCTCTAATTATTGCGAATCAAGAGTTCTTGTCGGAGGGGTTTTTTTAGTAAATCCTGCTGTCCAAAGGGTCTCTAATTCTAACTTTTTGTTATCCATTTTTTGAGGTGTGATAAGATATTATCGAGTGCGTCCAT
>NZ_JBHIOY010000009.1:0-85129 GCF_042195785.1 Bartonella sp. AP58NXGY | reverse complement strand
TGCTGTAACCTTGTTTATCAAAAATCCCAATGCTATTGGACCTTGTAAAATTTACTATCATGATATTGGTAATAATCACACAAGAGAAAAAAAGCTTAAGACAATTAAAAAATTTAGGAGCATTGATGGCATTACACGAAGTAAACAAGGTTGGCAAATAATCACACCAGATAAACATGGTGATTGGCTTGGTCAACGTGATAACAATTTTAAAGCATTTTTATCCATAGGTTATAAAAAAGGTCATGGTAAAAAGCTTTTTGATACTTATTCCTGTGGTATTGTAACTAGCCGTGATGCTTGGGTATACAATTCAAGCCATGAAGTTTTAGCGAAAAACATAAGTAATATGATTGCCTTCTATAACAGTGAAGTAAAGCGTTTTAATAATGTTTATGGACATGTTGATCCTAGGATACGTAAAAATGCTGTAGACAATTTCGTCAATACAGATACGAGAAAAATCAGTTGGAGCCGCGCTCTTAAAGAAGATTTAGCAAAAGGAAATACTTTTGAATTTGAAGCTACATGCCTTATGCAAAGTTTATATCGTCCTTTTACACAACAGTGGCTTTATTATAATCGCACCTTCAATGAAATGGTTTTACAAATGCCGCGGATATTTCCGATGGGAAAAGCGGTTGAAAATAAAGTAATTCAAATTACAGGCGTAGGAGCAAGGTGTGGTTTTTCTGTTCTTATGTCTGAAGATTTGCCTAATCTAGATGCAATAGAAAAAGGTCAATGCTTTCCACGGTATTTTTATGAAGATACTATGGTTTCAAAAGGTAAAAGTGAGAAACAATCCCATTTATTTACAGAAGAAAGCAAAACAGCTGGTTTACAGAGGCGTGATGCCATTACTGATGAAGGATTAGCACATTTTAAAGCTGCTTATCCTAATGAAAAAATCACTAAAGATGATCTATTCTATTATGTTTACGGTTTACTTCATTCGGAAGATTATCGTGCTCGTTATGCTGATAACCTCTCTAAAGAATTGCCTCGTATCCCTTGTGTAAAGAGTGCTGGTAATTTTTGGAAGTTCGTAACAGCAGGGCGTGAACTGGGTCATTTGCACGTAAATTATGAAACTGTAGAGCCTTATCCAGTAACCTTTAAAAAGGGTAATCCAAAATTAACTGACATCTCTAATCCCGAAAAATTCTATTATGTAACTGAAATGAAATTCGCAAAAGCAGCTAAAGAGAAAGGAAAATCCGAAAAGGATAAATCAACTGTCATTTATAACAGCAATATCATTATGACAGATATCCCTCTTGAAGCTTATGAGTATATCGTCAATGGCAAGCCCGCTCTTGAATGGGTTATGGGGCGTCAATGTGTAAAGACTGATAAAAAGAGTGGTATTGTTAATGATGCCAATCGCTATGCTGTTGAAACCGTTGGCAACCCTGCTTATCCATTGGAGTTGTTTCAAAGGGTTATTACCGTAAGTTTAGAAACAATGAAAATCGTTAAGAACTTACCAAAATTAGAAATAAGAGAAACTGAATAACTTATAAAGCATGTTCACATGATAGGCATGCTAAATTCACAAGGGGTATAGAGCTTATAACCATAATCTATACCTCTCTTGTTAAGTTGATTACATACAATCTTTAAAAGGAGTGTTTATATGCGTTATTCTAAAAAGAAATCATTTGCACTTTTAAATACTCTCATTTGGATTGCTTTAAGACTTTTAAGAAACCCACTCTTAAATAGAATTAGATTTTTTTACATTGCCTTTAAAAGATTATACCGTAATCTAAAATGATAGCTTTATTGTTTTCAAAAGCTTTGTTTAAGAGAGTTATATATATATATATATATTCATTTTGCTTATAGGTTTTGAAGGTTTCTCAAACCCTCAAAATACCTTCAAAAATATACCATGAGTTGTATTTATAGGTTTCATCTTAATATAGATTGTATCTCTAAAATGCTAATATATTGAAATATAATAACTTTTATTTTTTTATTGAAAAAAATATATAAAGGGGAGTAAAAGGAACCCTCAAAATACTCAAAATCTTCAAAACTAACAACCATAAGGATCTTGATAGCATTTCTTATGAGTTACAAACTATCTTTTGAAAGGCTTTAAAGGATCATATGCTTTTCATAAAGCACATTTTAATCACTCACTAAAATAATCTATTTTGTCAGTTCAATTTACTGACACATAACTGACAAATATATATTGTTAGTTGAATTTATGGGTTACTATTTAATAAAGGTTGTATCATTAAAATACTAACCTATTGAAATATATTGATTTTAATTTTCTCTCATTTAAAAAAAATAATATAGGCTCTAAAAAGAACTGACAACACTGACACGGTCTATTAAAAGGGATTTTGCTAATCTTTATAATGATCAATCTCTTTTTAGATGTTTTCATAACAAGCAATAAATCGCAATTATCCTATTTATCAACTAGTTGTATAACATCATCTAAGGTATAGGTTTTCATCGATTATTCTCAAAACTTGCGTTATAAACGCTCCGTATTTCTTCTATCAATTGCCCCTCCTCCATAGTTTTTTCCAAAAACTCTTGTAAAAAGGGATAGGTTGCGGAGTGGGAGTGTTCTCAATCTTTTCAATCGGTTGATCACCATCAGGTATCTCAACTCCCGCGTGTACTTTAATTCTTTTGCAAAGGAATTCATAAAAATTGCTAGCGTAATACTCGCAATCCTCAGATGGAAGCATGACATAAAGTGGGCATTCACCATCCCGAAACTGTGTATAATCAAAATAAAAGGTTTCACCAAAATCAGCATCACAAACGACAAGTTGTTCTGGTGTCGTAAAACCACGTTTTCTATCATTTAAGTTTTGGAAAACAACGTCATTAACAGAAACACCTATAGGATGCTCATAAAGACTATAGATTTCTTCACCACTAATGTCCCCACCTTTATAATGTTTCAAAAAACTCTTGTAAGAGGATGTGAATTGTAAACCGAGAGCTTTCTCCGCCTTTTCAATCAGTAGATCATCAACTGCATCATCTTCAGTACGAAAATGGATAATCTCATCATCATATTTATTCACTTTATCAATTAATATTACAACATCATCTAAGGTATAGGTTTTCATAGATGATCCTCAAAACTTGCGTAACGCTCCATATTTCCCTATCAATTGCCCCTCCTCCATAGTTTTTTCCAAAAACTCTTGTAAAAAGGGATAGGTTGCGGAGCGGGAGTGTTCTCAATCTTTTCAATCGGTTGGTCACCATCAGGTATCTCAGCTCCCACACTTTCTTTAATTCTTTTGCAAAGGAATTCATAAAAATTGCTAGCGTAATATTCGCAATCTTCAGATGGAAGCATGACATAAAGCGGGCATTCACCATCCCTAAACTGCGTATAATCAAAATAAAAGGTTTCACCAAAATCTGTTCTGCTAATGAAAAGCTGTTCTGGTGTCACAAAACCACGTTCTCTATTGAGTAAGTTTCGGTAAACAATATCACCAGCAGGAATACCTTCCCCACAATCTCCATAAATGCTAAATATTTCATCACCACCAATTTCTCCTCCTCCATATTTTTTTAAGAAAACTTTGTAAGAGGATGTGAATTGCAAACCCAAAGCTTTCTCCGCCTTTTCAATCTGTAAATCATCTGTTTCATTCTCTCCATCATCTTCAGTACCCAAATTGATAATCTCTTCATCATATTTATTTACTTTATCAATTAAGACTGCAACATCATCTAAGGTATAGGTTTTCATCAATTATTCTCCATTAATTATTCTATAAATCTCTGTTTTTTCTCTTTTCATCAACCGTAGAGTATTACTGCCGATGCTCCTGTCCCCATCTGTCAAAATCTAGACCTATAATACCCCATTTCATATCAATTATTTCTCCTAAATTACTGTTTTTTTGTTCTCTATACCCTTTAGCGCGTTCCTTCCAATATTCCTCTCTCCACTTATTAAACTTTTCTCTCTCTATAAGCGATTGATGTGTTTTGGAAGGAGCATGAATCACGGAACTATATTTGTTATGATCTTTACTGCCAATTTCTGCTATGGGCCCCTCATGCGTTTGCTTTAGGTGATGCAACTCAACAGGCTCACCATCATATCCTATAGGTGCTCTTCCTGTTTCCATTCTCTCAATATTGGTGCCCCATACTTCTTCCCCTTTTACTGTCCAACTAACCATTTTGTTAGGATCAAACAGGTCGTCTCTCTGATAGGCTTTGTTTGTCTGTCCAAATTTGCTATCGGTAAATTTAGTGGGTTTCTCTTTTAACCAAAGCTTTTTTTCTTTAGCAGCGAGTTTGGTCAGTTCTTTCCTAGCAGCTAGTTTGTCAGGATCTCCCTGAGCTGCAAGTTCTGCAAGATTTTTCTTGGAAGCAAATTGGGCAAAATCTTTCCTAGCATTGAACTTGATCACAGCCTTTTCGCCAAGCTTTATGCCTCCCTTGACTACTCCAGCTCCTCCAGCAAAGTTTTCTAACACTCCGGCTGATAATCTTCCACTTTCAAAACCAGCATTAAAAGCTCCGTCAACTCCCGCTTTTTCAAGATTCTCTTTTACGTAATCTATATCCCCTATAAAGGAATCCTCAACACCTCCCCAGAATTGACCAGCACCTTCCCAGACATCATCAATCACATGTCCACTCACGACCCAAGACGCTCCTGTTCCAATGTCTTTAACACTCTTTTCAACGCCCCCCCGTGGATTGCTAGCAAATATTATCATTTGTAACATCATGTTCTTCACAGCGCCATCAGCTAACTCGTATAGCTTGATTGGTATATCGGCAATGAGACCAGCCATAAGTCCTGTCGAAAAAGTTCTATCTTGTTGTTCATCAATCTCGAACCATTTTTCGTTAACATCTCTTCGACACTGATCATCAGGGCACTCTTCTAACTCTTTCTTCATCTGAGCGCGTTGTGCACTCCCCAAAAAGTTATTTGCAGCGGCATTACCTGCGGCATCGGCGCCGGCATCAACATCGCCACCGGCAAGGGCAGCAGCAACGCCCCCCGCAGCCCGTGCAACATCAATGGTGTGATCCCTAAAGTCAGCAAACTGCGCATCAATCTTTGCGTTTATACGCGCTTCCTCTTCCGGAGTTGGGGTGCGACCGTTTAGGTCCCCCATTTCCTCTTTCACAATGCCTTGCACCCACAATTGAAACTGGAGCATAGCAGTGGCTTCGCCCACAGCACCCCCCACAGCACCGGCTGTGCAAGCACCGCTCGCAACAGCGCCTTTTAAGCAGCCAAGACCGGCGTGGGCAACGATCTGTGTGACCGTGTCTATTTTGCCTTCTGCCTTGGCGGTACCGATTTCTTCCGCCAACGATTTGCCAACCGTATCAGACAGGGCGATGCGCAGATTGTTAAAAAAGTTCTTGTCAAGAGAACCACCCTCAAGAGCCGTTTGCACGCCTGTGCCAATGGCGGCTTTGATCAAGTTCTTTTCCGCCTCACGGGTGATGCGATCAACCAGAGGAGCCGTTTTGGGCAAGGATTGCCCAACACCAGCCATTTCGGTTAGTTGGCTGGTTAAGCCTGCTGTCAACATCGACGAGACAATGCTGAGAACATTCTTTGAAGAGCCAAGCTCATGCAAGGCACCGGCAATATTGCCGCGATTATTGACAAGAGCCACAGCGCTTTTGTTAATCAGCGCTTGGACACCAGCCTGTATCGCCGCATTCATGGCGGTGCTCGAGCCAAGCCCCAAAGCACCGGTAATGGCACTGGCAGCGCCCGAGGCTGCTCCACCCGTAACCGCCGTGACAGCCAATGCCACGAGAGCAGCGCCAGCTTCTGTCAATCCTTGGGCTTTATAATCCCAGTCTTTAAATTCAGCTTTCACTGCTTGCCAATCAACTTGCTTGGATAATTCTGGATCATCACGCAGTTGCTTGATCCATGCCATGCCTGGGGAGCGAGATAATTGCTCAAGAGATTTGTCTAAATCACCGGTTGCCTCATATTCAACAACGAAGCCATCGCCCGCATCAAGCTTTATGCCACCCTTAGCATCTATGGTGACATGCTCGATGGTCTCCTTCAGATAGCCTTTGTCCCTCTCATTCCACCACACAAGATTTTCATTACGCTGATAAACATCCTTAAAATCTTGATCCTTGTTGGTCAGAAACTTTATTTTTCCCGTATCTGATGCCAAATGCGTCTGACCACCACTTGATAGCCCTGCCGCATCAAGCGTGAGATCTCCATTTTGCGCATGCATGGAGAGGTTGCCCTCTGTTTCTATCGTGGTTTTGTTTGTAGTAACTTCTGTTGATTGTTGACGAAACTTATTCTTTTGCTTCGATTTGTCGCCTTCTTTGCCCCTCAGATCCAAATCAAAACTGTTAAAATCTTGCTCTGAAACCACGTTGAGAGCGCCACCACTGGTGAAATCACCATTGCCCTTGGCTTTAAACTTTCCCTCAAGGTTCAGTTCACCACCTGTGACAATGGTCAAATCTCCATCACTGTTGACTTCTGTCAAACGGTGCTCACTGCTTTGGGCGTTATAATGCCCTTTTTCCAATGTCTCCTTATGGTCACTCTCTAGCACTAATGAACCAAATGTAGCAGAACCATCGACAATCACCGTCGTCGATCCACCACTGCTCCATTGGCCACCAGTCATGCTTAAATCGCCAAGGGAGTGAATGTTTAAATCCTGTATAGAAATGATTTGAGCCTGCTGCCCACTCCGATCAACAAAACCATATTCATTCGTGTCACGGATTTTTGCAGTACCATCAATGATTGTCTTCGCATTGAGGGTGATGATATCCCCCAGAATAACCCCTGAAGAGTTGGCTAAAAGATCGCCACTGCTGAGATCTACAGCACCGCTGCCAAGCAAAAAACCACCATCATTAAACAAAGTTTGCGTAGTCGAAACATGCAATGCACCATTACTTGATATGGTGCCACTATTGGTAAGACGGTCCGTCTCTATAGTGACGCCATTGCCTTTCAAACGTGCACTGGCAAGATTTCCTTGCTGCGTTTTTGCCCCATAAACATCTTGTGCTAAAGAAGTGTTTGATGCCAAATAAACGTGGGGTACCAAGACCTCTTGTCCGTCGACAAGGTGGGTCTCAAGCCAGATCATATCCTTTTTGATCTCAGCAATCTGCTGAGGCGTTAAGGGCTTGCCTAGCACTAACCCCAAGGGACCTTGCTGCTCCACAGCATTGTCATAGAGCGTTTGCATTTGAGCATTGGGATCTTCATCATCAAGAAGAGTGCGATTGCCTGTCAGCTCAAAGATTTGCTCACCCACCAGACGATATTCAAAGTAAGCATCGCCCAATCTTTTGAACACGTTTTCAGGCTTATAATTGCCAATCTTTTTTAAGTAATAGTCCGATCCTAAAAATTTACTTGGGTTGATAAAGTCCTGTCGCGTCTCGACTAAAAACGGCACATCCGGTGATTGGGTCTGGTCCAATTCTGTCTTGACAGAGCTAAGCCCGTCTTGCGTTGGCACCTGTATGGATTCTGGTGCGGGTGTTTTTGTGCTTGGTGCAAAAAGCCCTTTGTGCCCTTTCAAACCATTGATAATCCCATCTAATCGATCATCACTAATCAGTGGTTTGGAACCGTCAAAATCGGTGTTTTTAACACCAGCCAAACCTTTCTCGCCAGAGCTTAAGCCAACTTGCTCAACCCCCTCACGCACCGCATGATTGTCAATATAGCCTGTCAACTTGGCATCAAGCGTGCCACCAGCTTCAATCGTGCCGTAAACAGCATCATAAGTGCGTTTGAGTGTTTGGGTAAAAGTAGGACCATCCCATTCTTCTGCACCGTTTATACATGCTGGATTTGTGATACTACATTGCTTATGTCTGTAGCGCGTTTCCGTTACAATCTTAGTTGTTTCGATTAAATCGCGCCCCTCATTGAGCAGCGTATCGCCATGCATCTCAATGTTGCCATTGGCAGCAATCAAGCTATAGCTATTGCGGATATCACCGGCATTAATTGTCAGATGATGTCCTACTAAAATCTGTGCAGCATTATTGGTAAAATGAGGCTGCTGACGAATGATCGTGGTGTCGATATTTTCCTTGATACGTAAATGATCAATATTTTCGACATCTTTCCATTCTCCTCGCACGTAACTGTGAGAAATCACTTTATCGCTAACTTCAACCCCACCTTCGCGCATGTTGGTAAGCGCTGAGACATCGAAGATCATATCGCCTGACACGGCTTCTAAAAGACCCGAGCTGTTGATCACATGACCAGCCCGCTCTCCACTTAAACCACGGATGATGAGATTGTCTTCAGCAATGACATCGGCAAACTTATTGATAAAATCCCCATCTAAGGAGAAAATGGCAGATTTCTTGGCATAAATCAGCCCACTATTACTCAGATCAGCGCTCACATTGAGCGCAACCCCATCACCACTTGAACCAATACTGCCGGCATTGTCCAAAACATCTGCGGTTAAGACAAAAGCACCACCACTTTTGAGAACACCGTCTTCACCATTTAAAACCAGAGCAACTTGCCCCAATGACGGATCATGACTTTTTGCCACAAGCGTAAAACTGTCACTGGCTAAAAGCTGACCGGAATTGGCTAAAGACCCAAGCTTCGCATCAACAACACCGCCCACCATAATACCGGAATTGCTTAAAACATCATGGCTGTTGAGAGTAAGTACCCCGCCTTGCGCTTCCACAAGCCCAGCTTGGGTGAGTGTGCTTGCCTTCAGCGTTACATCATAGGCGCCAACCTCACTTGTCTCGCCCATTGTCAATATGCCATCACTGGAAAGCTCTATCCGCTTTTTAGAGACAATGCGCCCCGTTTGGCTGAGATTTGTTTGCGCATGCAAAGCAATGGTATCATTGCTTTCTATTGTGCCACTATTGCTTAAATCACCGTGGCTGGTCAGTTGAAGGTCACCACGCTCAATCTCTATGTGCCCTGCTTGGATCACACTATCAGCAACAATATTGACTGCCCCTTGCGTAGAAATGAGACCATCAACATTCTCAAAACTGCCCACATCAATGCGCAAACCATCCCGCGCTAAAACATGCGCACCTTCATCATGTGTAGCGTTTTGTTGCTCTGAATTTGTCGTTTCAGCGCTTTTATTGACAAAAGACGTTGCAACAATCTTCATCTCACCGGCTAAAGCACTGAGAAGACCAGCCTCATTATTTATATGACCAGCACGTGTCTCTTTCAGCCCACCAATGCTGAGAGCCTCTTCTGCAATCATTCTGCCCTGTGTGTTGGTTAAATCACCATCACTGAATAGATCCATAGATTTTTTGGCGTAAATCAGCCCACTATTGCTGACATTTCCTGCCACATTGAGCGCAACATTCTCACCACTAGAGCCAAGCGCACCGGCATTGTCTAATTGCCCTGCGGTCACAACAAAAACACCACCACTTTGAAGGACACCTTCGGATGTATTCTTCAGAAAGGCTTGTTGCGGATCGGCGCCTTCTTGTGTGCTTACCATCAAATGCAAATCATCGGTTGCAATAAACGTCCCTTGATTGGTAAATGCACCAATATGAGCATCGACACTCTCACCGCGCATTGTGCCGTTATTGATAACCCCATCACGCACTTGAAGGGTTAATGCTCCCTCTTGGGCTTCCACAGTCCCTGCTTGGGTTAAAGCATCAGCACTTAAAACCACATCATAACTTAAAATCGTGCTCTCTTGAGAGGTTGTGAGCATGCCCCCCGCTGTCAAGGCAACCTGCTGCATACTGACAATATCACCCGTATGATTGAGGGCACCATGGGCATCCAGCGTTATCTTCCCATTGGACCAGACAGTGCCTTCTTGGATCAGGGCACCGTGATGCGCATAAAGGTCAACTTTTTGCTCTGCCACTAAGCGCGCGCGTGATGTAAGCTCTGCTGCTTCCACCAAAAGAGAGCCGCCGGCGCTATAATGTCCAGCGCCTACAGTGAGCGCATCATCGGCGCTCAAGACAATATTCCCCTTGGCACCAATATGGTTGTTTAAAGCGCTGATTTGATTGGTTTTAATGGTCAGATCGCCAAGGGAAGAAACCCCTGTTTGATCATTGTCTTGCATGCGGCTCAGATCAATTGTTGCTGCTTGGATCTCTAAAAGATCACCGGCGGCTATCCGCCCATTCCCCGCCTCAAGCTTTGCTGCCTGTAAATGCAAAGAACCCGTCGCTGACTGTTGACCATCACTCCCAATACCGCTTGCTAGAAGAGCATGGGACTGGAGCTTGATCAGATCGGCGCCCACATCAACAGTACCGCTCGCTGCAACGCGAGCTTGCTCAGCCAGTTCAACATGTTTCAAAGCCTTCAGTTCAACTGCTTCTTCTGAGAAAAGCAGATCTTTCACATGTACACTATCGTGGTGGGAGTGAGCCTTCACCGCTCCTTTGGCACGTGCTTTGGCAATTACCAGCTTGCCATCACTTGTCAATCTCATGGCGCCTGCATTGGCAACCATGTCTCCGCGCATCTTAACGCCCGCACCTTTATCATTGGCAATCACGCGGATCTGCCCCGCATACATTCCACCAAACTCACTGGAATCAATCGCCAATTCTGGCTCTTTGCCATCAGAACCAAGAGAAGTTGCTTCGCGTTTGTCATAATCAAAATGATTGCGCCCCGCGATAACAGCCAAATCTCCTTTGACCTGTATGGGACCCCCGACACTGATCTTGCGCGAAACAAGATCAAAAATATCTAATGCACTCCCATCAGCCCCACGAGAGCCTATAGTGATATCTCCACCCTCAACACGCAATCCACTCAAAGCGCCATCGGCTCCAATAATCGGTTGTCCAGTCGATAAAGTCACCCGTGGTGTATTAATAAAGCCACAACCGTTACAGGTAATCCCATTGGGATTGGCGATAATAACATCCGCCATATGCCCATGTACTTCGCTCACGCCTTCAAGACGCGAGCGATTGGCACTTACCACTTCATTAAGGATAACCTTTGCTGCACCGCTATAACGCAAATTGCCGTTGCCTGGCACCAATCCCCCAAGCTGTGAACGCGAGACTTCCTCAGTCGAATTGTTCAAAATTACGCCATGGGTATCAACATTGAAACTGTCATATTTGTTATGAGAAAGACCCTGTCCATTGGGGCGAACAATATCAATCAGCGGCACATCATTGCCGGCTTTCCCCACCGTGGGGCGGAAAACAGAGCCAACCCCATCAGCTGCTTTAATCCCTTGGCTCTCTTGTGCAACAGGACTTCGCGCTCCAAGCGCTTGTGCTTGCAATAACAAAGGCTGAAAAGCTAAGCAAAAACTTAAAACAAGTGAAAGCCCCTTATGAATCCCTCGCTGCAAAACACAAAGAACGCGCTGCCATAGCTTGTATCCATATCCCAATCTATGCTTTTGATCTTTCAATCCCCGCATCTTCAGCTCCTCATAAAATTCTTTATCTCTTTAAAAAAAACAACCCATATGGGTATAAACAGCGCAGCGATATTTTTACCGCCCATTTGCTCTAAAATCTTAATAATGCCCGCACTTGAAATAACCCTGTCGCATTCCCCTTTTCTCGCACTGTCGATTGGGTTAAAATATTTGAATAAGACACATCAACATCCGTAATGTCTCCGGTTGCATGGAAACCAAGAGTTGCCCCAACGAGGCTCCCGCCAAAACTGTTTTTGTTTACATCATTGGCTACAGCCCCCAGATCAAGCGCCATATAAGGGGCAAATTGGCTCATAAATTTACGCCCCATTCTCGAAGAAAAACCTGGCAACAACAGCGACAATTCATTGCGCCAAAACGCCCCATTATTGCCGTAATAAATCGCCTCACGCACCCCACGCACAGAGGAACTACCACCAAGCGATATTTGCTCTGAACTAAACAACGTGTCGGGTGATAATTGTCCTGAAAACAGCGTGTTATAGCGAAAGTTATACTGTTTGAGCGAAAAAGAACGCACGTAGCCTAGGGAAAAAGACAATTTGGAAAATTGCCCTTTGGGTGAATTTTTTGTTGCATTCTCTTGCTCTTTATCATCATAAGCGCCAAGAATTGCCAACCCTTTATGAAACCCTATATGCGCGCTTAATTCTCCTCCAAGCCACTTGCGCGAATGATCAAGCTCAAAGGTTGCAATAGCTAGTTTACGGCTGGAAACATCAACTCGACTGCCCATAATAAAATTATCAGAATATTTCCATGTCAACCGTCCTGTAACCCAGGTCTTTCCCTCTTGATCACGGTCGATAACCCGTGAAATCCACGGTGTAAGCGATAAAGACTTACCCGCTGTCATAATATCGGAAAATATTCCCTTAACACTCGAATGATATTGGCTCCACGTCCCATCAAAACCAGTTGTCCAATAGCCATAGGGTAGAGAAAATGATCCTGTTAGAGTATCACTATTGGGACGCTTGTGAGAAAAATGATACGGACTACCATCCATAGAACGCTGATAGCTAAACGACCATTGATCATTGATCCCCAACAGATCATCAAAAGAAAGGCTCAAGCGCGTTTGATAAAGCCCTGTTGCTTTAGCACCAAGATTATCGCTGGAAAGCGTAATAAGCCAAGGTTTCTGTTTTTCAATATGAACATCGAGTATCGAACCACCCGAATTGCCACCAGCACCAAGATTAATGGTGGCTTGGCGTGAGAAAAGCCGATTGATTTGATCAAGCCCTTGCTCTATCTGGCGCAGATTGGTCGGCTTTCCAATAAGGTTTGGAAAAGCCGTGGTGATTTCTCCTTGAGATTTCATTCCAACTTTATGCCCATCAAGGGTAATATCTTCCATCACACCTTCAACAACAACAATCTTGAGATGACCGCCGCTTAAATCTTGCTCAGGCAAATAAGCCCGCACCGCAATATAGCCGCGCTTCATATAAAGCTTGGTCACCGCTTTGAGCACTTTGTTGATTTCGGCAATCCCCAAACACCGTCCTTCCCAAAGAGAAATGGCTTCATGAAGGTCGGTATGAGAAATCAACTGAGCACCAACAAATTCAATGCTTTTGATCAGCAAACAGGTTGTACTAGGCGAAGCACCATAGGCAGATGTGGTATCATCGTCTGGCAAAAATACCCCATGTGTTTCGTTTCTACGGTGTAATTGCTGAAAACGTTGTTGTTGCGTTTGTTGTCGTTGGATGCTCTCTGATTGATTAATCGCTTTCTCACGAATGTTTTGGGCAAAACTCGGCAACGAAAAAAGGCACAAAATAGCCGCAAAAACAAAAATGAAAAAAAATCTATGCATTCATTGTGCCCTCAAAATGAGCAACAAAATGAACCATATCATCAGCGTCACAGAAAAAATCGCCAACCGCGTAACAATTTTTTAATTTTTTGATGAGAGTAATACTTATAACATCTGAGAAAAAAGCATAGACTGTACTGTATACACCTGCTTTATTAGTTGTGCAAACCATATCATTTCCCCCGCTTTTGAAGATTTTACAATGACACTGTTAAATGACAATCATACACTCTAATATGCTTCTTAATTTTAAGGTGTTGCATGTAATATAATCTTGAGCTTCAAGTAAAGACTCTTATTTATAGAATATACCAAATTTATTGGAACTGTTACATATTAGAGACAACAAAAAACTATCCATTATTATCGCTTGATAAGAAAAATAGCATGACAATCGCTTATTTACTAAAATAAGAAAAAAGAAAATGCGTAATGCCATAACTTATGACGAATTAGCGCATTTTAAAACTGCTTATCCCAATGAAAAAATTACTAAAGATGATATCTTTTTTACGGTTATGGTCTACTTCATTCAGAATATCGCACTCGTTATGCTGATAATTTATGCAAAGAATTGCCTCGCATTCCTTGTGTAAATAGTGCTGATGATTTTTGGAAACTTGTAACAGCAGGACGTGAATTGGGTCATCTGCACGTGAATTATGAAGATGTAAAACCTTATCCTATGACCTTTAAAAAGGCTAATCCAAAATTAACTGATATTCCTAATTCCGAAAAGTTTTATTACGTGACTGAAATGAAATTCGCAAAAGCAGGTAAAGAGAAAGATAAAACCACTGTTTTTTACAATAGCAATATTACCATAACAGATATCCCTCTTGAAGCCTATGAGTATATCGTCAATGGCAAGCCCGCTCTTGAATGGGTTATGGAGCGTCAATGTGTAAAGACTGATAAAAAGAGTGGTATTATTAATGATGCTAATCGCTATGCTGTTGAAACCATTGGCAACCCTGCTTATCCTCTGGAGTTGTTTCAAAAGGTTATTACCGTAAGTTTAGAAACAATAAAAATCATTAAGAACCTACCAAAATTAGAAATTAGAGAAACTGAATAGATTTGGCATGCTCAGATGATAGGCATGTTAACCTCACAAAGGGGTATAGAATCTTATAACCATAATCTATACCTCTTTTGTTAAGTTGATTAGATACAATCCTAATATGCGTTATTCTAAAAAGAAGAAACTTGCACTTTTAGATCCTCTTATTTGGATTGCTTTAAGACTTTTAAGAAACCCACTCTTAAATAGAATTAGATTTTTTTACATTACCTTTAAAAGATTATACCGTAATCTAAAATGATAGCTTTATTAACATCGACCTTGTGGCTAAAATTCGTGATTATGCTGCTATTTTCCTAACTCTACTTTGGGACTATAAGCCCCTCTTTGGCTAGTTTTTCAACAGTTGTTTCAGCAACGCTTACTATGAGATTAGAAAATGATGCAAAAGCATTTCCATCGCTATAGCCTTTTGCTAGCCATATGGTTTCTTTGTTTTTTGTATGGTGAATAAGGTAAACACTAACACTTATGGCGGGCTTACTAATATTATATCCACCGGTCACATAACCTGGTGTCGTCTCAGTTTTTATGGTAGCAAAGTTTCCAAATCCCGAAATAGTACTTGTAGAGGTTCCCGGATGATATGTTGGCGGGATATACGTCTGTGATATAGCACGATTATCAACGCTAACTATTAGGAGTGCATCTGCGCCTTTATTTGTTATAATTTCCTCTTTCTCGTTATAGGAATAATTACGAGTTGGAGGGAAAAGTTCTAATCCTCTCAATATCTGTACATTGTATTTAACGAAGGATTTCTCAAAGGTGTCTTCAAGTTCTTTTTGCTCAGAAATAGACATGCCAACACCTCCTATGACCACCTTTTTCGTTTGAAATCGTCCCTTGTAGTTTGGATCAACAATTCCGTTCAAATGTGTTATAGGACCACAAGCTGTGAGTATTAACAAACAAAGTAAAATAAAAAACTTCATCATCATAAACCTTTGATTAATGTCAAAAGTCTAATAGTGTATTTATAATTCAAATTAAAGATATGATTTGAACTTTTAAATAATTTTTTTAGATTGTTTTGCAAAATTTAAGAAATCCACTCTTAAATAGAATTAGATTTTTTTTACATTGCCTTTAAGAAGTTATACCGTAATCTAAAATGATAGCTTTATTGTTTTCAAAAGCTTTGTTTAAAGAGGGTATTCATTTTGCTTATAGGTTTTGAAGGTTCCTAAAACTCTCACCCCCCCCTCAAAACCCCTTTAAATGTATACTACAGATTGTATTTACATGTTATATGTAATATAGATTGTTTTTTTTAAAACACTAACCAATTGAAATATAATAACTTTTATTTATAATTAAAAAAACAAAATAATTAATAATAAAAGGAACCCTCAAAACCTTCAAAACCCTCGAAACTCATAACTATAATGATCTTGATAGCATCTCTTATGAGTTACAAGCTATCTTTTGAAAAGCTTTAAAGGATCACATGATTTTCATAAAGCACGTTGTAATCATTCTCTAAATCATAAGGTTATCATTCAAAAGAACTGATTAAAATTCATAAAAGGGATTTTGATAACGTAACCAGTTTTTAATTTCATATGCTTTTCATAAGACACGTTTTTATGACTCACTAAAATGATCACTTTTGTCAGTTCAATTTACTGACACATAACTGACAAGTTTTAATCAATTCACATCATTGGCTATCTTTAAAGATTGTACTCTTGATATAAGTTATGTTTTAAAGATATTAACATATTGAAATATAATGTTTTTAATTTTTACTCATTAAAAAAAATAATAGAGGGTCTAAAAAGAACTGACAAAACTGACACAACTGACAAAAGCCTATTAAAAGGGATTTTGCTCATCTCTATAATTATCAGTTTCTATTGAGATGTTTTCATAACAGTCTATAAATTACAATTATCATATATCCTATTTATCGTTTCTCTTATGAAAATGAAAAATGATGCCATGGCTATAAAGAAGATAACAGCTATAGAGAATGCATAAAAACAGCAAGGTTTTATAATCATAATGCAAATGAATGCATTGGTTATAAAGACCATCTCTATAAAAGGCTGTTAAGTTGCAAATGTGTTATAAACAAAATTCACAAAAAATTTTAAATTCATTTAGTAAAAAATAAAAAAATTGATAGGTTATAAAGATAAGAATACGCATTATGAGAGCGTTTCTAAATATTATAAATGTATAGATTCAAAAAACAGCGCAATCGTTTCTAAAGACCATAATATAGCTTTAAAAGCATATAAATATAAAAGAAGCTCTTCATAAGAACATGATAACATTAATACATAATGCAATTAAAAAAATACAAAAAAGATAAAATATTAATTGACAATAAATACGTATTTTGTTATATAAATAATCAAGTGATTAACAAACACTGAATCGTAAGCGGATAAACCACGTAAGGTTTCTCCCATTTCTTTAAAATACTGACTGTCTTTTATGCTTTGAATAGCGTATTATGATTTTGTCGGGTGTGGTCATGCTATACAAAACCCTTATGGGGAAAGCATGCCAACGGACTTACGACCGTGTTTGTTAGCGCCCGACGCCCTTATAGGGGTGTCAATAACAAACAATATTTTCGTAAGGTTTTAAATATGACAAATATATCAAACAACACCCCCGTTATTTCTTCCATTGCAAATGAAACAGCGTCTGTTAATAAACAACAGCCTGCAAAAAAATACGAATTTACAGGTGAGACAATAGAGGTTTGCTTTAAAACACTTCATAGAATTCGCGCTTTAAGAGATTTTGGAGACGTCAAAAAAGGTGATTTAGGCGGTTTTATACAAGGTGAAAGTAATTTATCCCATGATGGCAATTGCTGGGTTGGCGGTAAAGCCAAGGTTTATCGCAATGCAAGGGTTTATGGCAAGGCGGTTGTGGCTGGCAATATCTATGGCAATGCTCATGTGTATGGCTTTGCACGTATTTATCCGGATGCTCATATTTTTGGTAATGCTCATGTTCATTATTACGCTTGTGTTTTTAATGATACAAAAATTTATGATAATGCGAAAATTTCCGGATATGCTTGTATTTTTGCAAATGTAAAGATTTTTCGCAATGCGGTCATTAAAGGTGACACTTGGGTTCGTAATAATATTGAAGTCTGTAGTAAAGAAATTGTCTATAATGACCAGTCTATAAAAGACGCTGCGTAAATAAGGCGTGGGCGCGGCGGGGGCACCCCTCTTTAAAACATCTCATTCTAAAATTTAAATCTCTTTATACAGGAATTGTGCCATGCAAAAGAAGTTTGCACTCACAAATGAGACACGTGTAATTAGTAATCAAATTCTTTATCGCATTAAAGCTTTAAAAGACTTTTCTGATGTTAAGGCTGGTGATTTAGGCGGTTTTGTTGAAAAGGAAGATAACCTATCGCATGATGGCAATTGCTGGGTCTATGATGATGCTTGTATTTATAATAATGCCTATGTTTCTGATAATGCTACTGTTTTTAATTATGCTCGTGTTTTCGATAATGCCGTCGTTTCTGACAATGTATATGTTTGTTACTCAGTAAAAATCTTTGGCAATGCTATAGTTGATGGCAATCAAAAAATTTATGATGATATTGGGAATAATAACAAAACCATAAATGAAGCTGCTTAAATAAAGCATGGGCGTTGTGGGGGCGCCTGATTTCCAATCCAATTTTCCATTTCAATTTTAGAAAACGTTTATCACATTAGATTGTGAGGGTATCTCTATGTGCAAAAAATACGAATTAACCAGTGAAATCAAAAAAATCAAACATGCACTTACTCGAAATATTATAAATCTTTATCGCATTAAAGCTTTAAAAGATTTTGATGATGTTAAGACGGGGGATTTAGGGGGCTTTATTGAAAAGGAAGCTAATCTATCCCATGATGGCAATTGCTGGGTTTATGATAAAGCTTGTGTGTATGGCTATGCCGTCGTTTCTGAAAATGCAAAAATACGGCATTTTTCTCAAGTTTGTGGTCAAGTCTATGGGAATTGTGAAATCTATGGCAAGGCTTTCATCTCTCAATACGCAAAAATTTATGACCATGCTTGTGTCTATGGCAATGCTCATGTTTATGGCAATGTTTATGGGTATGCTCATGTGAGTGGTGCTGCCCGCGTTCTTGCTGATGCTCATATTTATGATTATGCTCATGTTTCTTATGATGCTACGGTTTTTAGTTATGCACGCGTCTATGGTCGTGCCATTGTTGCTGGCTCTGCCCGTATTCATAGCTATGCCAAGGTTTATAATTATGCCTTTATTAATGGTCGTGCAAAAATACATGGCAAGGTCTATGGCGGTGCTTTGGTGGGCGGTTGTGCTGAAATTTATGGCTCTGTTTTTGGCAATGCCAAGGTTTTATTCTATACTAAGGTCTGGGGTCGCGCTTATGGCAATGCGAAATTAACCAAGAAAAGCAAAGTAAGGGAAGTTCCTATAAATTATGAGGTTTATGAAAGCGATAACCTTGTCAAGATTGTTGATGAAACAGAATAAAAATAGACATGGGGGTGCCTTCTTGATGACTATAAACGCATTATAAGATAATTGCTTAATATACATATCATAAAAGAAAGCCGTGTCAGTGATATGACGCGGCTTTCAAATAACGATTATAATGATAGAAAAATAATCATCCACAATGGAGTAATGAATGCATATATACAAAACGTATTATATTGCAAGCGCTCTATTGAAATATGAAAACTTATCAAAAGGAATGTAAATAATGCGTATGATTTTTACTCACTCATTTGAATGAAAAAGCCTATAAACGCTTTTTGTTGTTCTCAAACGTATTAATCATAACGTCTTTAACTTAAAGAGATTCATTGAAAACAAAGCCCATGATAAAAATGCATCTTAAATGAATGTCTTATAAAAACGTTCTTTTTACATTTACGAGCGTTGGTTTTCAAAACAATCTCTCATAAGACAATAAACAAGCGCTTTTATCAAACGCAAGGCTATAAAAACTGTTATAAACATCAGTTTCAAACGTTTAAACGTATTTAGAAAGGCTTTCATAATAAGCGTATTTTTAACAAAACTTCTTTGCAAATTAATCGCTCTATATTTGGCTAGTAAAATCAACCAATCCAATTTTGGAGGCATTAACTTTAGAATAGAGCATTCTTTAACATTATAGCTTTTTTCTAAAAATTTAGAAAAATCTCATGCCTTATGATGTTACAATGGTTTTGAATTTTACTTGCTTATCTTTGTCTAAAATAGATGCCCTCAAATTTGAGGGGACCCCATTTGGTTTCGTATTTTTAAACTATAACTTTTAAAACGTTTTTAGTACCAAGTCTAAAGTAGATAGTAATTCTACTGCCATGGCATTATTTGCTTCCATTTTTTTGTGGAAGCGAATAGTTCCGTTCTTAAAAACTAGCCTGCAATCTATTCATTAAAAGGCTTTTGATTTCATAAGATATAAAAGACCTCTTTATCGTTTTCTAAACTTTTAGACAGCGTTTTAAAAGCGATCTTGTCCTTAATCCTTTTATGCAATCTTTAAAATGTTCGCTGTTATGATGATGCTGTTATGACAGCTCTCTATTTTACGCTTCTAATTTTGAGAACTGTAATTTTATGTTTTTATCATGTGATTAACAATCCAATCTTTAAAACAAGATGGGATCTTTAAACGTATGCGATTTCTGCTGTGATAAAAACGTATCATAAAATTTATAACTGTTATGAATGATAACTGCTTTTCATTTCATTTGAATGCACCCATGCGTTATAATATTAGCATCATGATTTGCTTTTTATGGTCTATTCATACATAGCAATCTTATATAAAAAATGATCAAATGAATCACGTATAAAAGGATGGATTCTTGAGTGGATTCATATAAAATAATTGCAAACAACATATTGACTTTATTGTGTTTTTTGATATTCTATCGGATAGAAGAAGATAAAGCATCAACTTTCCCACTCATTACTCCACAAAAGCGCGCTCTACAACATAAGTAGCAGGAGCATTATTGGCCCCTTCAACAAGACCAAAGCTTTCACACATCCTGGCGCAATCTTTTAACATTGCCATGGAACCACAAATCATCACCCGATCTTCATCAGGATGAATCTTAGGAAGTCCCGTTGTTTCAAAAAAATCCCCACTTTCCATCACAGTCGTAATACGACCCATATGCTCAGAAGCTTCACGAGTCGTCATAGGATAAAATCTCAACTGTTGTGCATACTCTCCAATGAGTGGATCTTGTTGCAAAGAGGAAACAAGATCTTTTGCATAAATTAACTCATTTTTTTCGCGCGTTGTTTGAATAAGGACAACTTCTGAAAATTTTTCATAAGTGTCAGGATCACGAACAAGACTTGCAAAAGGAGCAACCCCCGTCCCAGTTGAAAGAAGATAAAGACGTTTTCCAGGAATAAGAGCATCAAGAACCAGCGTTCCTGTAGATTTTTTACGCATGAGAACTGTATCACCAATTTTAATTTTTTGGAGATGCTCAGTTAAAGGTCCCCCTGGAACTTTTATCGAAAAAAACTCAAGCTGTTCATCCCAAAAGGGACTTGCAATCGAATAAGCGCGATAAATCGGCTTTTCTGCATTTGGCAAACCGATCATAACAAACTCACCCGAACGAAAACGAAAACTATCCGGACGATTCAGACGGAATTTAAATAACCGATCTGTATAGTGACAAACCTCTTGGACAGTAAGGGCGAACACATTCTCAGGAATCGGAAAATTTGTAACGCTGCTGATGCTTGACGGAACATTGGTAGCAGACGTATTCATACTCTTCCCTATATCTTTATTGAACATTAAATTTCGAATCCTTAACGTGATATAGTACTTGCACAACCATCTGCCAACAATTTTCTTAAAACAAAAGTCTCACGGCTAACACTTTTATGCCAAAATTAAATAAATGAGGAAAATACGAATACAAACCCCATTCAAAGAAAAACAAAACATTGAGTATTAAACAATCCCGGTACTCTTTTCCCCTTTAACTCATAATGCATATTTCCATTGTAACGCTATAACACTCTCTCGCTTGATAAAACTTATGACCAAAAACCTTAAAATAAGAGAGATAAAATTTTTGTTGAATGAGTCTAACGCGCTCTATAAGCGATAAAATTGATTTCACTTAAAATCAATCAAACACTAGAAAGTAAATATTGGATACCCAATCCATCTTGAAAACAAATAATATCCAAATCAACGAGTTTTCTAAATCAACAGTTTTTAATGTATCAAAAAGTGTTTACACACTGTTTTCCATTCAATAAAAATAATTTTAAGTACATGAGACGACATCCAAAATTGCACAGATGAATGACCTTTCCCCTCATGGTAGAAAACTTGTAATGCATTGATTTAACGTGGTTAATTTAATCATTTTACCTTCTCTACATAAGCAGCCAATGCAATATTTAATCAAAACAATCACACCAGCAACAACAGTCTAACATTGCACTCTTCAAAATGATACAATACAATAACTTATGCTTTCTTTTTTAAGATGCCTCAACGAGGGAAAATAAGTAAAAAAATAAAAATCTATGTTTTACAAATTATCAGAAGATACCGTATTGATAACAACACAAATAAAACTAAAACATCTCTTATATCCAGAGTACCATTTTACATAACAAAATGACTTTCATGGTGCATAATCCAATATGAGCTCCTTATGACTTTGACCATAGCAAATAGAGCCTTTCCCTATACCGTAAAGAACCTCAATGAAATAATCAAAGAAAACTCCGTATTTCACGAACACAGATAAGCTTTTAAAATGAACAAATACGTTAATGATGAAATAAATACATCACTCTATACAGCTGTAGCAACCGTCGATGTCAGTGCCATTGTTTCCAATTATATCACTTTAGCCAAACGTGTATCTCCAACACAATGTTCAGCAGTTGTAAAAGCAAATGCTTATGGATTAGGAGCTCACAAAATTGCTCCTGCCCTTTATCAAGCTGGTTGTCGCACTTTTTTTGTTGCCCAAATCAGAGAAGCACTCCAATTAAAAAGCACTTTACCATCAAATGTCACGATTTCTCTTCTGAATGGACTCCCACACTCAGCAGAAGAGTTTGTCGCACAATCTGGTATTGTTCCTGTTCTAAACTCTTGGAATGCCATTGAAAATTGGCAAAAAATTTGTCAAAAAAAAGATAAAAAATTTCCAGCAATTGTTCAAATCGATACCCATATGAACCGATTAGGACTGGATCAAAAAGAATTACAAAAACTCATCAAACACCCTACAATTTTCGAAAAAGCAGAAATAAAATATATTCTTAGTCACCTTTCTAACGGAGAAGATGATACTCACCCATCAAATTATGCCCAATTAACTTCTTTCAAAACTGCTCTTACGCAATTGCCAACCTGCAGAGCTTCCTTTGCCAATTCAGGAGGCATTTTTCTGGGATCAAATTTTTATTTTGATCTTGTTCGCCCCGGTATTGCACTTTACGGAGTCGCCCCCCAAGAAAAACACACATCCCTTCTAAAACCTGTTTTAAAACTTGAAGCCCAAGTTCTTCAAAACCGTGTTGTTGATGTAGGCACACCTGTTGGTTATGGAGAAAGCTTTATAACGAACAGACCAAGTACTCTTGCAACCATTTCTATTGGCTATGCAGATGGCTGGCTCCGTGCTCTTTCAAATAAAGGAGCAGTTTACTTCAATGGATACAAACTGCCCATGGTTGGACGCGTTTCTATGGATTCCATTATTGTAGATACGACCGATCTTGATCAAAAACCTCAAACAGGTGACTGGGTAGAACTCATTGGCCCCCATCAAACACTTGAAAAAGTATCTATAGACGCCAACACCCTTCCCAATGAAATTCTAACGTCTCTTGGACCACGCTATAAATACATTTACACATAAAGACACTATTAAAGAAATAAACTGAATAAAAATCATTATGTTAGAAATTTAGGGGGGCTCTTACGAAAGATTTTACCACAATCAATCGCATAGAATGATCATAGACACCGTACATTCACAGAAATCTCAAAATAGACACATTGATGGATTGTTTTAGAGAAGAGGCTTACACTCAAAATACAAAAACTTAGCCTTTCTTTCATAAATTAACGAAAAAGAATATATTGCCAATTTTTTAAAATTAATAGCCCAATTAAGCCAAACTGTTAATTGGCAATTCGACATATCGAATAACAGTATTAAATATTGTAAATTTCTTTTATTTCAGCCTTATATAATGAAGCAATCAAAATCATTCGCTTGCATACCACAAGCTGAACTATGTGTAGATAAAAATGATTTAAGAAAAGAATAATGCTTCTAATGAACCGCCTCAAATACCAAAGGCTGTAAGCAGCACCCACGAACTGGCAAAGTGTATGATAGTGCCAACTTCCTTCTTCATAGAGCATAAAGATTGGGGAGCTCTCAATAGATTTATCGTTGTACCATTCACAAGCGCCGTCGCGAAATGGGATTGGGAGCGAAATGTCTCTTTAAAACAAACACGTGAATTAACAACCCAAGAATATTCTTTTTGGAGCGTTCTGTTTCACATGAGGGTCGTGCCCCCACTAAAAAACACAATAAATAAAAATATGGAGCAATGTGTAATCCCCATTATTTAAAAAACATTGCTTTAAATGCTTTTGAAAGCCGTAAAGCTGAATTAAAAGGAGATGTCAAACTGAGGATTGAGTTTTACCTTTACGGCTTTACATTTTCCCAAAATGAGATTGTCTTCCAGTTTCAAAGGTTACGTCAACAGAAATACGCAATCCCCTCGCCCTCATCTGACAGACAAAAGCTGGAACGACTCATAAAGCTCTTTTTTTCTCAATCTCTGACTCAAAACATGTGGCTGCATTAAGTTTGGATGTTGATTTACAGGCAACAGCTAAAGCACACGGGCTCTTAGGAAAACAGTGCCGTAAAGTCACAAACTGACCTGCAATGAAGTGGAAAGATGTGCTGGCTTTTTATAAGACACCTTGTAAAAAACACCCATAATACATTTGACTTTGCGTTTTCTCATTCTAACAGGTGTTCTTACATATTTTTGCGTCATATTTACAAAAAGCAGATTAAAGAGAAATATTTAGACAATTCTTGACTCGAAAAGATGCAACAACAGAGTTTCGCGTGTCTTTATCATCAAAAACACTAAAATTGATTTTATTCTTTCTACAACCGGTCGTCGTCACCCTAGTGAGAAGGAATATATCACAACACATGCAACAGACGTGACCTATCCCCTGTAGGTTTCGCTCTCGTTTACATGAATTAGCTGACTAGACCAATGCCGCCTAGTCACTAAAACCATGTCATACAGTAGAAAGCAAAGGAGAGCATGCCTATTGCCGACAAAATACAGCTTTTTTGTCGACTTTTTCGATTTTTCTCATGTTATAAAAAAACAATGCAAAGTTCTAGAAAATAGACAAATAACACCATAGCAACATGATCAATAAACATAAAACCCACACAAAATGTGTGGGCTTTTTTCGTTCATGCAAATAAACAAATTAAATATATATTTTTTATTTAATAGGTGTTTCCCAATGGCGAGCACGAACAAATGAGCATTCTGTCTCCCGCAACATTATCAATACGCGATACAGGAGGCCAATATTTATTGGCTGGATCAAGAGAACTGTTGGGAAAAGCAGCTTCTTGTCGCGAATAGGGTCGCACCCAAGCATCATCTAAAGTATCTGCCACTGTATGAGGGGCATTCACCAATGGATTATTGTCTTTTGGCCAAACCCCATTCCCAACTTTTTTCGCTTCTTCAGCAATAGAGAGTAAAGCATCACAAAAACGATCAATCTCTGCTTTTGGTTCTGATTCCGTTGGCTCAATCATCAAAGTTCCCGGAACCGGAAATGACATCGTGGGCGCATGGAATCCATAATCAATGAGACGTTTTGCAATATCATCAACACTCACCCCATACTGCTCTTTCAACACGCGTGTATCCACAATACATTCGTGCGCAACACGTCCATACTTGCCCCGATAAAGAATGGAATAAGCGGCTGAAAGACGTGCAGCAATATAATTGGCATTTAAAATGGCTATTTGTGTTGCATATTTTAAGCCATCAGCCCCCATCATTCGAATATACATCCATGTAATCGCAAGAATAGACGCACTTCCATAAGGAGCAGCCGAAACCGCATGCGTTGTCCCATCTTGTTCATGACCTGGTACGAATGGTTTGAGATGCGCAGCAACTCCAATTGGTCCCATACCAGGACCACCACCACCATGAGGAATAGCAAATGTTTTATGAAGATTCATATGACAAACATCAGCGCCAATATCCGCAGGACGAGCAAGCCCCACAAGGGCATTGAGATTAGCACCATCAAAATAAACTTGTCCGCCATTTTCATGAATAATAGAACAAATTTCCTTAATGCTTTCCTCGTAAACACCATGGGTTGAAGGATAAGTAATCATAAGAGCAGCCAATTTATCTTTATGCAATTGCGCTTTCATCTTGAGATCATCTACATCAACATCACCATCGCTTAAACATTTTACCACAACGACTTCCATCCCTGCCATATGGGCCGAAGCTGGATTGGTACCATGCGCAGATGCAGGAATAAGACAAACTGTACGTTGATGTTCTCCTCGTGATTGGTAATATCGTCGGATAGCCAAAAGCCCAGCATATTCCCCTTGAGCACCAGAATTTGGCTGAAAAGAAACTTGCGCAAATCCTGTAATTTCACACAACCACGCATTTAACTGGTTGATCATCTCCAAATAACCCGCTGCATCCTCTTGTGAAACAAAGGGGTGTATATTGGCCATGCTCGCCCAGCTTACAGGCATCAATTCAGCCGCGGCATTAAGCTTCATTGTACAAGAACCAAGAGGGATCATAGCACGGTCCAGCGCCAAATCCTTATCTGCTAAACGACGCAAAAAGCGCATCATATCTGTCTCTGAATGAACGGCATGAAAAAAAGGCTGAGAAAGAAAAGCAGCATCCCGTTTTTTTCCAAAGAATCTTGGAGAAACCTGATCGCCTAATTGTGCCCCCAAAAGCTGCGCTAAAGCACCAGCATCTTCTTCTGTCGATAATTCATCAAAATTGATTGCAATAGTGTCATCATCAAGAACACGAATAAGGCGCCCACCTATTTTGGCTTGATGCGCAATCTCTCGCGCTTTTCCCTTAACAAAAATACTCACACAATCAAAAAAGCTTTTCCCTTCAACATGAACCCCTGCTGCTTCTAAACCAGCAACAAAACGACATGTTAAATGATGAATTCGCTGCGCAATTTCTTGTAAGCCTTTTGGCCCATGCCAAACAGCATAAGCGGTTGCCATATTAGCCAACAAAGCCTGCGCTGTACAAATATTTGACGTCGCTTTATCGCGCCGAATATGTTGTTCACGTGTTTGCAAAGCTAAACGAAAACCAACGCGTCCTTTGGTATCCACGGATTGACCAACAATACGCCCTGGAATAAGACGCGTTAATGCATCACTCACGGCAAGGTAACCAGCATGTGGACCACCAAATCCCATCGGAACGCCATAACGCTGCATAGAGCCAACAACGATATCTGCCCCCCATTGAGCCGGTGGCTCCTGAAGGGTAAGCGCTAAAGGATCAGCCACAACGATAACGAAAGCTCCCTTTTCCTTTGCCTCTTTTATGATCTCACTGTAATCATGAAAAGAGCCTTTTGTATCTGGCCAAGACAAAACAATTGCCGCTGTATCAGAATCAATTTCGCCATTTTGGCTAATCTGAATCCCTTGTGTTTCAGCACGCGTTTGCGCAACACTCAAAGTCTGAGGATGCAAAAGACTCTGAAGAGAAATTTTTGTTTTTTTCTCACGGAAAAAGCGAAAAGCGAGGGCATTGGCTTCAGCTAAAGCAGTTGCTTCATCAAGAAGGGAAGCAGCAGCAACAGGCAAACCTGTTAGTTCACTAACCAATGTCTGAAAATAAAACAAAAGCTCTAAACGACCCTGGCTAATTTCTGCTTGATAAGGCGTATACGCAGTATACCAAGCAGGATTTTCAAACAGATTTCGTAAAATAACCGGAGGCACATAAGTTCCATGATATCCTTGCCCAATAAAACTTTTGTGCACATGGTTACGCTCCATCATCTTGGAGAGTTCTTCCAAGGCTTGTCCTTCACTAGCAGCCTCTGGAAGATTCAGTGAACGTCCCAAATGGATAGAGTGTGGAACAGCTTGAGAAATGAGTGTCTCAACACAATCAAGCTCTAAAACATCAAGCATTTTTTGTGTTTCATCAGGACGCAGCCCAATATGTCGAGAAGAAAAAGAACGCTCGCTCATGGTACTCATCCAATCAAAGCCTTATAAGCATCTTTATCTAACAACCCCTCCAGTTGTGTCTCATCCTGCAATGTCATTTTCCATAACCAGCCTTCTGTTTCGGGTTTCTGGTTTACCAGTTCAGGATTATCAGCCAAGGCTTCATTTATTTCGACCACTTCACCATCAAGAGGAGCATAAACATCTGAAGCTGCCTTCACTGATTCCACAACAGCCGCTGCCTCTCCTTTGGAGAGTTTTGTCCCACTTTGTGGTAAATCAACAAAAACCAAATCCCCTAATTGCTCTTGCGCATAATGCGTAACCCCAACAGTCACCACTTGTCCTTCAACGCTAAGCCATTCATGGTCTTGTGTAAAATAAGTTTTAGACATAAAAAATCATCCTTTAAAATAACGTTGTTCAACAAAGGGAAGTGAATGAACTGATAGTGCAATCTTTTTGCCTCGCAGTTCTGTAAAGACTTGTGTCCCTTCAACTTTAAAATCAACAGGAACATAACCCATCGCGACAGGTCCCTCAAAAGAAGGACCAAAACCACCTGATGTTACAACGCCAATCTCATTACCTTGATCATCAAGAAGCAGCGCACCGGCACGAATAGGTTGGCGCGTTTGCGGTTTTAATCCAACACGACAACGAGCAGGTCCTTTTTGCAGTGCTTCAAGAAAAGCCTTTGCACCATAAAATTGTGCTTTTTCTCGAACACTTTTAGGAACAGCCCATGTTAAAGCCGCATCAATAGGTGTCGTATTAGGAGTAATATCATTTCCATGCAAACACAGCCCTGCTTCCAACCGCAAACTATCTCGTGCGGCCAGTCCAATCCACTCAACCCGAGAATCACTCAGCAATTTTTCAGCCAACATATGCGCATGCCCTATAGGCAAAGCAATTTCAAAACCATCCTCTCCCGTATAACCAGAACGCGTTATAAACCAATCCTGTTGTGGTTCGAATCCTTGCATAAAGAACAATTCATTCCCTGGTAAATCGGCATCAGCAAGAACAGCTGCCGCTTCAGGACCTTGAAGCGCAAGCAATACCCTTTCAAGGGCAATCGCTTGACATTCAAAATCAACCGCACGCTTTTCCAATTCTAAAAAATCAGCCTGTGCATTCCCAGCATTGGCGACCAACATAAAACGCCCCTCTTCCAAACGGGTAATGATAAGATCATCAAGAATACCAGCCTGCTCATTAAGCAAATAATTATACCGTGAATGCCCAATCTTTAAAGCTGCGGCATCAATAGGAAAAGCATAGGACAAAAATTCCACAGCTTGTGCCCCTTCAACCGCAATCAATTTCATATGAGAAATATCAAAAAGTCCTGCATGTGCACGCGTATGAAGATGCTCTTTTAAAACGCCAAGAGGATAAGTTAAAGGCATGTTCCAACCCGCAAAAGCACCAAATTTTGCTCCTGCTTTTTCATGCAAATCATATAAAGGAAGTGTTTTTAAAAAAGATGTTTCTTGTGCTGTGCCCATAATAACTCCAAAGCTGCGCTAACGCCCACAGAATATGGCCGTCTCTGCCCCCTCTGTCATCAACCTGAGAGACTCGCGAAAAGATCTTTCGCTTACACCTTCGGCGCGGGTTTTCCCGACTTTCCAGATCTGCCTTCTTCCTTTTACGGTCCTTAAAGCCTGAGAGATTATGGGCTATTTCCCCTTCGGCGGCAATGCGAAAATTTGCAATCTGCACTCTCCCGCAAAAGAATGAAAGAAACGATAACGCTCTTTCCAGCATGCTTTAATCTATAACCTATCTTTATTGCACTGTCATCAGTAAATTGATGAAAATACTCTCATTTTAAAACTTGCATAAGCAGCTTCAAAGGATTTATAATAGTATCCTTTTGAACTTTACAAAAATTGTAAGGAACGCATTTTAGGAAATTTAAGACAAAAATCAAAAGCTATCAAAAAAGATACCCCTTGAAAATCATGCAAAACGTCACACACTAAAAAGATCGCAAAGCAATATTCTTTCTCGCGCGGTTCAACCTTAAAGATAGGGTTTCATATTCTTTTTGAGAATAAGGACTTCAAATATTTTATAAGTATGATTTTAATGCACAAGAAGTGGATTTTCTGCTTTACTCAATAGTGTCACAAATTGCAACTATTTACAGACTAAAACTACCGAACAAAGGTCACAAAATACTCATGAAAGCTGGTAATATCTCTTACAATTGTGAAAATGATCTTCCAAAGCAAATCGCCCTTTTTCCTTTAGAAGGTGCGCTCTTACTTCCCGGTGGTTTTTTATCACTCAACATCTTTGAACCAGCATCACTTGAAATGATTGAAAACGTTATGGTATCTGATCGTCTATTGGGCATCATTCAACCCCTTTCATCGGATACAGATAGCTTCTCTACACAACTTTATAAAACAGGTTGTATAGGGCGCATTACGAACTACAGTGAAACAGGAAATGGACAACTGTTCATTATCTTACAAGGTGTTTGCCGCTTCACTTTAGAACAAGAATTGAAAAACACAAAATCCTATCGAACAGCTCTCATCCAATCAAACATAAAAGACTTGCAAGAATTTGATATTGAAGAAAGCATTAACCGAGAAAACTTACTCGACGTTGTAGAAAAATATCTAACCATCCATGAAATGGAATATAATTGGAGCAGCATCATAGAAGCCCCTACACCTATATTGGTTAATGCTTTTTCAGCTCTTATCCCCTTTACACCAGCAGAAAAACAAGCTCTCCTTGAAGCTCCAGATATCGAAAGCCGTGCCCAAACTCTTCTTGCATTAACAGAACGCTCGCTCATGAAACAAACAGGAACAGATTACCGCTTAAACTAATGAATGTCCAAACATGAAAAAAATGACCACAGATCCCAAAATGCTCGAATTGCTCGTCTGCCCAATGACGAAAGGCACTCTCTCTTTCAACCGAAAAACACAAGAGCTCGTTTCTTACAAAGCCAAACTTGCCTATCCTATTCGTGATGGCGTTCCTATTATGCTTGCTTCAGAAGCGCGCCCTTTGCAAAATAATGAAGAAATAACGCGTAAAAAATAAAAAATTTCCAAGCAATTTCCCTTCACAAGTCCACTGTTATCAAGCCTCTATCCATATGATATCTCAAATATTGACGAATTCTGAAAAAAAGCATTTTACAATATAGTAATACACCGATTTAAAAGATATTTATATCGCTTTACACCTTGTAATAAAAACCAAAAACATCATCAGATTCTCTCACATTCCAGCCTGTTCATACTGTGGAGCAATCAAAATCATTCGCTTGCACAACACAAGCATCTGAATAAAAATGCTTCTTATGAACCCTTTAAATACAAAGGTCATAATAACACTTTGAATCAACCCAAGTGAATGAAGTTTATTAAATATAAAGGTAATTATATTTCATGGACTTTACGTTATACCATTCACGAATACCATCGTGAAATAGATATGGGGAGCATTGACAAATGTTTTTTTTAACAAGCACATAAATTAGCAAAACAAGTATATTCCGTTTAGAGCTTCTATTTTTTACATAAAGGATGTTATCCTATTCAAAAAACAAGAAAAACAAAAACCCGAGGCAGTGCATCATCTTCATTTTCATTATTTAAGAGATATTGCTTTGGACACTTTTGAAAGTAGCAAAGTCGAATTTAAAAGAGATGAGTACGCTAGACGGATTTCCTCCTTTATAACCTCATATTTTCCCATAATGAGTATGTAGATCGGTTTTAGAAATTACCCAAACAAGAGATACGCAACACACTCGCTCCCATTTGATATACAAAGGCAGAAACAGCTAATAGAGCTCTTATCCGTCTCAATCTTTGTCTCAAACATGCTGCTGCGTTAAGAATTGGATATTGATTTACAAATAACAACATATGAGAAGAACAACGCCATAAAGTCACGAATAGACCGAAAATGGAATGGAGAAATGCCCCAACTTTTATCCAATCCTTCTATCAAAAAAAACAATGATACCATTTCTTTGCGTTTGCTTATCCTTACAGGACTGGCTTCTCTTTGCCTTATATATATGCGTTTATTTATAAAAGATAAATGAAGATATAGACAGTTTTTGGCTTGAGAACATGCAAGAGCTACCGTGATACGACAACAAAGTTGTGCCTTTATCATCAAAAGCATTAGAAATTATGAAACAAGGTCGCCTGCTTTCTCATAATGATTTCTTTTGTCTGTAATCAATCGCGGTCTCCTTAATGTGAACTCCCTATCACAACATATGAGAGAAACGAGACTTAAAGCCTTTCTCATCGGCTTCATTCTCGTTTACGCGATTGGTTAACACGAAAGCCGCTGCTGACCATTGATCTACTTTACGAGACTCGACAAACTAAAACCGGCTTAAAAATTTTCATCATACGACGAACAAAAAATACTACATGCGTAAAGTTTTACATGAGCCAAATATCATTATAAAAGGCGATATAGTATAAACGACATAATAATACAAATCAGAAAAAAGAAGCAATAAACTTTAAAATAAAAAACATCAATTTTAAAAACAGCATTTCTCCCTTTTCACATTTATTATCATTGCCCAATACTCTTGGTACTTATTCATTTACTACATCTTGCACCATGGATTTTAACGAATCAGAAAGAAACAAGCAGTAAACTTTTGAATGATAACAAAAGCCATAAAATTAACTTTGAAAAAGATAATGCCTAAATCAGATCTTCAGATATTCGATTCTCCCTCTCAACAACGGAAAAAACATATATTCCACGACGTTTTGGAATATATCTTTGTGATTATAATCACTTTAAGTGCTATTTTTACTGCTCTTCTCTCTTTTTCAGATAAATTTAAGGCATATTTTTAAAAGTAAGCAGCCTATCTAACTGTGATAATGGTTGTACTGTCTTTAAAATTTCTTTTGCTTTTTTTTCATCACGGTGCATTTGTACAATCAAAGGTTCAAGCCCATCAAATTTTTCTTGTCCGCGCAAAAATTGAAAAAAAGAAACGGTACAGCTTTCCCCATAAAGGTCATCGTTAAAATCAAACAAATAGGTTTCCAAAAGTGGTGTACCATCTTTAACAACCGTTGGACGACAACCAAAGCTTGCAACGCCATCATACAAAACACCGTTCGCACGACGCAAACGTACCGCATAAACACCATGTGCCAAACGAACTTGAGGAGGCAACATCTGATTAGCAGTAGGAAATCCCAAAAGGCGTCCAAGTTTTTCGCCTTGAATAATATGGGAGCATACGCGATAGTGATACCCTAATAAATGGGCTGCTTTGTCCACTTCGCCTTGTGAGAGAAGCTTCCGAATACAACTCGAAGAAATGATCATCGGTTGTGAATCTTGATGACGAGAAACGCATGGATGAGAAAAGCAAGGAACTTGCACGACCTGAAATCCATATTCTTTTCCTCTTTGGCAAAGAAGATATACGTTTCCGCTTTTCTGATGACCAAATTGAAAATTTTCGCCTGTCACCACAACGGAAACATCAAAAACTTCCTTTAAAATCGACTTAATAAATTCATCTGCTGAAAGAGCAGCAAACTGTGCATCAAACGGCTGTTCAATCACGCCGTCAAAGCCAAGGATTTTAAAAATTTCAGCTTTTTCAGCAGCCTCTGTCAAACGATAGACAGGCGCTGAACGTCGAAAAAAACTTCTTGGATGTGGTTCAAAAGTTAAAACAACTGCTGGTTTCTTTTTTATCGTCGCGAAATCAAGCGCTTTTTGTAACACCACCTGATGCCCGCAATGAACACCATCAAAATTTCCAAGTGCTAACACGGCTCCCCGCCAAGCCGAGGGAAACATATGAATTCCCTGAAGACGCAAAAAATTAGCCATTACTGAAGTGCCCACATGATTGCTTGTGGTTTATAACCATGACGTTCCAGAAAAGAATGCAAAGCTTGCTTATCCACCACACCATTCTTCATATAATCATAACAATGAATCCCCCCCATAATATAAAGGGCATTCAGCCCAAAATGAGCCGCCCCCTTAATATCCGTTAAAAGACCATCACCAATAGCCAAAACTTGACTTTTTTCTACTGTTCCCCGTATTTTTTGAAGTTTTTCAAAGGCACATTCATAAATAGGCGCGTGAGGTTTTCCAGCGATGCGGACTTCCCCTCCTAATTGTTGATAAAGACGCGCTAATGCACCAGCACACCAAAATTCCTTATTTCCATAATGGACAATTACATCAGGATTAGCACAAATAAAAGGTAAATTCCGCGCTCGCATACGATGAAACATCTCCTCATAAGCAGAGGGTTCTTCGTCAAAATCTTCAAGAAAACCACTACAGACAACAACAGAAGCCTCCCATTCTTCAACAAATTCACACTCTAACCCTTCAAACAGCACCAAATCACGTTGTGGCCCAATGAAAAAAACTTTACGCGGTGCAGTCCGAATGAGATCACGCGTGACATCCCCTGAAGTGATAAGTGCATCATAATAGTCGCTATGAACATTCATACTTTGTAATTGGGCAGCAACACCTTCCCGTAGTCGAGGAGAATTGGTCAATAAAATAACAGTTTTTCCCATTTGGCGAATTTTATACAACGCCTTCAACGCTGGTTCAAATGCATGTACACCGTTATGTACAACACCCCATACATCGCAAAAAACAGCATCATAATGTGCTATAATAGTCTCGATATGGGTAAGCTCATTCATAGTGCACCTATCTCTATTTGTCATTTATCAAGCTGTCTTTTACTTCAAAATTACTTATCGAAAGATAATAGTTCTGTCATCTGCTTTCTCAAACTATACCCCAACTTTGTATCGCCTATAGAGATCATACGAAATAATAAATAAAATAAATTATCGTTAAGTTGTGCAAAATTCTAAAATGCTTTATATCAAAAGCTTATCATTCCCAAATATTCATTTTTCTTATTTAACAACAAATGCATTGATACAGTTTTTTTATCTAAAAAACTCAAATTCTTTGCTTGGAAAATAAACGAATATCCCCCTTAGAAAAAACCGCTTCTTTAAGTATAAAATCTTTAATTTATAACAATAATTTATTATTAATGTATCATGAGAAAGCTAAATATCTTTTCTCATTTCAAATCTGTTTATCATTTCAAATCTGTTTATATTGAATCAACCACAACTATTTTCTTGCATATTATAAGCGGGATGAGCGTGTAGATAAAAACACTTGAAAACTAAGAAATAAAATACCTCTTATGGTCCCTCTCAAATACAAAAACTGTCGTAACATTTTGAACTGACAAAGAGTATGTGCTGTCATACAGCTTTTTTTTCAATAAAGATAGAAGTATGACTTTTATACCATGCATGGAGGCTTTACCGTTATACACTTCACGAAACGCCATTGGTGAAATGGGCTTTAGCATTGGGAAATGTCCCTTAAAAACCAACATGTGAATATACAACAACCAAATCTATTCTGTTTTAATTTTGTTTTGCATGAGGGATATTCACTCATAAAAGCTTTCCCCTATCATCATGATATCTAAACCGTATTTAAAAAAACCATTTTGCTCACCTATATAAGAAAAACAAATCTTTTTGGTTATTGATTAAGTACAGCACCATAAGCGGTGCTTTAAGCTTAAAAGCCAAGCTTTATCTTTGTGAAAAACAGAATTGAGAACATAACTTGAATGAGTAAGCGTAAAAAATTGAGAAGCAAAAAACCTTTTAAAGGATGTTTTGATCGTATACGCCAACAATCAATAGGGAAAACAAACCTGAAACCTCGATACATAAATTTACTCCGCGTTACGGATATCTCGGAATTCCGGGAGGCTTTGCTATGTCTAGGTGCTTTCAGCACTACAAGCAAAAAGCTGATTCGAGGTCAGTGCTTGTTACTCCCAGAATACCAATGCGAGGGCGCTCGCAACTGGAGGGAAAAGTGCATGTTCAAAATTCTCATATTGATCTTTTTGTAGGTAAAAAATTCGCTTTAGGCGAAAAATGTTGAAGATGTCTCAAAAAACATTAGGACACCGTTTAGGTGTCACTTTCCAACAAATCCAGAAATAAGAAAAATGTTTAAATCGTGTGAGCTCAGGATGTTTAAAAGAAATTTCCGATATTTTGAATATTCTACTTGCCTTTCTTTTACACTGATATTGTCGCAAAAGAAAATACCCCATATCATCATGATGAAATCGCAGCAAGCAGAGAAGAATTTTTGCTTTTTAAAAATTTTAGAGTCCTCTCATCTGTCAAACAGAAAGCAATTTTAAACTTAATTTGTGATCAAAATAAAAGCGTTTGCATAGGTATAGGATGCCACACGCTTTGTTCTTGGCCTTCTCCTCACACTTCAAAGGACGCCCCCCCTCCTCAAACCGGTTGATAAACGATCCGCCTTTTCAAGAATAACTCCTTCGCAGCTTCCCATTTCATAGGGTTCCTTTCCCCAAATTATAGGAACAAGCCCTCCTTTGAATATTTACCGCACTTCTCTCATCAAAACAGCCTATGCATAAATTTTTGTGTCTTACATCACCCTACCGCAAACAATAGTGTTTTACAGAACAATAGGACAAGCATCCATACGTATAAAGGGTAGCCCCCTCTTCGCTGTGGACACTCCATTAATTTTAAACGATGTGCATTTAATATACTTTCGTAAGATGCCTGCTTATAAAGGCATAAAGGTGAAAACCATTTACCATCTTTCCCATCTCCTTTTAATTCAGCTTTACGGCTTTCAAAAATACCCAAAGCAATATCTTTTAAATAATGCAGATTGCTTATTGCCTCACGCTTTTGTTTATCGCGTTCTTTAATGGGGTAACAACCCTCACGTAAAATAGAACGCCACCCAATTTCCAATTCATAGACTTGTTAAAAAAAACATCTCTTAAAGTACCCAAGCCCACTTCGCGACAATGCCCATGAATGGTATAACGGTAAATTCATTAAGCTCCCCCATCTTTACGCTTGTGGAGAAACAAACCGGCACCATCACAAACTTTGCCAGCTCCCAATGTTGCAACAGCTCTTGGAACTTAAGACGATTCATAAGAGCTATTTTTAGTCCTTTTTTATACAAATTCTATCCACATACTCACCCCGCTTGTGATGTGCAAGAGAGTGATTTTGATTGATTCAACATAAACAGGTTTGAAATGAGAGAATCTTACGATGTTCGGAACTCTCACTCAACATACAAAACAGTAAATTATCATTATAATGAATTTATTGTATAAAGACTTTGTATCATTATACATTCCTAAAAGCATGTTCTTTCCTCTAAAGTCTCAATGCGATACCACTGCCATCATAAGACAACGCGATCCTATACTCTCGTGAGAATAATCCTCAATTTTACAAAGTTGAAACAAACAACATAATGACCAATACAATTTGAGGCAATTATCTAAAAAATGATAACGATTACTACCTATAAAAATTAAAGAAGCAATTATTCTTTGAATAGTAACTTCTTTATTGAGACATTAATATATCAAAATTTATTGTAGAGTGTATATTTCTATTAAAAGCCGTGTTCACGACCTGTAGAATCAAGCTTTGGCGAGAAAAATAGTTCATTATCTGCTTGGAGAACATTTTGACAATTTTTAGATTCCTGAACAGCTAGTCCTGAAAGAAAACATTTCTTTCCCCATTCTTCTCTTAATTTTGCATCTTTCTTAAAATCTTCCACACTATAAGTTTTTTCACATCCCACAACGAATAATAGAGCCATGCATAATAAAATAATTTTTTTCATTTTACCCCTCTTTAAAGAGCTTATTTGTTAACATCATCCCCCAAATGGATTTTTAATTTTCACACTGTATGAGAATACAGCCTTACTATTACTTGCTTGCTTTCACAGCAAATACTCTGAGTAAAATAACGCAAGAAGAGCTCACGACAACCATTGTATGAATTTGTCATAAATACCATGAGAATGAAAAAGCCAAAACTGACCACAAATGATAAAATCAGAAAACGGACTAAAACTTTTGTCCAACTAATTTCAAATATAGAGACTGTGATAAGAATTATCCCTATCCACTAAGATAGTCTATGAACATTATAATGGTTAGTATTCCGATCAATGAACTATGAGGCCATAACAAAAAAGTACGAACCCCTTCTTTTACCTATTTATATTTTGGTCATTGTTTCCCCCTCATTTAATGCTTCAATACAATCGTCCCATAATATATCAACGATGCAAATCATTTTTACGAAGATTTCTTCGTGTAGAGTCTATTTGAAATACATCCATTTTTTGGAAATCTGAATTTAAAAGCAGATAATTATGAAAGCTTTTCAAGAAATGCAACAGATTGATCACTTTTAAATAAGTAAAAAACGTGATCCAATCCTGAAGACAAAATTCTGATGAAAAAACTTTTGCTATGAATTCTTTTAAGGCATTGTGAAAGATTCTATCCGTTATATCAAACCTTACACCATTTTGAAATTTGTTCATTTTTACTTTTATCAACACCACTCTAGAAATCCGTTTCTTGAGCGTTTTTTATCGCCTTACTTTCTCCTTCAAACACAAATACTCAAAAAGACTTTGCCACCAACAATGACATTCCCGCCTCTTTTTAAAGCACATCAATAAGAGAAGCTATTTTAAGAGCAAATCTCTCTTCAACATGAATGTATCATCCATTTACTTCATAAACGAAAATAATCTCACCGTTTATTCAAATTTGCTCTACGATTTAGTACAATTTTATTGATAAAGTTTTTCTATAAAGATTTAAGTCAATAGGTTCGTTAAAACCAATCATGGACTAGCAAAGGGATTGTAGGATCCATTATCTCGCCGCCATTTTAAAGGTTCAGTGAAATGACTGGACCAAAGACCAATCTTGTTGTCGCGTGCTTTTTCTTCCGCATGATGATACTGGGCTGGAATAGGATTTTTCCCCTCTTTTGAGAGTACCAACATACCTTCTTTAAGACCTTCCTCAGCTAAATCACCCCCCTGAACAAAACATTGCGCATAATAAACACCATTGTGCTTCAAAGCCTGTTTACAGGACAAATCCTGTCCAAGTGTTTTGGTGGCAAGCCAAGCCGTTGTAACCGCACCACAGGGCCATTCTTGATCATTTAATCTTGCTTTTTGACGGGGTGCACATGTGTCCACACCATAAAGATGAATATCACGGGAGATATGTGAGCGCCAAGATTGTGCAGCAGGCGTCAGTAATTTAAATGTAACCCCACTTGTAACAGAAGCCTTACCATGAAAAACAACAGTATTATTTGCAACATCATTTAATGAAACACTCTTCTGCAAATCGAGAGCTGGTTCATTTTTTTCTAATTGCTGTTTGGTGATAGATCTACCCAACTTTTTTTCTTCTCGATAGAGATCGACAATATCTTGGATATCTTGCGTCTCAAATGGTTTAAGAATGCTAAAATCCATTTTATCTTTATATTCGCTTAATCCCCACACTGTAGCCCCCATAATGTAAACAATAACAATTAATTTAAATGGCATCTCTTAACACGCTCGCTCAAAAAATTCGTTTTTTTCCTATCATTTCAGATTATTGATCAGCAATCCCCTTGTTTTTAAAGAAAAAATCCAAATATAAGTGTTGCAGATTAACTACATTTTGTAAAGAATAATATTCTTTCTTGCATTGTTTCAATATTGTTGTCTTTACCAAGATATACAACTTAAAATTGCCATTTTCATATAACACAATCTCAATTTGAGAAGACTTCTGTCTCTTTACAAAGAAGAGCTTGAGAGTGAACAGATCCACTATCAAGGCTTTTAAAACAAATAAATGAGGAGAATTAAACTGTTATCAAATGACAGCACTCTTCAGTTTGTTAGAGGCAATGGAATGTCGACATATGAACAAATATTATTTGTTAAAGAGAGGTAAAATGACAGATAATAGATTCCAGAACATCATTTTTATTGTGACCATGCTGCTTTTTACAGCAGTGCTTGTATCAGATCCTTCTTATGCTGCTTCTGCTCCTAGTGGAGGTGGTCTGGGAAATCTTGATGGTGTTTTAGGTAACATTGTCACAATGATGACGGGTGGAACGGCAAGGCTCATTGCTATTATATGTGTTGCTGCTGTGGGGATTGGCTGGATGTACGGCTTTATTGATTTACGCAAAGCAGCTTATTGTGTTCTAGGGATTGCTATTGTTTTTGGCGCCCCTACTCTCGTCACTAAATTAGCAGGCACAACATAAATGAACGAAGATACTCTTTTCCTTGCCTGTACGCGCCCAGCCATGTTTGCCGGTGTTACAATGGAAGCGATGGCGTTCAATGTCATGGCGACATCCATTATTTTCATTTTGACCAGTGATTTTACCATGTTTGGTCTTGGGATTGGGATGCATTTTATTTTGCGAGAAGTGACAAAGTATGACCACAACCAATTTCGCGTATTATTTGCGTGGCTCAATACTCGAGGAAAACAAAAAAATCTCAACCGATGGGGAGGAGGTTCGACCTCCCCTTTACGCCTTATCCGCACGTATAAGGAACTAAGCTGAAGGAACGAAACTGGTGAAACAGATGTCAATAATGAAACGGGAAACTTTGCCTGAAGAATATATTCCCTATATACGCTATATCAACCAACATGTCGTTGCTTTAAATTCACGCTGTTTAATGGTTGTGATGGCTGTTGAGGGTATAAATTTTGACACTGCAGATATTGATCAATTAAATTCTTTACACAACCAATTAAACACCCTTTTAAAAAATATCGCAGACGAACGGCTTGCTTTATATTCTCACATCATCCGCCGTCGTGAAACGATTTATCCAGAAGGCCATTTTCTTTCATCTTTTGCAACAAAATTAGATGAAAAATATAAAAAGAAAATGGTTTCGCAAGAACTGTATCGAAATGATCTGTTTATTTCACTGCTTTGGAATCCCGCAGCGGATAAAACCGAAAAACTAGCTTCATTTTTTCAGCGCTTGAGCAAAGCAAAAAAAACTCATTCTGAACCTGATGAAGAAGCTATTCGTAAACTCGAAGAGTTAAGTCAAGATCTTATGCAAGGTTTGGAGGAGTATGAAGTCCGTCTGCTATCAATCTATGAACATGAAGGACTTTTATTTTCCGAACAAAGTGAATTTCTCCACCAGCTAGTGGGGGGAAGACGTGAGCGTATTCCTCTCACATTTGGAACTATTGCTTCAACAATTTACTCGGATCGTGTTATTTTTGGAAAAGAAATTATCGAAATTCGCCATGAAAGCAATGAACGCTTTGTGGGCATGTTTGGATGGAAAGAGTATCCTTCTAAAACACGCCCTGGTATGACAGATGGTCTGCTTACGGTACCATTTGAATTCATTCTAACACAATCCTTTGTCTTTAAAAGTAAGGCAGCCGCCAGTGCGATTATGAGCCGCAAGCAAAATCAAATGATCAATGCGGCTGACCGTGCTAGCTCACAAATTGATGCATTGGATGAAGCGCTAGATGATTTAGAATCAAACCGTTTTGTTTTGGGAGAACACCACATTTCTTTAGCTGTTTTTGCTGATCATCCCAAAATATTATCTGAAAACTTATCAAAAGCACGTTCCCATTTAACCAATGGGGGAGCCGTGATTGCCAGAGAAGATTTAGGATTGGAAGCGGCATGGTGGGCACAGCTTCCTGGAAACTTTAGCTATCGTGCGCGTTCAGGCGCCATTACCAGCAGAAACTTTGCCGCTTTATCGCCTTTCCATTCTTTCCCTGTTGGCAAACTAAACGATAATGTTTGGGGGGCTGCTGTCGCATTGCTAAAAACACAGGCTGGTTCACCTTACTATTTTAATTTTCATTATGGTGATCTTGGAAACACATTTGTTTGTGGTCCATCGGGATCTGGTAAAACAGTGATTGTTAATTTTCTTCTTGCACAATTACAAAAACACAATCCAACTATGGTTTTTTTTGATAAAGATCAAGGAGCAGAGATTTTTGTACGAGCTGGAGGTGGAAAATACAAACCTTTAAAAAATGGACAATCCACGGGGATTGCGCCCTTAAAGGGCATGGAATACACCGAAAAAAATAAAATCTTTCTTCGTAATTGGATCTTAAAGCTAGTAACTGCTGAAGGTCAAATCGTAACAGAAGAAGAGCGACAAGATATCGCCAAGGCCATTGATTCCTTGGAAAACTTACCCCCAACCCAACGCTCTCTTGGTGCCCTTCAACTGTTTTTTGACAACACATCCAAAGAAGGGATTGCCATACGGCTGCAACGCTGGATTAGAGGCAATGATTTAGGATGGGTTTTTGATAATGATCAAGATGATCTCAATTTAAATGCACAGTTCATTGGATATGACATGACCGATTTCTTAGACAATGAAGAAATTCGGCGCCCCTTAATGATGTATCTATTTCACCGCATTCTTGATTTAATTGATGGGCGGCGCATCATTATCGTCGTTGATGAATTCTGGAAAGCTTTGGAAGATGATTCATTCAAAGCTTTTGCGCAAGATAGGCTAAAAACAATCCGTAAACAAAATGGCTTGATGCTCTTTGCAACACAAAGCCCTAAAGATGCTTTGAACTCAACAATCGCGCACACAATTATTGAGCAATGCCCCACCCAAATATTTTTTCCAAATCAAAAAGCAAATTACAATGATTATGTCGAAGCTTTCAAACTTACTGAGCGTGAATTTGAACTGATACAGTCAGAATTAAGCAGAGAATCCCGTCGTTTTCTCATCAAACAAGGACAAAGTTCCGTCGTTGCAGAACTTAACTTACGTGGAATGAATGATGAGATCGCCGTTTTAAGCGGCACAACAAAAAACATTGAACTCATGAATGAAATTATCAACGAATATGGAGCTGCCCCGGACAAATGGCTGCCCATATTTTATCAAAGGAGAAAAAATCAATGAAAAAATATGGCTTAGTTACACTGTTATCTTTTTCTTTTATTTCTCATGCAATAGCGCAAACAACACCCGATGCAGATGAATATTATAAACAAGCACTCGAGAACACACAAAAATTAAATGCTGCAAAATCAGAAACAGCTGAAACCATTTATAAAACTGCAACTGAAACTGCAAAAAAAATTAAAGAAATAAGTGATCAGCTTGAGCAACTTAAATCAAAACCAGATACAAAACCCGAAGAATTGCAAGTCCTTCGACAAGATCTTCAAGTAAAACTTTCTCTTCTTCAAGCCGATCTTCAAGTGGCTTCTTTAAAACTTCAGTCTCTTGACATGATTCAAGCAAGAGATACGAAAACAAAAGACGAATTGCGTGAAGAAAAGGAGCAACAAAAGCATAAGTATCTTGCGGCCCAATTAAAAGAAAAAGAAAAAGAATTAAAAGAAAAACTTGAAAGTACGCGTACAAATGTCAGACTTTAGTTTTTCTCCCTTTGAAAGCGTTTCTGGGTATATTTTAAAACCCCTTGATAATGTGATGGACACAACGGTGAGTGGGCTGTCTTCTGCTATTTCAGCGCCCATAAATCTCGCCGCAATTATTTTTATCTTTCTTTATGGCTATAATGTTATGACAGGTCGCGTTGCGCTTTCGATGCATAGTCTTCTCAATAATGTTGTTAAAATTGTTGTTGTGACAACAATGGCAACGAATGCGGATACATTTAATACTTATGTCAAGGATATTTTCTTCAATGATTTATCCAACGCTATTGGGAATGCGCTGAACAGCAATCCAGCAAGCTCCAATGTTTTTGATTATATTTTGTTAAAGGCAAGTTCGCGCTATCAAGAAGTCTTATACAATGCTTGGTTTTTTGAAAAAATCATTGTGGGTCTTCTTGGTTCTATCATGCTTCTCGCCGTTATTCTTTTTTGTATAGGTGGTTTTATTGTGCAAATGTTTGCACAAGTTGCACTCGTCATGATTATAGGTCTTGGTCCTCTATTCATTAGTTTGTATTTGTTCAATGCAACGCGAAAATACACCGATGCATGGATTGCAACTTTGATCAATTTTACCATTTTACAAGTTCTCGTGATCATGCTTGGAACCATTATATGTCAAGTTATCCTACAGGTTCTCAAAGTTTCATATGAATCAATTTACGTTCTTTTCCCCCCTGTCATCGTCATTTCGATCATAGGAGTTATTATCTTCCGTGCGCTTCCCGGTATTGCAACAGCGCTGGCCTCTGGCGGACCATACTTTAGCGCTGGTGTCTCTTCAGGAGGACAGATTTTCACAATGCTTGCCAATGGTGCAAGAACGAGCGGTAATGCAGTAAAAAGTGCCGCTTTACAAATCTCAGGTGCTGCCAGTAACGCTGCTAAAGGTGCGGCAGGCGCGGCAGCAAAAGCAGGAAGATCCGGAGGTGGTCGTGGTCGGTTTTAAGATAAAGCGCCTCTTTATAAAGAATAAGCATTTTTGTTTTTGCCTTGTGTGTGCCCTTTGGCGCACGCACCATGATCCTGTTCCAGATAAGTCCTAACATCTTGGGTCTTACAACAAAACCAATCAAAGTCTTGCATCACATAGACTTGTAAAAGTGTCCAGAATAAAGGCTCTCATGCATTGTATTCTAAGATATTTGTGAGTTCAAAAAATGAAACGAAAAATAACTTTTGTTATGGTCCTAACAATCGCTCTTACTGGTTGCGCCTCTTTGAGTGGACCCAAAAAACCACCACGCTGTAATGGCAAACATACACGTGCTTTAAATAAAGATAAGTGGAATTGGGACAATAAAAACGTTGTCCATCCAGAAAAGAGCGTAAAGCCTGTTACCACTCCCATCATTCTCAATACTTTGGAAAGTGAAAAAGCAACAGCCAATTCAGCTTTATTAAAGCCAATTATTCATGAAGCACAATCTGATAAAATTGTGGAGGTTACGCGTGAAAAGTGATGCCCTTGAAGAATATATAAAAGAAGCGCGTTCATTTGACATTGACCGCATGCATAGCATGCGCGTGCGAATGAAAATTTCCATGGCTTTAACAGTACTTTTGGGATTGATGACGATTGCGCTAGCTTTAGCTGTCGCAGCTTTGACGCCTTTGAAAACAGTAGAGCCTTTTGTTATCCGCGTTGATAACTCAACAGGCATTATTGATACTGTAAGTGCCCTCAAAGAATCCCCTAACGACTATGATGAAGCGATAACGCGTTATTTTGCCAGCCAATATGTTCGTGCCCGTGAAGGTTTTCAAGCATCAGAAGCAGAAAATAATTTTCGCTTAGTTTCTCTTTTATCTTCTCCCAAAGAACAAAACCGTTTTGCAAAATGGTACGCGGGCAATAATCCAGAAAGTCCGCAAAATATTTATCATAACATGATTGCTACCGTCACAATCAAATCAATCTCTTTTATAAGCAAAGATCTTATCCAAGTTCGTTATTATAAAACGATCAGAGACTTTAATGAAAAAGAAAGTATTTCCCATTGGATTTCAATCTTAAATTTTTCCTACGTAAACGCACACATTTCAACGTCTGATCGTCTTATCAACCCTCTTGGTTTTCAAGTATCGGAATATAGATCTGATCCAGAGGTGATAAAATGATCAGACTTTTACAAACAATCTCTTTAATTTTTACGATCACTCTCAGCTTTCACACAGTCCTCTCATTTGCGGAAACAGCGCCTATTAGCGCACGTAAAGATAACCGCATCAGATTTGTCAATTATGACCCCTACAACGTCGTACAAATTATTGGCTCCATTCGCTCTTCGGTTCAATTAGAATTTGCCGTTGATGAAGAAGTAACTTATGTAGGAATTGGAAATTCAGTTGCTTGGCAAGTTGCACCAGCTGGACACTTTGTTTTTCTCAAACCACGTGAAGTCCAGCCTGTAACCAATTTACAAATTGTCACAAGCCGCCAAGATGGAACACAACGCTCTTATCAATTCGAGCTACAAGTCCGTGAAGGCGATGTTTCAGCCGGCAATGAGACGTATTTCTTGGTAAAGTTTCGTTATCCAGAAGATGAAGCCTTACGTAAGAAATTAGCCGAAGCAGAAAAAGAAAAACAACGTGAAGAAAACTTTGTCAATGATATTTTAAATATCCATGAAGATTTTGGACCACGCAATTGGGCTTATGAAGCCCAAGGCTCTCCCCTCATTGAACCTGCTTCTGTCTATGATAATGGGAAAACAACAACCTTTACCTTTTTAGGCAACATTGAAATCCCTGCCATTTACATTGTATCGCCTGATGGGCAAGAGGCCCTTATTCCCAAATCGATTAAAGGCAACAAGGTTATTGTCCATGCAACATCTGCACAATTCACACTACGGCGTGGGAACGAAGTATTGTGCATTTTTAATAAAAGGTTCGTACCAGAAGGAATTAACCCTGAAACGGGTACGACATCACCATCTGTACAACGTAAAGTGAACATAGGAAGCAGCCATGAATAACACCGTGGATGAAAAAAACATTAATGATCGCGATACAATAAAAAATGCTCAGGGAAAAAGCCAACAGAGCAATGTAGGGAAAGCAGTCGCTCTTGTTATTCTTTTTAGTGTCTGTCTTTATTTAGCCTATTCAACACTTGTCACAGAGAAAAAACAACCGGTTGAATCTTCAAAAGAAGAAAAAGTTATCAAACAAACAGAACTTTTCCACCCTGCAAAGCCTACCCCTACCCCCCTTGAACAATCTCAACGAAAGAACGCTCTGTTGCCACAAATCGAGCTACCAACACCAACCATCAATCAATCAAATTCTAATGATCCACTGTTGGAAGCAGCACAACGTGCTCCTGTATTAGCTTATGCGCATACACAACAAAGCAAAATAGATTCACAAACAAATAATGGCGCTTTGCCTCACCAACTTGAAAGCAAACCTGATGAAACGACACAACGTTTTAATCATCTTCTCAAACCCACAGTGCTTGAAGGTATTCGCGCTTCAGCTCTTGGCAATCGAAATTATATCATCACGATGGGAACTTCTGTCCCTTGTATCTTAGAAACAGCCATCAACAGTGATCAACAAGGTTTTGCCAGTTGTATCGTCTCCAGAGATATCTTATCAGACAATGGTCGTGTTGTTCTTCTTGATAAAGGCACTCAAATTGTTGGTGAATATCGCGCTGGCTTGAAAAAAGGCCAAACACGTCTCTTTGTGCTATGGAATAGAGCAAAAACCCCTAATGGTATCATTATATCCTTAGCTTCACCTGCAACAGATGCTTTAGGGCGTTCTGGTATGGATGGAGACATTGATAATCATTGGTTGGAGCGGATTGGATCTGCACTTCTTGTATCACTGATAAAAGATGCAACAAGCTATACCAATAAACGTTTATCAAAAAAACAAGAAAAAGAAGAAACTGAAACAATCTCTTCAGGACAAAATATTGCAAATATTGTCGTCGAAAATTACGCCAATATTCCTCCGACATTATCCAAAAACCAAGGAGAAATGGTGAATATTTTTGTTGCCCGCGATTTAGATTTTTCCAGTGTTTATAAATTGAAAGTCATCGAAAACAAAAAACAGATTATCCATCGAGCTGTTTCAAAAAACTTTTACAACAATTCTACGATACCTTTAAAATGAACCACAACTTACATACCATGAATAATGAAACTGTCACGATTGTTCTCACAAAACTTGAACCCATCAGTGCTTTTTTGAAAGATGATAGTCTTTTTGAAATTGTTATCAATCGTCCCTATCAAGTAATGACTGAAGGATTTGATGGATGGAAAACAATAGAAGTACCAGCTCTCTCTTTTAATGAGCTTATGGGTATTGCGAAAGTTGTCGCATCCTATTCCAAGCAAAACATATCGGACAAAAACCCAATATTATCTGCCACTCTACCAGGCAATGAACGCATTCAAATTGTCATTCCACCGGCTGTCGAAAAAGACACGATTAGTATGACAATTCGTAAACCATCATCGCAGAGTTTTTCTCTCGAAGAACTCGCAAATAAAGGACTCTTTTCGCTCTGTGAGCAGGTATCTTTCACGCCATTGAATAATTATCTTTCTCGTTTTAATGAACTCAAAATCATCGAGCATAACTTAGCCAATGCCTACTGTAATAAAGACTTTGTCTCCTTTTTAAATCAAGCTGTAAAATGCCAGAAAAATATTTTAATTGCGGGAAAAACCGGTTCAGGTAAAACAACATTATCAAAAGCATTAATCGCTAAAATTCCTCAAGAAGAGCGTATTATCACCATTGAAGACACACAAGAATTGGTGATACCGCATCCTAATCATGTCTCGATGCTCTATTCAAAAGATGGACAAGGCTTAGCCTCCGTTGGTCCCAAAGAATTGCTTGAATCATCTTTACGGATGCGTCCTGACCGTATTCTTTTGCAAGAACTTCGAGATGGTACAGCTTTTTATTATATCCGCAATGTCAATTCAGGCCATCCAGGTTCCATTACGACGGTTCATGCATCAACAGCCCTTGCAGCCTTTGAGCAAATGACCCTTTTGGTCAAAGAAAGTGATGGAGGGGGTGATTTAGAGCGTGATGATATTCGAGGACTGTTGATTTCAATGATTGATATCATCATCCAATGCAAACGGGTTGAAGGAAAGTTTAAGGTCACAGAAATTTATTATGACCCCTTCAAACAACGAAACATCTTTGGAGGTGACTAAAAGAAGATCACACCGGCTGCCAAATGCTCTTTTAAAGCAACGATTGCAAATAAGAGAAAAAATGCATGAAAACCAACGAAACAGAAAATAGAGAAAATCTTTTATCGATGACAGAAGAAGAATTAAAAAAACGCCGTGAAGCCGTTGAAGCAGCCATCAGCACCCATGCAATAGAGGGAATAGCGCTTCATCCTACAACACTCAAAATTTTAGAAGAATACGCAAAGGGGAATATTTCACTCGAGGAATTTAACACTCTGATGGACAACGTAACATTATAAGGAAGCAACGATGCCAAAAGCAAAAGCAAAGACAAAAAATATACAGACAGTTTCTCCCCATCATTATGTCTACCCAAATACCACAACACTCAAAAATAAATATGGAATAAAAGACTTTAAATCCTTTCTGGAGAAATGCTCGCAGGATACAGCAGAAGCGATGGTTAATCTGCGTGAAGCTCCCCTACCAGAAAAATTTGATACCTCCTATCTATGTTCTATTCATCAACATCTATTTAAAAATACCTTTGAATGGGCTGGTCATCTTCGCTATCTTCCCTTTACATTTGAAGATGGTACCACAGCCGCCATGCCCGAAATGAAAAGAACAGGATGGAAAAATCCTTTTGCACTCGGTGATGAAATCCCTGAAGGTTTACAAAAATTAGATCAAACACTTGCCGAAAAAGATAATTTGCAAGGCTTAACGCGTGAGAAATTTAACTCTGAAGCAATAAGCTTATTTAACTTCCTTCACCAACTCCATCCTTTTAGAGGAGGAAATGGACGCACACAACAGGTCTTTTTTGAAAATCTCGCCAAAGCAGCAGGGCATCAGCTTGATTTTTCACTTGTTACAAAAGAACGCATGATGCTCGCCAGTGTTGCTGTAGCAGAAAATGGTGATCTAAAACTAATGGAACATCTATTTGAGGATATCTCTAATCCCAATAAAATACTTCTTTTAAAGGAATTCATGGGCAACATGAAAGAACTTGGGCGCAATGTTAATGATCGTCCCGTTATGGTTGCAAAAGAAGGTGAAACCTACACAGGGATGTATAGAGGTGCTGGTTATGATAGCTTTGCATTCAATGTTAAAGGGGCTTATATCATCGGTAATAAAGAGCATCTCACACAAGAACAACTCAAAACATTAAAACCCGGTGACAAATTTACCTTTACAGTCCCAAAAACAAAAGAGCTTGAAAGCATTCTCATTCCACAAGAAAGATTAGCTCCTTTGACAGAAAATGAAAAAGCCGAAATGATTGCTGAAGATTCTTGCGTCCACACAAGCTTAAAACAGATCCAGAAATTGGCAAAAATTGTTTATGGTAACGAAAAAATATTAGACAAACAGATGGTAGAGATCATCAAAGATCCAAGCTTAGGCCAGCAGCTCGCCAACCAGATTGAAAGAGCACCGTACTCTATTTCTCATCTTGCAGGTTTCAGTTTATGTGGACTACAAAATCAGGCACGCGCAAACGCTAAAAATCATCTTGAGATGCTCTGTACTGCCGTTGCAAATTTTGCCCATGCAGTGAGATATGCTGGGAAGGAAATTACGCAAGAACATGCAACAGAACAGAAGCGCCGTGCAACCACAGTAGAAATGCCAAGTCAAAGCTTGCAAGACCTCTTCACCTTGCCAAAAGAATTACAGCAAGAAGCTTTAGCAAAAAATCCTGCACTACAAAAAGAGCTTACCGACTTTGTAAAAAACATCAATACCCGTCTCTCACAAAATGAACATAAAGCAGTCCAAAATAATGAGTATGAAACACTAGCTCAAAGCATTGGTGTATCAGAAAGTAAAGCTAGGCAAATTACAGAAATTATTAAGCAAACCAAAGAAGTACATCAACGAGCACAAATATGCACAATGCATCGTTTCCAAGCATTTGCTATGGCCTGCTAAGAATAGATAAAACCTTCCTTCTTCATGAGAAGAGCTCATAAACGAAAACTGTTTGGAGCGTTATCTGCACCTTTGCAAAAAAGAGAGAGTGTTAATATCACACGCCTAAAAAAGAACATTTCGCAGCATATTCTGATAGAATTGAAAGTAAAATACAATGAAATATACCAAAACACAAATGGTACTCATTTTAACCCCTATCGCTTTAGGTGCTTTAACGATATTCCTTGTCCCTCACTTTTTGTTGTTTATAACAAATGGACTAAAGAGCGATCAAATTTATTGGACTCTTCGTTCAGAACCTTTATTAGTCCTAGCACTAACGGCTACTGTTTCATTGTTTTATAGTCTCTCGCAAAAACTGCACCTGCGTAGAATAATCACTTTTGTCTCCGTTGTCTTTTTTGGAATGACTGCTCTTTACTATATTGGTGGTGAAATAAAACGCTTAAGTCCCTATGTTGGACAACAAGGAATAACGTGGAGCTACGCTCTTCAATTTATGGATCCCATGGTTGTCTTTGGCATCATCATTGGTGTTTTTTTGTCCCTCATTCAATTCATAACAACCTCTCCACCTAAAAATAGGGTCAAGCGTGCAAAAAAAGGTGTTTTTGGTGAAGCATCATGGATGAATTTAAGAGAGGCAGCAAAAATCTTTCCTGCCAATGGGCAAATTGTTGTGGGTGAAAGATACCGCGTTGATCAAGATAATGTGTGCAAAGTTCCCTTTGCACCTGGCAATAAAACAACATGGGGAAAGGGTGGAACAGCCCCTTTGCTGACCTTTAATCTTAATTTTGGTTCAACCCATATGATCTTTTTTGCTGGTTCTGGTGGCTATAAAACCACAAGTACAGTAGTTCCCACGTGTTTAACCTATCCAGGGTCTGTTATTTGTCTTGATCCTTCAACAGAAGTTGCCCCAATGGTCAAATTTGCGCGTCAAAAAATGGGAAATAGAAATGTTATTGTTCTCGATCCCAATTCATTGTTAACAAAAAATTTTAATGTTATCGACTGGCTTTTAGATGATAGTGTACCACGCACACAACGTGAAGCAAATATTGTTAGCTTTTCCAAATTGCTTCTCACAGATAAAAAATCAGACAATTCTTCAGCGGAATATTTCTCGACACAAGCCCATAATCTTTTAACCGCTCTTCTTGCCCATGTCATATTTTCTGACGAATATGAAGACAGCGAGCGCAATTTAAAAACATTGCGTGGAATTCTCTCTCAATCAGAAACAGCTGTTGTTAATCAATTGCGCATGATTCAAGAAACAACACCTTCTCCTTTTATTCGTGAAATGGTGGGTATTTTTACAGAAATGGCAGAGCAAACCTTTTCAGGAGTCTATACAACCGCCTCAAAAGACACCCAATGGCTTTCTTTATCCAATTATGCAGATCTTGTTTGCGGAGATGATTTTTTTTCCTCAGATATTGCCAATGGCAATACAGATGTTTTTCTCAATCTCCCCGCAAGCATTTTAAACAGTTATCCAGCTATTGGACGTGTGATTATTGGCGCCTTTCTCAATGCCATGGTTACAGCAGACGGTAACTATAAAAAGCGTGTTTTATTCGTCTTAGATGAAGTTGATCTTCTAGGCTATATGAATATTTTAGAAGAAGCCCGCGATCGTGGACGTAAATACGGCACATCCTTAATGCTCTTTTATCAATCCACGGGTCAGTTGGTCAATCACTTTGGCGAAGCAGGAGCACGTTCATGGTTTGAAAGCTGCTCCTTTGTCAGTTATGCGGCCATTAAAGACCTTCAAACAGCTAAAGACATTTCAGAACGCTGTGGTCAAATGACCGTTGAAGTCACCGGAACGAGCAAATCAAGAGGTTTATCTTTAGGAAAAAGTTCTTACAACATCAATTACCAACAAAGAGCTCTCATTTTACCCCATGAGGTAATTCAAGAAATGCGTCAAGATGAACAAATTATTCTTATGCAAGGACAACCCCCTTTGCGATGTGGACGCGCCATCTATTTCAGAAGAAAAGAAATGTTAGCCGCAGCTGCAAAAAACCGTTTTGCCCCAAAAGCACAGAAAAACTAAAAATCACCCTCTAATGGAGGCCATGCATCAAAACAAAAACATCAAAGGATAAAAGCAGAGATTCTATCTCATAAAAGCCTATAAAGAAGGGATTCCCGCTTGATACAACAAGAAAAATATGGGGAAAAGTCTTTGAATGATGGTATTATGCCTGTGCTTACCAATGCCAATTTTCTTTATAAAGCACTCTCCTCATCTCCAAATAATAAATACCAATCATATCTATGCCTTGAGAATCCTATCAAGAAACTTTTGAAGGCACCGCTTTTATAGGGAAATTTTTCTACAAAAAAATTAAAAGACAATATGCATGAAAACAACCCAAATGAACCATTCTCTCTCAGTAAAAGAAAAAAGTGCCAAGATAAAGATTGATACACTCAAAAACACCTACGAATTTGAGGGGGTTTTTCCTCACCCAAGTCTCAACATCTCAAAACAATATGCGTGGGGGATTTTCAAACAAAAAGTTTAACACACTCTCATAGACAATGTAACATTATAAGGAATGTAACAATGCCAAAAGCAAAAGAAAAAACAAAAGGAATTCCCTCACCCCATAATTATATCTATCTTGGTACCCAAATTCTCAAAAATAGATATGGAGAAACAGATTTAAAACGCTTTCTGGAAAAATGCTCACATGATAGGCAAAAAGCCATGATCAATCTGCGTGCAGAACCCCTGCCAGAATATTTTAATTCAACTTATCTATGCCATATCCACCAACAATTGTTTAAAAATACCTTTGTATGGGCTGGACATCTGCGCCATATCCCCTTCGCATTTACAGACGATAGCATTGCCGCCATGCCAGAAATGAAAAGAATGGAATGGGGCAATAATTTTGCAACCGGTGAAGAAATCCCTGAACTCTTACAAAAATTAGATCAAACGCTTGCCGAAAAAGACAATTTGCAAGGCTTAACACGCGAAGAATTTGTCAAGGAAGCAACGAGTCTATTTTATTCTCTTCACAAAATCCACCCATTCATAGATGGCAATGAGCACACAGAACAAGTCTTTTTTGAAAATCTTGCCAAAGCGGCAGGACATCAGCTTGACTTTTCGCTTGTCACACAAAAACGTATGATGGCTGCCTGTAGCGAAGCAATGCAATATAGCAATACACAACTGTTGAAAGATCTTTTTGAGGATATCTCCAATCCCCCCAAAATACGTCTTTTAAAAGAATTTATGGACCATATAAACAATACGGGACGCAAGGTGGATGATCGCCTTGTTATAGCAACAAAGGCAGGAGAAACCTATATAGGAACTTATAAAGGTTGTTATTCAGAAGGTTTTATACTCGATGTGCAAGGAACTTACATCATTGGTAGCAAAGATGATCTCACACCAGAACGATTAAAAACACTAAAACCTGGTGATATCATTACCTTTACCGCCCCCAACAGCAAAGAGCTTGAAAACACGCTTATTCCAAAAGAAACATTAGCGCCTCTCACAAAAAGTGAATGTGCCAAAACAGTTGCGCTAGATAGTTACGTTCTCAAAGCTCAAAAGCAAGTCCGAGCTTACGCAAAAACTGTTTATGGTGACGCAAACGTATTAAACGAACAGATAGAAGAGATTATTAAAAATCCAGAATTAGGCAGACAGTTTGCTAATCAGATTAAACAGGCACCGCACTCTGTTTCTCCTCTTGCAGGTTTTAGTATATGCGGTCTACAAAATCCGGCACGTGTACACGCTCGAAATTATCTTGATGTGCTCTCTCTTGCAATTGAGAATTATGTGTATACTGTAGAAGCTACCTATAATATAGTCACTCGAGACCATAAACTTAAACAAGAACGCCTTGGAAAAGCGGTAGAGAATCCCAGTCAAAACTTGCAAAATATTTTTGCTTTATCACCGGAAAAACAAAGAGAAATCTTGTCTCAATCTCCTCAATTACACCAAGAGCTCCGTACTTTTATAAACAGTTTAGAACATCGTCTCTCATCAAACGAATGTAGTGCGATCACAAACAAAGATTATGAAACACTTGCACAAAGTATTGGTATATCAGAACAGAAAGCACGAGAAATTACCGACATTGTTCAAAAAGCAAGGAACGCTCATAGCCAATTCTACACACGCACACAAAATCGTTCAAATACCCTTGCTATGACCAACTAAAAAATATGAAACTTTGTTTTTTTGATTTAAACACCTATGTGGAAGAGATATTTTAATATTCTTATCATACATGCAAAAAATAGACTACTTAAGCGCCCTACCACCAATTTTGCACATAGCATATACACCATATCCAAAGCAATTGGACAGGATAATTGTTAATTCCTTTTAAATGTCATGATTACTACTGACGAAAGCTGCAAAAGCCTATTTTATTTGTCTTAGATGGAGTCGATTTTCGTGGTTATATGAATATTTTAAAAAGAGCACTCATTTTACCCCACGAAGTTATTCGAGAAATGCGTCAAGATGAACAAATTATTCTGATGCAAGGCTCCCCTTCGCGATGTGGTCGCGCCATCTATTTCAGAAGAAAAGAAATGTTAGCCGCTGCTACAAAAAACCGTTTTGCCCCACAAAAGAAAAACTAACCTCCATGATGAGATATTGATGAAAAATAACAACAAAAAGGTATACATCCCTGTTTTTTTAAGCCTGTGAACGAAACAACTCCGTTCACATATAAGAAAAACAGGATCAAAAAATCCATGATTTTTTCTTTTGTATTTTGTGCATCATTTACCAGCAACCATGATTTTTAAGAAATCTCTATAAAAAACGTCCATACACCCAACCAATAGCGACACCAATATCCCCCAAAAAGGAACACATTCCTACAAAGGATTTTCATATATAATTTAGAAAATACATTGATTCATAATGATAATTTATATTTTCATGTTGAATGAGAGACCAAATAGCGTAAGATTTTCTCATTTCAAATCTGCTCCACGTTAACTCAATCACAACCCTATTACTTCGCATGTCACAAACGGGGCCCCCAAGTGAAGTGGAACTGTACAAGAAAGGCATGCCTTTTCATAAATCGCCTCAATACCCAAGGGGTGGTCCGCAATATTTTAGCGCTGGCATAAAGTGTGTGATGGTACCAGCTTCTTTATGAAGCGTAAAAATGGGAGCGCTCAATAGATTTTATACGCTTTATGGGGACTTTACCCCATCGCCAAATGGGTGTGTTAAAAGATGTATCTTTAAAATAATCCTGTAAAGATGCAACACAATGGTGTTCTTATTTTACGTAAAAAAACGTGCCTCCATTAAAGAATATAATAAACAAAAGATTTGCCTTTGAAACAAGCAACTCTCAAAATCCCCACACGATAAACATTGGTTCCCCCCAAAAAAACATCCAAGATATACACTAAAATGAATAAAACATTCTTAGACAAAGTTTTTCCCCTTTACGATGCCATCATGTGTTCTATCTTAACAACCAAGCGCTGAAAAAACACCTTTTTTCCTAGCCAAAAGAAAGTTTTTTTTCCTCTTATGGATCTTAAAGCAGCGCGACACAATTAAAAGCAACAACACAAAGTAAAAAACATTTTGTTGTAAACCTACACAGACAAGATGTCCACACACACCAGTAAGAAAAACATAATGGAGAAAAATTCTTGATAACTGCTTTTATCTATAGACTTCCTAACCTAAACACTATGTATGAAAAGTCCCCAAACCATCCAATAACCAAGAGCAATCTTCTCCGTCACATCCACGTCCTTCATCAAAGTGCTCTTGCAAACAACTTTGCTAAAGGCAAAACAGCGAAAATATTAAGCAACATTTTTCTTTTTGACCTCTTCCCCTCCACCTCAAAGGATAAAGATTTCACCCAAAATTGATTTATAAAAAATCTATCTTTTGCCCCCTCATAGGTTTCATATCACCGTCTTAAATATCGATATTTTACAGCACAACAGAATAATAAATAAAAGGAAACATCATAGAAGCTAAAATAAATAAAAAAGAATAGGCATGAAAACAATCGCCATAGAACATTATGTATCTATCAAACCAAAAGCCTCTCAAAAGAGTTGATACAACTATCCGCACACTTGAGGGAAAAGTGTTCCCTCTCATAACACCCAAAATCTCAAAAGAATATGCGAAGGGGAATTTTTCACATACAGCGTTTAAGGCGCTTATCAACCACGACCTTACCTACTTAGGAGAGATTACATGTTAGAGCAAAATTATCTATATAAAGGAACCAAAACACTCAAAAATAAATATGGCATCAAAGACCCTAAAAAACTGTATGAACGCAGTACCCATGACATCGCTAAAGAAGCCGTCAATTTTCGTCATGAACCGCTCCCACAAAAATTTGATTTCACTTATTTAAAATTAATCCATTGGAGCCTCTTCCACGAAACTTTTGAATGGGCGGGCCACACCCGCGATACATTTTTTACATTTGAAGATGGCACCACTGCCCATATGCCGGCGATGCGTCCCAAAGGTTATGAAGCTCCTTTTGCTATCGGTCCACAGATTAAAAAAGAACTCACACAACTCGAAAAAACACTTAATGAGAAGAACAATTTAAAAGGTTTATCGCGTCAAGAATTTGCTGAAAATGCCGCTGAAGTTTTTATGGCGCTCGAGCACGCGCATCCTTTCAGAAAAGGCAATGGACGTGTCAATAGAATGTTTATGGAAAAACTTGGACAAGCAGCAGGACATACCATTGACTTTTCTTTCATCACAAAGGGACGCATGACAACAGCTTGTATTGAAGCTATGCAATATGGCAATTCCCAACCGATGAAAGATCTTTTTGAAGATATCACCCATCCACAAAAAGCCCTTGTTTTAAAAGAATTCATCTCCCAGATGAGAGAAGCTGGACTGGATGAAATTAACAATCGTATTGTCGTTGCTGCAAAAGAAGGGATTCCCTATGAAGGCGTCTTTAGAGGTTTTTCAGCAGAAGGTTTTGTCATGGAAGTAGAGGGAGCTTTCGTCGTCGGACACAAAGATGATCTTCCCCCAGAACAAGTCAAAACATTACAAAACGGCGCTCGCCTCTGCTTTCAAAAAACCAACATTCAAAACTTAAAAGAAATACTGATCCCAAAAGAAACATTAGCCCCTCTTACCCATGAAGAGTTATTTAAAAGGATTTCAAATGACGCTTATGTTGAAGGAAGCCGAAAAGAAATCGAAAATTTATCAAAGCTCGTTTATGGTAAAACCCACGCCTTAAATACAAAAATGGATATCTTAACGGCTAATCCAAGCTTAGGAAATCAGTTTGCTGATGAAGTTTTACAAAACCCTCAATCAATTTCTAAACTTGCAGGGGGTAAAATACTTGGTATGAAAAATTCAAATCGCAGACAAGCCGAACAAGCTGTTCCACAACTCAGCCAAGCCCTTAAAAATTATGGCGCAATAACACAACAAACAAAAGAAGAAATTTTAGAGCAACATCAAAGAGAACAAAATCGCCTGAGCCACACCGTCGAAAAACCTGGAAAAAATTTACAAAACCTTTTTGCCTTACCAGAAGAACAACAAAGGGAAGCTTTATTGCATTCTCGTTCACTGCGACAAGAACTCCATACCTTTTCACGCCAACTACACAATCGTCTATCCTCAGAAGATCGTAAAGCTATACACGAAAAAGATCATACAAGACTGGCGTGCCTCCTTGGTACATCGGAAAGCAAAGCAAAAGAAATTGCCCACACTGTAAAGAACACCCAAGAAGCACAATGTCAAGCCCGCAGCTTGAAAGTTAGTCGTTCCTCATCGCTTGCTCTTACTGGATAAAAACGCGTGAACTTTTGCCTTCCAACAGAACTCTTTAAGCTAATCATTTTATCTCCATTGCGTCTACCAATTGTTTTAGAATATTACAAAAAATAGTCCTAAAAATAGATCCGGTAATTTACTATAACTTACTGATAAAATTTCATAAAAAAACTGTATAAAAGACATAAATGTCCATTAGGCTGGTTGTGAATAGCGCAGATCTTTGGAGATCATTCAATTTGATATCTTACTTGTGTCTTGAAGTTATCAAAAAGTGGGAAATGCGCCAAAGAGGTTTTCTAAAAATATTGAAAGGAAACAGCCATGAAAAAAAGTCACCCACAACCAGCTCCCCAGAACCCAGCCCCCCAGAAACGAGAAGCTCTCTACGCAAATCTCAGTGGAAGCGGAAATGGTTCACAAGGGCCCTTACAACAAGAAGCATCTCCTTACAACAAACCGAGAGGGAAAACAAATGAGCAAAAAAATTCCCCCTACAATACACAAAAAGAAAGTGCATATGAGACGCCCTCTTCTCCACAACCACTAGGAACTATCTATGCTCCCCAATACCCATTAGGAGCTACCCGTGCAGCGGTTGGTAGGGGTCCGCGTGATCCTTCTCCAGAAAACCCCTCAAATCCCTATGCAGTCGTTAATCTAGCGTCGGGTGAAACAGAGTTCCAAGAACGAATAAACTCCCTCTACAACTCACCAAGCGGAAGCTCTCAGGATGTGCGATTTTCCCAAGAACCAGAACATCTCTATGCAGAGCCTGATTTTAGCGAAAATAGTGGACGCTCTCCCCATAAACCTCTAGAATCTGTCTATGCAAAACTTGGCATGGGCGCTGAAGGCGGGCAAGAACCTCAAAAACCAGAACATCTCTATGCAGAACCTGATTTTAGCGAAAATAGTGGACGCTCTCCCCATAAACCTCTAGAATCTGTCTATGCAAAACTTGGCATGGGCGCTGAAGGCGGGCAAGAACCTCAAGAACCAGAACATCTCTATGCAGAACCTGATTTTAGCGAAAATGGTGGGCGCTCTCCCCATAAACCTCTAGAATCTGTCGATGCAAAACTTGGCATGGAGACTGAAGGCGGGCAAGAACCTCAAGAACCAGAACATCTCTATGCAGAACCTGATTTTAGCGAAAATGGTGGGCGCTCTCCCCATAAACCTCTAGAATCTGTCGATGCAAAACTTGGCATGGAGACTGAAGGCGGGCAAGAATCCCAACAACGAGAAAATCCCACCTACCAAGGCGTTGGAAGAGCAGCAACACCTCCTCCAAGAACCTCAAAAGATGTGATTACAACAAAGCTTTTACAAAGCAGAGAATTTCAATATGGTGTAAGAGAAACCCAAGAATGGTGCGCTGTTGTTTATGGTAACCCACATGCCTTGAATAAACAATTTGCTCAGATTCTTGAAGATCCCCCAAATGCAGAAAAAGTCTTATGGGACCTTTTAGAACATCCTGAAAGCCCTGCTAAACTCGCTGGTCGGCAAGTGCTTGGCGTAAAAAGCTCCGATCGCAAAGCAGCTGAAGATGGTTTTTCTCCCCTTTGCTCAGCTCTTGAAAGACATATTTATAACGCACAAAAGCTCCATAAACAGTTTACACGTGAACAGGAAAGAGATCAAAGACAAGAAAGTCCAGAAAGAGACGCAGGACACAAACGTCATCACCATCATCGTCGTCACGCAAGAGGACAAAACCGGGAGAGTCCAGAACACAGCCCTCAACGACAAAAACATGGAGAAAAAGGATTTTCTTATGCCATGTAAGGAGGCATAAACATAAAAACAGATAGTTTTTGTTTTTCACGTAATCTCTTTTTCAGAGAGTTTCTTGGTGTAAATCATTTTATCGTGGTTGCGCCAAGAGTTGTTTTAGAATGTTACATAAAATATGTCCTAAAAATGGATTCTGTAATTTATCATAACTTATTGATAAGATTTCATAAAAAAACTGTATAAAAGACATAAATCTTCATTACATATCAATATGAATAGCGCAAAATCTTTGGAGGTCATTCGGTTGGATATCTTCCTTTATATAAAAGTTATCAAAACTAAAAGTGGGGAATGCACCAAAGAGGTTTTCTAAAAATATTGAAAGGAAATATGTATGAAAAAACATCATCCACATCCTTCTGCAAATCCAGAAGCCCTCTATGCAACAGTTAATAAACCAACCAGAGGAAACCAGCGCGGACCAACCCCAGAAGAAGACGTTCTATACGCATCCGTTAGCAGTGTTTCTCCTTCAAGAGGTAGACACCATAATCAAAGGCAGCAAGAATCTGAAACCGATTACACAGAGGTTGCTCTCCAAAAACGCGAAGCTGAGGTTACATACGCAACCGTTGGCAGTGTTTCTCCTTCAAGAGGTAGACACCATAATCAAAGGCTGCAGGAATCTGAAACCGATTATACAGAGGTTGCTCCACAACAAAGAGGAAGATCTTCATCTTCCCTCACAACTGAGCAAATAACTGTCATGCTTTTAAAAAATCCACAAGTTCAAGCACGTGTAGAAGAGGTTGTGCATTGGGGGAAGGTCGTTTATGGCAATGATACAATTTTCCAGCAGCACTTGCAAGGAATACTTACAGATCCCAGTAAAGGAAAAGATCTTTCAAATCAACTTGCTGAAAGTCCTGAATCTATACATAAGCTCGCTGGCCATTCCGCACTTGGCATAAAAAGTCAAGCACGCAAAGCAGCTGAAGACGGTTTTAAACCGCTCATTGACGCCATTGATAGTTATACAAAGACTGTGCAAGATGCAACAACAAGACTATTGCAAACCCCTATGGCAGAACAAAGACGCCAGCATCACCATCATCATCATCGTCATCACGAAAGAGGACAAGAACAAAATAGTCCAGAGCACAGCCCTCAGCGACAAAAACATGGAGAAAAAGGATTTTCTTATGCCATGTAAGGAGGCATAGGCATAAAAACAGATAGTTTTTGTTTTTCATGTAATCTTTTTTTCATAGAATTTCTTGGCGCAAATCGTTTCGTTGCGATTGCGCCAAGAATTGTTTTAGAATGTTACAAAAAATGATCCTAAAATAGTCCTAAAAATGGACTCTGTAATTTACGATAACTTATTGATAAAATTTCATAAAAAAACTGTATAAAAGACATAAATCTCCATTAGGCTGGTTGTGAATAGCGCAGATCTTTGGAGCTCATTCAGCTCAATATTTTCTTTTGTCTCAAAGCGATCCAAGCATAAAAGGCAAGAATGCTCCGAAAAAGTTTTCTAAAACAATTCTTGAAAGGAAATATGCATGAAAAAAAACCATCCTCATCCTTTTCTATCCTCTTCAATACAAGAACTTATAAAGCTTTATGAACAAGCGGCGGCAGAAGTCTCTGGTCCAGCCCCCCTCCCTAAAGAAGCTCCTTCAAAAAACAAAAGGCTGTCAACGATACTGGAAAAAGATGAGGAAAGACAATCTCTTTTAAGAGAAGAAACTGTTACGGAAGAAATTGCACAAGCATCCGTTAGAATGACACATTCAACAATACCTCTCACAAGAAGTAGCTCGACCAAAAGACCGCAAGAAGCTGAAACGACACACGCAACAGTTCCTCCACAAGTTGCTTCACAAAAGGCAACTATAATCCTCTCAGAAGAAGAAATCACTAAATTTCTTCCACACAATTCATTGGTTCGAGCATATCAAGAAGAAATCCAACGTTTATCCGCAAATGCCTACGGCAACCCAAACATTTTGCAAGAAAAAATGCAGGAAATTCAAAAAAATCCCGCTGCAGGAGAGGAGCTCTCATGGCGCATGGCAGCCCATCCTGAAAGTATAGCTAAACTTTCCGGTACCAGCATGTTGGGCTTCAAAAATCGAACGCGTAGACAAGCGGAAGAGAGTTACTCCGCCCTATGTGTCACCATTGATTGTTATACAGAAGCTGTAAAACAGGCAAGAGAAAGCCTAGTACAATCTCCAGAGAAAGAACTCAAAAACTATGAACGCTTTATGGAGAAGGAAGCCGTCGCTGAACTTCTAAAAAAACAGGATCGTTCCCAAAGAGAAGAAGAAAGCCTTTCAGAAGTAGAAATTTCTACCCAAATTCACCAACATTCAAAAGTCAAAAGATACCATGCCCAAATCCAATATTGGTGTAAAGTTGTTTTTGGGAACGAAAACATTTTACAATCACATGTGGAAATGCTTTTCCAAAACCCTGAAACAATAGAACAGCTGGCACAGCAACTTGCCGGAAATCCTCAGTCTTTTAACAAATACACTGGTCACAACTTTTGTGGTTTTAAAAATCAAGCACGCAGACATGCTGAAGCGGGTCTTTCTCACCTCATTGACGCCACTGACAATTATGCAACAGCTGTAACACAAGTAAGAGAGAGCCTTTCAAAAATTCAGAAGACAAAACAAGAACGCCATGAAACATCTGAGAGAGCGCAAAATTTGCATCAACAACAAAGCGTCTCACAGTCTGCTCAACGCCTTGAGCCTTCAACAGTAACGCATGAAAGAACAACACCCTCTACTCAACAAAGAGAAACAGATTTTCGTCCTCGCAAAACTGCCGCCCCAAAAGCGATGGCTTTTGCCAGCTAAACAGACATAAGTTTTCACGTTGAATCCAACGTATTGGCGCAGTCATGGGAGGGGTTATTTGCGCTAAGAGAGAGAGAAAGTTAAAACAAAACTCATTCTCCCACCACTTAATCTAAGCTATTGATAAAACAGTATTTAGAGAGTGATTATGATCTGCACTAAGAGAGTCAAATCTTGTGAAACTGCTCAGTTTTATATCCTCTCTTATAAAAGATAAGTGAAAAAGCATAAAACAGAATAAACACCAACGCGTATTCTTAAACAGTATTTAAAAACAATATTGGAAGAATTTGAAAGGAAAATGCATGAAAAAAAGAAATCCCTCCCCCTTTATCGCCGAAATGATGGAAAAATTTCAACAGCAGGATGAACAATTTCCCACCAGAACGCCCCCTCCCCAAGTTTCTCAAAGTGTACCAAAACCACCTGTACAAAAACGCCCAGAGAATTTGTCACATTCCCCAAAGGTTGCACCACCGCCCCCCCCACGTATGAGAAACAAAACGCCAACTGATGCAAAAATCCAAAAGCCTGAAACTCAAAAAAATCCCTCCCTACAGACAGAAATGGCTCCGCCTAAACCCCCACGTATGAGAGACAAAACGCTAGCCGATGCAAAAGTCCAAAAGCCTGAAACTCAAAAAAATCCCTCCCTACAGACAGAAATGGCTCCGCCTCCCCCCCCACGTATGAGAAACAAAACGCCAACTGATGCAAAAATCCAAAAGCCTGAAACTCAAAAAAACCCCTCCCTACAGACAGAAATGGCTCCGCCTAAACCCCCACGTATGAGAGACAAAACGCTAGCCGATGCAAAAGTTCAAAAGCCTGAAACTCAAAAAAACCCCTCCCTACAGACAGAAATGGCTCCGCCTCCCCGCCCACGTATGAGAAACAAAACGCCAACTGATGCAAAAATCCAAAAGCCTGAAACTCAAGAAAGCCCCTCCACGCGCATAAAAACAGCTCCACAAAGACCCCCGCGTGCAAAAGATAGAGAACAAAACAAACTAACTGCTCAAGAATCCCCCTCTCTACAGACAAAAGTGGCTCCGCCCCTTCCACCACGCATGAGAGAAAGAGCACAAAACGGCACAAAAATTCAAAATCCTGAAACCCTCGCCCCAAGTGTTAGGCCCAAAACATCATCACATATGAAAGTCAGGCAGCAAAGCAGTTCATCATCACAAGACAGTGGAACATATGCCGTCCCTCCTTCAAGAAAACCGCATCGTACAAAAAACAGAAAACAAAGCGATACTGTCATTCCAAAACCTGCTTCTCCACATATAGCAAGAGAACAACCAAAACCGTCTCACGAACAAAAACCATCTATTAATACAATGGAAAGAGAGCTATTGCTCGTAGCATATCAAGAAGAAATACGATTTTTGAGCGAAAAGGTTTATGGCGAACCGCTTATTTTAAGTGAAAGAATAGAAGCAATCAAAGAAAACCCCGATATGGGAGAACAGCTCTTATGGGATGTTACAGAACGGCCTCAGACTATTTCTAAGCTTGCTGGTAGAAAAGTTCTTGGCATAAAAAATCATGCGCGCAAACAAGCTGAAGAAACTCTTCCTACCCTACGTGCTGCTATTAACGGTTATGTGTATACTTCAAAATATACAAAAAGTGAAAATATTTCCCACGGTCCTCACACGGAACAACAACATCAGCGACAAGCACAGGAGGAAGAGCTAACAAATCAACATTTACAAAATCCGCTCAATTCAGAAAAGAAAATAAAGCCACTCTCAAATGAGGAAATTGCTCGCAGAGTTCAACAAGATCCATCGGTTCAATATGGTCAAAGAGAGATCCAATATTGGTGCAAAGTTGTTTATAATGATCCATTTATTTTGCAATATAGAATGGAAGATATGCACAAAATTCCAGAGATGGGAGAAGAAATCGTATTTCAAATTGAACAGGATTCTACATCTTTTTCTCCGCTTGCTGGTAAACAAGTCCTTGGCATAAAAAATGGAGCACGCAAAGCTGCTGAAGAAAATCTTCCTACTCTTTGTACCGCCATTAAAGATTATGCTGAAACTGTAAAACAGTTAAGAGAAACCATTGTGCAAAACCATCAGGAAGAACAACAAAAACGTTATCAACCGCTTCACAATCCCGATAAAAAATTGCAACAGCAGCAAAGCCTATCGCAGTCCCCGAAGCTACCTGAATGCTCAACAGCAAAGCAACATCAGGAGCTTACAGAAACATCTAGACAAGAAGAGAAACCGCCTATTCGACCGCGTAGAGCCGAAACATCAAAAGCAATGGCTTTGTCGTGATAATCTAATCATCATTGACTTTTCATACAAAACTTTGGTGCAATTATCTTGCCAAGATTGCATCAAAGACGGTGTGTGAAATACAGAAAACTTTGAATAAGGCACCCCATTATTTTACAGAATTCATTGATAAAATTTCACGATAATACTTTATAAAAATTACAAACTTTAACTTTGTTCCATGCGAATAAGGTCAATTTTTTCAATCATTCAAATAGGCATTCTTCTTTGAAGAAAACGCTATGAAAATAATAAAAGGCAAAAAATGTAAAAAAGAAGATTTCAAAAAATAATGTTACCATTTGAAAGGAAATATGCATGAAAGAAAACACAGAACATTGTGCCTCCTCTACACAAGAAGAATTGCAAGAACAACACTCTGCAATTAATGCAGCCATTTCAAAGCAAATCAATGAAGAAGCGCAAAATTTTTTCTACCCCAATAGCAAAGTGCTTAAAAATAAATACCGCATCAAAGATAAAGAAATATTAAAAGAACGCTGTTCTAATGATGTAAAAAAAGAAATGATAAAACTGCGCCAAGAGCCACTACCAGAGCAGTTTAATGCCTCTTATCTAAAATACCTTCATCAACGCCTCTTTTCCCGTACATTTGAATGGGCCGGACAAACGCGCGAAGAGCTTTTTACATTTGAAGATGGCACTGTTGCTTCTATGCCCATTTTGAAAAGAAAAGAATTTACAAAACCTTTTGCGATTGGCAGAAAAATACAGGAGGGACTAGAAAAGTTAGATAAAACGCTTGCTGAAAAGAATAATTTACAAGACTTAACTCGCGAAGAATTCGTTGAACAAGCAGCTGGTATAATGATAGATTTGCACCACTTGCATCCTTTCAGAGAGGGCAATAGGCGCACAAAGAGACTGTTTGTTGAAAAACTCTCTCAAGCAGCAGGACATGAGCTAGACTTTTCTCTTGTGAGCAAAAAACGTAAAGACTTTGTCCGCGCCGCTGCCATGGAACATGGCGACCCAGAGCCTATGAAGCATCTTCTTGAGGATATCTCAAATCCAGAAAAATTGCTCCTCTTACGAGAATTCACCAACTCTATGAGAGAGCTTGGATTGGATGAAAAAAATTATCATTTCGCTGTCGTTGCAAAAGAAGGAGAAATCTATCATGGTACCTATAGAGGCAGTGGACCCAATGGCTTCATGCTTGATGCCAACGGCATTTTCACCTTGGGAAATAAAAAAGATCTTACCCCAGAGCAAATACAGACATTAAAAATCGGTGACGCCCTCTCCTTTACAGCGCCAAAAGTTCAAAACCCAGAAAAAACCCAGAAAAAAACATTGCTTCCAGAAGAAAAAGAAGAAAAAAGAGCCACTCTTAAAAACGATGAAATAACTGAAAAGAGCAAAGACAACGCATCCATTCAAACAAAGAAAAAGGGAAAATCCTATTTTTCACCATGGATTGCCTCTCATGTTTTACATGACAGCGTTGAAGCTATGCCCAAAAGTTTGCAAGAACAAGAAAAAGAACAAATGGCACAACCAATTGCTCAATCGGCTTCCGCTATGAGGCAAATGCAAAAAGATTTTCAAAAAAACATTTTACAGAGCAGTAATACAGCGACAAATGATCCAATATCTGTCAAAATGACAAAGGAAACACGCTCGGATCATCCAGAAATAGAAAAACAGCCTACCAAAAAAGCAATGGCATACTGGGATACTGGTACAAGAAAAACGGACACCGTCCCTCTCACCTTACAGGAGAAATTATCCTCACCGCCTGAAACCGAAGAAAATAAGACAATACACCGTAATTTCTTTTACCCCAATAGTATCATCTTAAAGAATAAATATGGAATAAAAGACTATGGAAAATTAAAAGTGCAATGTGCCCATGATACAACAAAAGCAATCATTCATCTGCGCCAAGAAGCGCCACCACAAAAACTAACCTCCACATATCTCCAATATATTCATCACACCCTATTTAAAAATACTTTTGAATGGGCCGGACAAACACGCGAAAAACCATTTACATTTGAAGATGGTACCGTTGCTTATATGCCAATGATGAAAAAAGCTGGTATTTCTTTTGCCTCAGCAAAACAGATACAGGAGGGACTAGAAAATTTAGATAAAATACTTGCTGAAACGAATAGTTTAAAAGGCTTAACCCGCGAAACATTTGTTGAATATGTCACTGAAATGTTGATACAGCTCAACTATACGCATCCTTTCAGAGAAGGTAATGGACGCACGCAACGAATGTTTTTTGAAAAACTTGGGCAAGTTGCTGGCCACACACTCGACTTTTCTCTTGTAACAGAAAAACGTATGAATCTTGCCAGCATTGCATCGCTAAAACATAACGATAAAGAAGAAATGAAACATCTGCTTGAAGATATCTCAAATCCAGAAAAAATACTTATTTTAAAAGAATTCATGGACAGTATGAAACATATCGGGCTTGAGAGTATTCATCATCATCTTATTATAACAGCAAAAGAAGGTCATACCTATAAAGGCTTTTACAGAGGCAGTGGACCCAATGGCTTTATGCTTGATGCTAACGGAATTTTCATCTTGGGAAATAAAAAAGATCTCACCCCAGAGCAAATACAGACATTAAAAATCGGTGACGCCCTCTCCTTTACAGCACCAAAAATTCAAAACCAGCAAGAAGTGCTTATCCCCGCACAAACAATAGCCCCCCTTACCAACAATGAAATTGCCACAAGGATAAAAAACAACGCATCCATTCAAGAAAGAAGAAAAGAAATAGAAACTTTGTGCCAAATCATTTATGGCAATCGTCATATTTTGCGGGAAAGAATTGAGATGATCCATGAAAATCATACTGTGGGAGAACAGCTCACCTATCAAATTACCACCTCTCCCCAATCGATTTCGAAGCTTTCTGGTAGCAATGTATTTGGCATAAAAAACAACGCGCGCGCCAATGCTGAAGAAAATATTGTGCCCCTCTGTAGAGCCATTGATCATTATATCAATATTTCTAAACAAACAGAAAGAGACATTCTCCATACCCATCATGTAAAACAAAGGCGGTGTGAACAGTCGGTAGAAATACCTAAAGCTTGGATAACAAATCTCTTTTCCGTGTCAAAAGCACAACAGCAAGAAACGTTATCAAACTCTCCCGAATTAAGGGGGGAGATAAGGACTTATATCAAAAAAATCAATGAGCGCTTATCCTCAAGCGAGCATGAAGCTATAAAAGAAAATAATCCTGAAAGACTTGCGAAGAGTCTTGGCACATCAACCATCAAAGCAAAAGAGATTATAGAAAGCGTAAAACACATAAAAGAGATAGAACCGCATATACAACCCATGTATTTTTATAACCATAAATTCGATGAGCGCTTCGCACCAAACCAGTATCAATCTATAAAGAAAAACAATGAAAAAAAATGTTCCAATACTCTTGGTAAAGAAGCAATTAAAGTGCAAAAAATGACAGAAAACGTCAATCAGAGTCCCAAAAGACAAGAAAATATTCAACCTCACAAAACGGAGCACGCAAAAGCAATGGCAATGAATGTCTAAAAGGTTCATAAACTTTAACTTTTTCGCCCCCTCTGGTAAAAATGATAGCCTTTCCCCCCTGCCTTCATCGGCAAATCAATCGCACCTCAACGAGAATGGAAACCATGAGAGAGCAAATTTATCTTATTTCCTCAGATTTTATCCTCATCAACTGTGAAAAGAAACCTGAACAGGAAAAATGCTGTTGAAAGATCATGTCTTCCTATCCTCTTTTTTATGTAATCTCTAAAACGGGAAGGCTGCCACATTTGGGGAGAACATAAAGTCGTAAAAGTAAAAACCAATCACCAGCTTTACCATCACCTTTTAGCTCAGCCTTACGACTTTTTAAAACATCTAAAGCGCTGTTTTTTAAATCATGAATAAATAATGGAAATTGCGCATTGCTCCACGCTTTTATTTTATTTGCGTTCTTTTAATAGGGTCACACCCCTCACGTAAAACAAAACGGTATTGGGTTGCACTATTCACGACATCACACCATAAAGAGAAATTATCATTATATATCCCTATATGTCCCATAAAACTGTTATGATATCACTCCCATATTTCAGTTTGAAAAAGAAATCTTAATTATTTTATGGCAACAATAAAAATTTTAATGCAACAGTAAACAAGGAGCATAAAAAAGTCTTCAAGCACCATTGTTGACAGAAAGATAAACACCGTCGTAAAACACTTTCAAAAAGTATCCTTGATTAGGATAGAGATCAGATTTTTACGATTTAAAACGGTTTATTTCTCCTGTCATCGCTTCTCTTTTACAACAAAGCTGATATATCTTTATGACATTGATTAAAAAAATTGCAACAGTTGCTTCCGGAACCCTCATGAGCCGTATTTTTGGCTTCGTACGCGAAATGCTTATGGCAGCAGCCCTAGGGACAGGTCCTGTTTCTGATGCCTTTAACGCTGCTTTTCGTTTTCCCAACACATTTCGTCGTTTTTTTGCTGAAGGTGCCTTTAACGCTGCTTTCATTCCTCTTTTTGCAAAAAAAATCACTGAAGAAGGTCACGAAACGGCATGCAAATTTGCAGAAGAAGTCTTTGGCGTTCTCTTTTCACTGCTCTTACTGTTAACGATTGCGATGGAACTCAGTATGCCTTTTTTGGTACGAACCATTATTGCTCCAGGTTTTACAGAAGATGTAACAAAATTTAACGCTACCATTCACTTTACTGCAATCATGTTTCCCTATTTAACCTGCATGTCGCTTGCTGCCATGATGGGGGGCATGCTTAATGCGCTGCGACGCTATTTTATTGCCGCCATTGCCCCACTCTTTTTAAACATTATTCTGATTGGTGTGCTTGCCTATGCTTGGATCTATAAACTTGACGCTTGGCATATCGGTTTAAATCTCTCTTGGGGTGTATTGGCAGCAGGGCTTATTCAACTCACCTTAATTGCCCTTGCTTTGCGTCAAAGTGGAATGAAAATTTCCTTCCGCCAACCCCATTTAAGTCCGAATGTTCGCAAGCTGTTAACTTTAGCATTCCCAGCAGCCATCACGGGTGGCATTACGCAAATTAATTTGCTCATTAATACCAACATTGCTTCTAGTCAATCAGGTGCTGTCTCTTCTTTAATGTATGCGGATCGTCTTTATCAATTGCCTTTAGGCGTAATCGCCATTGCCGTTGCAACCGTTCTTTTACCAGAATTAACACGCGCTTTGCGAAGCAAAAAGCATGAAGAAACCCACCATTTACAAAACCGCTCTATTGAATTAACATTGTTGTTAACACTTCCAGCATCCATCGCTTTTTTGCTGCTCTCCACTCCCATTGTCAGTTTGCTCTTTGAGCGAGGACAATTTACCAGTCAATCAACACACCATGTTGCACAATTACTGGAGCTTTATGGACTAGGACTTCCAGCTTTTGTTCTCATTAAGGTCTTTATTCCTAATTTTTTTGCCCATGAAGATACCAAAACACCGATGATTTTTACAGGTATTTGCGTTTTCATCAATATCAGTCTCGCCTTAACATTATTTCCTATTCTATCTGCACGAGGCATTGTTATTGCTGAAATTACCTCTGGATGGGCCAACACCCTGTTGCTGTGGAGTGTCCTTATCAAACGTGGTTATTGGAAATACGACTTCCAACTGATAAAGCGAATATTATGTCTCATGATGGCAACTCTTTTGAGTGCACTAACCCTCTATTACGGATTGAATGTGTTTGGTTTTTTGTCTTTTCCTTTATCCTCACAAGCATCCTTTTTCTTGCGCGCGATCACCTTAGCAGGAATCATGATTGGCATATTTTTGATCTATTTTAGTGCCTATTTTTTATTCAACACCCGTTCCTTTTTTCACACGCTTAAAAATTTGAAAAAACGCTCATAATATCTATACTTTGTCAAAAACAATAAAACGAATAACCTTAATTAAAGAAAGAATACTCCTATGGATACTTTCACACCACTTGTCTTCTCCGGCGTACAACCGAGTGGTCACTTACATCTTGGCAATTATCTTGGAGCCATTCAGCATTGGGTTGAACTGCAAAACTCTCATCACTGCCTCTATTGTGTTGTGGATATGCATGCGCTCACAGTCAACCCAGACCCTCTTACTTTACGCGAATCCACTAGAACAGTGACAGCAGCCTTTTTAGCCGCCGGCATTGATCCTCAAAAACACATTATTTTTAACCAGTCACGTGTTTTTCAACATGCTGAACTCGCATGGATTTTTAATTGTGTTGCCCGCATCGGCTGGCTTCAACGCATGACACAATTTAAAGATAAAGCAGGAAAAGATCGTGAAAAAGCATCCCTTGGGCTTTTTGCCTATCCCACTTTGATGGCTGCTGATATTTTAGTCTATCGTGCAACACATGTCCCAGTAGGCGAAGATCAAAAACAGCATGTTGAACTCACACGCGACATTGCACAAAAATTTAACAACGACTATGCACAGCGTATTGCCGAATTAAATTTTGGCATCTCTATGCAAACAGATGAAGAAAAAAGACAAGGCTTTTTTCCCCTCCCAGAAGCGCTTATTGGAACAACAGCCACACGTGTTATGTCTTTGCGCGATGGAACAAAAAAAATGTCAAAATCAGATCCTTCAGATTTTTCACGCATTAATTTGACCGATGATGCTGATCTTATTGCAAAAAAAATACGCAAAGCCAAAACAGATTCTGCCCCTCTTCCCGATACCCTCGCTGCTTTAAAAGAACGACCAGAAGTTGACAACCTGCTTGGTATTTATGCCGCCTTTGCCAAAGTTAGCAAAGAAAAGATTCTTTTAGAATTTTCTGGTCAACAATTTTCGCATTTTAAAACAACCCTAGCCGACCTTGCCGTTCATAAGCTTGCCCCCATAACACAAGAATTACGTCGACTTCATCAAGAAAGCGGTTATATCGACTCCGTTTTGCATGATGGCGCTAAACGTGCTACTATGCTTGCAGAAGAAAATATGAAAAAAATTCGTGAAATTGTTGGATTTTTGCACGATACATAAAAACAATGAAACTAAAAACTGTAGAGAGCAAAAAAATCGTTTGTACAAAATAGAGAAAGTGCATGATTTCTAAACCCAAAAATCCAAAAAAAGAACCCAAGAAAAAAAACTTAGTTATTATTGATGAAACACCAGAATGTCGGCGTGCCGTTGCGTTTGCCGCACAGCATGCCCAAAATACCAATAGAACATTGGTACTGCTTTGTGTTGTGGATAGTGCAGAATTTCAACATTTTCTGGGTGTAAACAACCTTATGCGTACAGAATCAACGCAAAGTGCTCATAAAATATTAGGAAACATTGCCAGTGAAGTCCGCACATCCCATGCTCTTGAAACAGAAATAGTCGTGCGTGAAGGAAAAAAAATTGATGAAATTTCCAAACTTATCGATGCAGATAAAAAGATTGCACTGATTGTTTTAGCAGCAAGTGGACATACAGAAGGACCAGGCCCCCTTGTCCAATTAATCGGAAATAGAGGAACAGCTTTTTCAATTCCTGTCATTGTCATTCCCAGTAATATCGCTGATGAAGATATTAAATCTATTGCCTAAAAAATATAATATTCTAAAATATAATGATCTTTCTAATCCTTCATTATAAAAGGAGAGTCTATGTTTATTCAAACTGAAACCACCCCAAACCCTGCAACACTTAAATTCCTACCAGGGCGTGTGGTTCTTTCCGAAGGCGTATTAGAATTTCGTGACCATGAAAAAGCAGCGAAAAACTCACCTTTAGCGGCTAAACTATTTAATATTCCAAATGTCAATGGTGTCTTCTTAGGCTATGATTTTATCACCGTAAGCAAAAAAGAGGGGGAATGGCAACATCTCAAGCCCATCATTTTAGGCACAATTATGGAACATTTTCTGTCCAATGAGCCAGTTATCACCACCAACGCCACAACACAAGCACAAGCCAACGCTCTTAACGAAGAATTTTATGATGAGAAAGACTCTGATATCGTTTTAACAATTAAAGAGCTCCTTGAAACGCGTATTCGCCCAGCTGTTGCCAATGACGGTGGAGACATTACTTTTCGCGGGTTTGAAAATGGTATTGTTTACCTCAATATGCGGGGCGCCTGCGCTGGATGTCCCTCTTCAACAGCAACACTCAAACATGGTATTGAAAATCTTTTACGCCATTTCATCCCTGAAGTTTTAGGCGTTGAAGCCATGCCACAATAAATATTGACCTCAATATACAAAACGGTCACACTAATTGTCCCTCTTCAACAGCGCTCAAACATGGAGTGCAAAAGTCTTACGTCATTTTATTCCTGAAATTTTAGAAGTAAGCCATGCAGCCATAAAAATAGAGTATTGTAAAAAAAAATCTAAACAAAATGATCCCTTCGCTCACCTTTCACCTCCACATATGCCTTAAAAAGCTTTCTGCCCCTTTAAGAGGCACAAGTTGTTTCAATAAACCAATCGCATAGACAGAAATAGAACGCATAGGGATATGCATTTTAAATTTATTTTATTTCATAATCTTGTCATGCAATTTTAACCAAGAAAACACGCCCCGTTACAAAAAAGCCCCCCCAAAAAAACATTGTAAGATAGAAAGCCCATTTACTTCATCTTTTTCAGCTCTCCCAACGATAAAATCACGCAAAATACTTCTTGTAGCAAGCCGGCACCATCATTATATCTGCCAGCCCCCAATGCTGCAACAGCCCTTGGCACTTAAGACGATTCATAAGAGCCATTTTTAATCCTTTCTTTCCTCATTTTTACCCACACGCCAGCCCGCTTGTGGTGTGCAAGCAAGTGATTTTAATTGATTCAACATGGAATAGATTTGAAATGAGAGAATCCCACGTTATTCGGGGTTCTAATTCAATATGAATAACGCTAATTTATTATTACAAATCAATATGTTGTTTCAGCAACTCGACAAAGATCACATTTTGAAACTTGCAATGAGAATTCTGACATTCTTCTTATTTCAATTTTGTTTTTATTGCATCAATAAAAATCGTCCGCTTACACAGCACAAACTAGATAATAAAAAAAACTATTTTTAATAGCTCTTATGCGCACTTTTATAAGAGACTGTTGCAGAACTAAGAGCTGGAAAATACATGACAGTACGACCTTATCAAGATCATAGCGTCCTTTTTACATTCTTAAAATCAAGAATTCCCCCTCTATCATTTTCAATCTCATTTCCATAAATATGACACAAAAGGTGTAACTACCTGTAAAAAATAAATACATCGAAGCCAGATCTATTATGGTTGTTTGAGAAATTATCTGATAAAAAAATGAGAATATTTTTTCAATTCAGCAGGAATAAGTTTGTCTACTTTACGGCGTTGTTCTTCTCATAAAGCGCATACTTTTATTGTTGTTTGCGAGTCAACATCCAGTTCCCCCATAACCACATATTAAAAGAAAAGACAGAGTCACTATTTCTCTGCGATACATGGCTTTGCAATAAAGGAAAATATATTGCTTCTATCTGATTGGTGTAATCTATGAAACAAGAAAAGAAGCCCATTGGAGGAAAATATGCCCAATTAAAGAAGAATGTAAAGATAGAAAAGCAAAGAAATACAAAAACAATTGCAATAGGATAAACGTCTAAACTTTTTTAACAAACTCAGACTTTAAACTCATCTGCCCAATCCCAGGAATTTTGCAATCGATATTATGATCCCCATCCACCAAGCGAATATTCTTTACCTTCGTCCCCCCTTTTAAAACAGATGAAGCGCCTTTTACTTTCAGATCTTTTATCACCATAACGGTATCTCCGTTTGTTAAAATCTGACCATTGGCATCATAAACATTATCGGAAAGAACCGTATCATCATTTTTTTGTGGCCATTCATGCGCGCATTCAGGACACACAAAATTTTCACCATCTTCATAAGTATAAAGACAATCACAACGAGGACATTTGGGATATTGGGTCATAAATTTCCCTTTTTTAGAAAAGTCATTCATTATGACGGTCATAAAGCAAGAAATGCTTATTGTCCATTATTTTAGAAAAATACGTCCCTTTGTTTCATTCCCCATCTGCCAACTATGTTTGTCAATGCGATCACCACAGACAAAACGTTAATTTATAAGAATGATTTATCATTGTACACCTTAAATAAGCCCCTACCTATCATAAAATTTACTCCCTTCATTCTCTCTTATAAATCAATCAAAATCATTTTCTTATCCGTCACAAATGAAATTAACGAATGGATAAAAAAATGAAAAAAGGAACATCTCTTAATAAATTCTCTCAAAGAGCGAAGCACGATTGAATATTGCGAGAAAAGAAAGTGATGCCCTAACTTGACCTTTTATTTTAAGTAAAGATAACGGTTATAATATTAGAGAATATGTTGATTTATAATCATCATCACTGGTTTTGTATGTTGAATAGGACACCCGAATATTTTAAGATTCTCTTATTTCAAATCCTCTTCTATTGAATCAACCAAAGCCTTGCGCTTGCATATTACAAGTGGAAAGATGCACATTGGGAACTAGTCAATAAGTGTGATGGAGCTGGGCTTACTCTCTCATAAAAATGGTGGTGCTCAATGTTGTCACTGCCCTTGGCACAAAAGATGATTGATTCATAAGAGGTGTTTTTAGTTCTTTTTTGTACAGTTTTTATCCACACGGCTCTCCCCGCTTGTTATGTGCAAATGAATGGTTTTAATTGATTCAACATGGAATAGATTTGAGATGAGATAATCTTACAATATTGGAGAGCTCTCATTCAAATTGAATAATACTAAATTATTATTATAAATTAATTTATTATCTAATATATATATCGACCATTATATTCTTCACGAGGATTTACCGTTATCTCCTACATGAATAGCATTCCATAAAGAAGGGCATAAGTGTATTGAGAGAGGCTTTTTAAATTAAGCATATGAAATGCGCAATAACGACAGTATTCTGTTTTGCATGAGAAACATCATCCTATTAAACAAACACTTCTATCAAACCATCAGAAACCATTGGGCATAAATGCTCCGATTATGCTGGATTATAATTGCCTACAAAATTCGGTTTTAAGAAACCCGCAGTTTTAGGAATCGGATCGATATGTAAAGGTGAAAAAAACAAAGCGAGCTTGAAAATGGAGTTAAGCTCTTCCTTATGGCAAATAAAATCATGCCCCTAAAAACATACCCCATGTGATCAATCATTATACCTTTACAAAAAAACATTCCAATGATCTTAGGTGATAATATCAGGATGGTCTCGTCCCAATACTTGTTGTATGTTTAACAGTTTTAGTGCCACCTGTTGCAAGGGTTGGAGAACTTCTTGCGGATTAAAATTGTGTTTGCGTGGATCACTTTCATACTGTTCAAAATAAAGTCGTAAAGTAGCACCTAGCGTCCCTGTTCCCGACAAACGGACTACCAACCGTGCTCCATTCTCGAAAAAAATACGTATGCCTTGCCGCGTGCTAACGCTCTGATCAACAGGATCATGATATGTAAAATCGTCTGCTTTTTTGACAAAAAATCCAGCAATTTCAGTTCCTGAATGTGGTAAGTGTGCACGCAAATGTTCTATAATTTCCAAAGCTTTATCTGCTTCGACTTCTTCATAATCATGCCGTAACGTGTAAAAACGCCCATAGGTGTACCAATGCTGTTGAACAATTTGTGCGACAGTTTTTTCTGTGACCGCTAAAAGATTTAACCAAAATAAGACAGCCCACAAACCATCTTTTTCACGGATATGATGAGATCCAGTTCCAAAGCTTTCTTCCCCACAAAAGGTTACTTTCCCCGCATCCAAAAGGGTTCCAAAAAACTTCCATCCCGTTGGTGTTTCAAAAAATTTTAATCCTTTTTTTTCCGCAACCAGATCAGCAGCACGCCCCGTCGGCATAGAACGCGCTATCCCCACAACACCTTTTCGATATCCTTTAATGAGGTGTGCATGTTCAGCCATAATAGCCAGAGAATCTGACGGCGAAACAAATTGCCCACGACCAATAATGAGGTTACGATCTCCATCACCATCAGATGCTGCACCAAGATCTGGTCCTTTCTCTGACATCAATAAATCATAAAGAGCCTTAGCATAAACTAAATTGGGATCTGGATGACCACCTCCAAAATCTGGCAAAGGAATACCATTGACCACCGTCCCTTCAGAAAATCCTAAGCATTTTTCAAAAATTTCATGAGCATAAGGCCCTGTTACCGCATGCATGGCATCAAACCGTAAAGTAAGACCTCGAGCAACAGCCTTGGCAATACAGTCAAAATCAAAAAGCTCCTGCATCAAAGCAACATAATCAGCGACAGGATCAATAATATCAATCCGCATGGCTCCCATAAAGATCGTACCTTGCCTATCTAAATCAACATCTGGTGCTTCAAGAATTTTATAAAAAGAAAGACGTTGCGATGTTGCAAAAATAGCATCACATAAAGAATTAGGAGCGGGTCCCCCATTAGAAATATTATATTTAATACCACAATCTCCTTCTGGACCACCAGGATTATGGCTTGCAGAAAGAATAAGTCCACCATGGGCATGAGTTTTACGAATAAGATGCGAAACAGCAGGTGTAGAAAGAATACCGCCCCTTCCCATTTTAATAAGAGAGATACCATGCGCCGCTGCCATCTTCAACACAATCTGAAGGATAGTACGATTAAAAGTGCGCCCATCCCCCCCAAGAATCAACATTTTTCCTTCAAGAGGCCCAATGTTATTAAAAAGAGACTGTATAAAGTTTTCTACATAATGGGGTTGTTGAAAAACAGACACTTTTTTGCGCAAACCAGATGTTCCCGGTTTTTGCCCCTCAAAAGCCGTGGTCAAAACTGTCTTTATGGTCATATCCATACCTTTATATTCTTTCCTATAATTTTAAGGTGAAGAGTATCCAAAGTCGACCATTAATTCTACTTGACGGAAGTGTGAAATATTTGCACACTTACTAGAAGTAAGAATTTTTTAAGAAGCCCTTTTATTTAAAACGATCTTTCCCATATGTTTTAAATACAAAGGTTGTTTTAAAAAAGATTTTCGTTAAAAAAATACAGGAGCATCCTTATGATAAAAAAAACAGTTCCCAATGTCACATTTCATACACGTGTACGCGATGAATCAACGGGGGGAGATAATCCTTATCGGTGGCAAGAAGTTAAAAGTGATGCTTATTTTAAAGGAAAGCGTGTTATTCTTTTTTCTCTTCCTGGAGCTTTTACCCCTACTTGCTCAACCTTTCAGCTGCCTGACTTTGAAAAACTCTATGATGAATTTAAACAAGCTGGTATTGATGAAATTTATTGCCTTTCCGTCAATGATGCTTTTGTCATGAATGCTTGGGGAAAAGCACAAAATATCAAAAACGTGAAATTAATTCCCGATGGCTCTGGTGAGTTCACACGCAAAATGGGTATGCTGGTTGCAAAAGACAATGTTGGTTTCGGCATGCGATCATGGCGCTATGCTGCTGTTATCAACGATGGTGTGATTGAACAATGGTTCGAAGAAGCAGGTTTTTCAGACAATTGCACAACAGATCCTTACGAAGTTTCTTCACCACAAAATGTTTTAAAAGCTTTGAAAAGCTAATTTCAATCAAAAATTGTATATTTAAATTCTACGACACAAATTCCTTTTAGAGAGGGAATTTGTGTTGTTTGTATCTCTTGAAACATCTATTCGACATTTTAATTTACAATAATAATTTAGCGTTTTTCAATTTGAATTAGCCCCTTGAATATCGTAATATTCCTTTATTTCAAATTTTTCTCTATTGAATCAATTATGATTACTTGTTTGCACGTCATAAGCGGGTGTGGCGTGTAGGTAAAGACGCTTAAAGCACTAAAAACGCTTCTCCTAAGCGCTTCCAAATGCCAAGGCATTAATAATCCAAGGTTCACAAAAGTATAAAAAGAAAAAATACAGATCAAATATTTATTTAAAAAGGCACACACTTGAAATTGAGTTATGTCTCATAAAATAACTGAATATAACATAAAAACTGCTCTGGATAAATAACCGTTGAGGAAAAGAATTAAATCAAAACAGATCCCGTAAACATTCCAATTCACATACCATAAACAAACTCATTGCTGTTCTCATAGCAATTTATTCTAAGCTTTTATTTTTCTCTAAGAGAGAAACAGTTAAAGAAGTCGTTTATTTGGGTATTCTACCATAAAGTGTGTTTTCATTTCTTCCTCTTCTATCTCTTCCTCTTCATCGAGCTCAAAATCTTCATCACATTCAGGAAGACCAAAAATATCTGGATTGATGAAATAACAATCTCTTTTTGTCCCCTTCGCTACAATTTTATTCTTTTCTAATTCTTTGATACCTTCTTTAAAACTTTCAAAATTAAGATATTCTGGTTCTTGAGTCGAAAGATCGCAAGTCAAAAATTCCTCAAGAATGTCATGATCCAATGTTATCTGATCAAACCATAAATCCACATCATCTTCATCTGACATTTTCCCTACTTGCCACAACATCACAAAAAAAGCTTTCATACCACTAAATGATAGTGCAAAAATCATACGTCGACACGACGAGGCGCCTGAAAAAGTGATTTGCGGAAAATCTTCAAATCCAAAATTTGAAGGAGGAAGTTTAAATGACTTTCCAATCTCTTCAGGTTTTTTCAAAATAAAGGGATTTCTTTCATATAACACTGTAAAATCATATTTGGCCATTTTCATTTCTCCCTAAAAAATTTATTTGTTATAATAAATGAATAATTTCAAATGGTTGTCATTATAATTTCTTATAATGCCTCTCATATTTTCCCTTTAAAAATTGTCTGATTTAAGTTATTCGTTGTTTCTGAAACTAAAAAAATCTTCTAAAATAAAACTTTTGAGATCTCTTTCATCTCTCATGGATGTGAGATTGCAGACTGTTGACAATAAAACAGTAGAAAATATGATACCAGCAAATGAGAATTCAAAAATTAAATCTATATGAATGATCAATATTTCTATAAACTAATGGATTTTTATAAACCTATTGGTCATCAATTTTTCTAAACATGGTTGCGCAAGTCCTCAAGCACTTCACTTTCCAGTGTTTTTCTTCACGAAGATGTTCCCATCACGCCCTCAAAAAAACGCATTTTATCGCCTTCAAAAACATTCATTTTATAATGAATACAAAATGTTTTTACCTTTTAAAAGAATTTTCTTTTTATGCCATACGAACTTAAAAAATAACGCGATTTGTTGCTTTTCAGTTTCTAGATATGCGTTAAAATGAAATGATTTATTAGGTATTAATTCATTAAAATTGTACAGACAAACAGAAAATTTCTCTTTTTTCTGCTTGTCATTTTTTTAATTCTCTGCGAGTTCCTCCAACACTTTCAGTATTCACAAGTCCAGAAGGGACGCATTCATTCATTCGGTACCTAAAGAAGTCCTAAAATGTGAGTTTTCATATTTAATTACATCTATTTAAATTTTGTCATTCGCTTTTATTTTTTATTGAATCACCCAATGTAGCTCCTATTACAAACCTCTATCGGGAGCGGAGAGCTGTTTTTTTAATTGTCTGGTGTATTTTTTCCTGTTCCTAAGATTTTAATTAAGTACCATGTTTTATCTTTTTTAATGCGTTTAATACCATTTGTTTTCACTAGGTACTCCAAACCTTTCAACGATTTCAAAAAAGTCACGCAAAGCTGTATAAACTGTTATGAAAAGAACACGACCATTATCAAGATAAAGATATATCTAAACAAGTAAAAAACAAATTCTGAAAATTGAAGAAGAAAATTTCAAACTTTTCCCCGCAATCGCTTTCACAAAACTTTTACTATGTCCCTTTTTGGGCTGCCAAAATATCTTGTACTGTTTGAACCAATTGCTCTTCATCAATCATCACTTGCGCAGGGCGGCTTTCACGCCATGTTTGATTATCCTTAATTTCATGAGACAAACGCGCCCCTTCAATCAAATCTTTGATCTGTATTTTTCCACTCTCACGTTCTTGTGAACCTTGGATAACCACACAAGGAGCTTGGCGACGATCTGCATATTTCATCTGCGCTTTAATTCCCGATACTCCCAAATAGAGTTCAGCACAAATTCCCGCATTTCGCAATTTCATCACCATTTTTTGATAGCGCGCAACAGCTTCTGGCTCTTTATCCATCATCAGCACCACAACGGGTCCAAGAGTATTTTTTACCGGCAATTTTCCAAGGTTTTGCAAAGCAGCGATCAAACGTGAAACCCCCATTGAAAAACCTGTTGCCGGAATATTTTCCCCACGAAAACGCGCAACCAACCCATCATAGCGCCCGCCCCCACCAACAGAGCCAAAAATAACTTTTTGCCCATCATCATTGAAAACATCAAAAAGCAATGCCGCCTCAAAAACAGGTCCCGTATAATATTCCAATCCGCGGACCACCGAAGGGTCAATTTTAATGCGATTATGATAACCATTAGCGGCAAAGATTGCTTGCATTTCTTCAAGCTCGCGAACCCCTTCTAGCCCTTGAGCACTCTGACCAACAACTTGTCTGAGAGCATCAAGCGTTTCTTCTGCTGTTTTAGAATTTACCGTGAGTAAGGAAAGAATACACTCAATCTCTTTATCCTTAAGCTCGGCCCCTTTTGTAAAATCACCACTGTCATCCAAACGCCCCTTACCTAAAAGCAACCGTACGCCTTCAGGACCAAATTTATCAAGCTTATCCATTGCTCTTAAGACAGTTAAGCGCTTTTCAATCTGCTCTCCTTCATCTAAACCAATCAACTGCAAAACACTTTCCAGAATTTTTCGGTTATTCAAACGAATGGCATAATCATGTTGCTGAATTCCTAATTTTTCCAAACTATCCGCTGCCATCATGCAAATCTCAGCATCTGCCGCAACGGTTGGTGTTCCAACAATATCAGCATCAAATTGCATAAATTGCCGAAACCGCCCCGGTCCAGGCTTTTCATTGCGAAAAACAAACCCCAACCGATAACTGCGATAAGGTTTTGGTAACGTTTCAAAATTTTCAGCAAAATAACGGGCAAGAGGAGCAGTCAGATCATAGCGCAAAGACATCCATTGTTCATCATCATCTTGTAGCGAAAAAACCCCTGCATTGGGACGATCTGAATCAGGTAAAAACTTCCCCAACACATCCGTATATTCAAAAATTGGTGTTTCAAGCGCTTCAAAACCGTAAAGTTCATAGACTTCACGAATTTGCGCAATCATGGTTTCAGTTGCATACAATTGTGCACTTGTGCGATCAACAAAACCACGCGGTAAACGGGCTTTGGTTTTTTCTTTTTTCAATGACATGTTATTCTCTAGCAACGATATGTGTTCACAGATAACCATTATCTCATAGAAACAAACGCTGCAATGACTTTATCAACCTAGAAGCTTTTAACAACATGTTAGAGGTTTTTATTTTACAAAAGCACTACCCTTATCAAGCAATAGTCTAAAAGAGTTTCTCTTTAAAGGAATCAGAGCCATAAAACGAAAACACTCTCTAAATTCTCTTAAGCCTTATCCTTTAGCATTGTTAGCGTCCTTTTTGTATTTTTTTGCCTATCTTGTCTCCTTAAAACAATTATTCATATATTTTCCAAAGTTTCTGCATTTTCTCCAAACACTTGACTTAGGTATTTGATCCCCCAACTCCAACAGAAAATGAGAAATATATTGTGCCTCTTTTTGAGAAGATAAAAGCAACTCTTGACTTTGAGATAAAGCAAAATCACTTCTTGAAAACAGTGTCTTCCTTAAAATTTGATAAGCCACCCCTTCTTTAATAAGAGTTTTCTCTCTTTGATGGCTTAGCAAAAAATTAAGACAGAAGTGTATTTTTAGATTGCTCAGCAAAGTTATGAATGACATTTTTTAAATCAACACTATTTCGTCCCGCTTCTGTAATCGATCTTGAAATTGAAGGAATAATATTTTGCCATAACCTTTGAGGAAACTGTTGAGTTAATTGTGTTATTGTTCCCCCTTGAGCACCGATACCAGGAACGAGAAACAAGCTATTTTCTAACTGTTTGATTGTATCTTTTGCTTCATGACCCAATGTTGCTCCAATAACTGCCCCGATAGGGCCAACCTGATGAGATTGACTTAAAGATTGGTTATTATATTCAAAAATACGCTGCGCCAAATGAACCGAAACAGTTTGATCACCAATACGCGCATTTCGAATTTGCTTTCCCTCTGGATTAGAAGACTGAACAACCATAAAAACAGCTGTTTTTGTTTCTTCTGCAATCTTTATCAAGGGAATGAGAGCATCAAACCCTAAAAAAGGATTGACAGTTATGGCATCCGCTTTGAATGGACTATTGGGGCCAAGCCAAGCTTTACCGTAAGCTTCAGCGGTAGAGCCAATGTCCCCTCTTTTTGCATCAACGAGAACTAATAAACCTTGTTCGTGTGCATTTTCAATGAGTTCTTTCAAAGCTTGAAGCCCTTCCGCCCCATATAACTCAAAAAATGCGGCTTGCGGCTTTATTATCCCCACTTTGCCCACAACGGCAGTTAAGAGAATATTACAAAAATCTTTTAGACCTTTATAATCACAGCTTAAATTCCATGATTGCAAAACTTTATAACTCGGATCAAAACCAACACAAAGGGGTCCATATTTTTCACTATTTTTCAAAAAAACTGAACAAAACATTTTATATCCTAACATAGCCTCTCTTTAGACTTTCTAATACAATCAAAAAAAAGCATTTGTCAAAATAATACAATACTGAACAGTGACACAGCAACTATCGAGTTTTTGTGATAAAAACGTATCATGAACTGTTAACATGATAGCTGCTTTTCATTCCATTTGAACGTTTACATGCATTAGAATGTTTGCATCATAATTTGCTTTTATAGTCTGTTCTATACACAGCAATTTTTTATAAAAAATGGTCGATTGAACCATGCATAAAAGTGTGAGTTCTAAAGGAATTTATATAAAAATAAATTGATTCAACCCACTAATTTTATTGCATTTTTATGTAAAATTCTCCTATGCTAAATTGATAGCCTTTTAAAGCCGATATCAAAGCAAATGATCTTGTCTTCTCGGCGTCTCATTTCCCCCCAAACCGCTCGTACCAAAGCATTTCCTGTAAAAATTGGTATAAACCCTTTCAGGACAATGCTACTCTCTCCTGTCGTCATCTTGCATTTGCAGAATAAGCGGCAGAGCTTTATAGAAAGTTGTAAGAGCGTGTTCAAAACATCAACGATATGGAAGAAGTAAAGCTTACTTTGCCTCTTCTAAAATTGCATTTAAAGCGTTAAATAGAGACTAAAAATGCACATCTAAAAACGACACAAAACACAGCTTAATTCCCCTAATATGCAAAATGAAAGTGGAAGTTTTTTTACATGAAAATCATACAACCATTTGATTTATAAGTATATATTTCATCAAAAAATAGATAATCACCAACAGATGAAAATCTTTTTTGCTTTTTGGATCATTTGGGGTTTATTTTGATACAAAATTCACTTTTTGTTTAATTTTTCTCAAAGGGTCTTCAAAGACATTTTTCTGGGCTTTCAAAGCATTTTTAAAAACCTTTCAAAGCTTTCTCTTATTTTGCCATTGAAACGCTCTTTTTTCTGATTTTCGGTAATTTTTACAATTTTAGATGACAAAATCTAATTTGAAAAAACGAGCATTTAATGGTAAAAATTATGCATAAAAATAAAAAATTAACAAATAATCCCCCTAATTTCACCTCTTGCCACATACTTGTCACACTAGAATAATTTTACCTAATTTGCTCTCATTTATCCTATATTTTTCTTTATAATAAAAAGCCCCCTTTTTATCTATATAGATAATTGATTTGATTTATATTTTTGTAAAGTTAGGGACGATATAATAAAGTTCGGGAATAGAATTTTGCAATATACTTCTAATTATTACGAATCAAGAGTTCTTTTCGGGGTGGTTTTTTAGCAAAACCAGAGGTCCAAAGGGTCTCTAATTCTAAAAAGTCAAAATCCTTAAAAATCTCTCGAACCGCATCACAATCATTCAGACTCAAAACAAACTTCCCTTGAATGCTATTGAG
>NZ_JBHIOY010000008.1:0-99875 GCF_042195785.1 Bartonella sp. AP58NXGY | reverse complement strand
ACGTCCAAGATATCGAATATGCGCCAACTCAACAAGAAACGGCGGTGTGAAATGGAACAAAGGACAGCAGAATGGTTCCAAGCGCGCTTGGGTAAAGTCACCGCATCAAACATTTACAACATACTCAATAAAACTACAAAAGGATTGCCTACGAGCAAATATGAAGACTACAAAATCAAACTCATAACAGAGCGCTTAACAAGAGAAACAAGCCCCTATTATGAAACTGAAGATATGAGATGGGGTATCGAACATGAAGAAGATGCCTTGAGAGAATATGGCTTCATTCATGATGCCGATATAACAAAATGCGGCTTTATCCAACACCCCACAATAGAAATGGCGGGGGCTAGCCCCGATGGTCTCATTGGAGAAGACGGTTTAATCGAAGTCAAATGCCCGAGATCAGTAACACATATGCGCTTTTGTATAGGTGACGAAATCAAACCTGAATATCACGCGCAAATGCAATTCCAAATGGCTTGTACAGGACGAAAGTGGTGTGATTTTATCAGTTATGATCCACGTTTTGCGGGTGAATCATCTCATTTGCGTATGAAAGTCAAACGCGTCTACCGTGATGATCAACAAATTGAACAGATCAATCAAGCTGTCCAAGCCTTTTTAGCAGAAATAGAACGAGAGATACAACAACTCTCTACAAAAGCTGCTTAACCTTATGGGGGTGCTTTGTTCCCCGCATATCTACGAGCACCCCCGCCCTTTCATAATTATAATAAAAAGGATCACTTTAAATGAATGAAGAAAAATTAAAAGCCTCAATAGAAAAAGTAAGTTTATTTGAACAAGCTCTACTATCAATGCGCTTGCAAAGGCTCGTCAATATACAAGACCTCTCAATTTATCTTGGAATGTCTATGACCTATATTAGAGAACTTGTAAAAGCTGGAGCTTTTCCTAAACCAATACAAGAAGGGCGATACTTAAAATGGGATCTCGTTGAAATTGACCGCTATATTGAAAGCAAAAAAGCTGAAAGAGATTCTATAGAGCTACCACCACTATCGTAAACAATCAATGCCCAGTCACAAAAGATGACCACTGTTCTAAAAGAACACGACGCTGTTCTAAAAAATCAGTCCTCATATAAGCTTTTGTGACTGAATTTCCTACTGAATGAGACAATGTAAATTCCGCAATTTCAAATGGTGTTGATGTTGTCTCTGTTATCCAATCACGAAGACTAGATCTGAATCCGTGAGGTCGATAAGCAATTCCTCTATCTTTCATAAATTTAGAAAGCGTCATATCAGATATAGGCTTTCCAGAATTTCCAACAAACAAAAATCCATTTTTTTCGATTCTTTTTGCTTTTTCAATAATAGCAATCGCTTCATTTGTAAGCGGTACACGAAAATCAAAAACCTTTCCAACTATTCCTTTCATATTTTCTTTTGGAATCGTCCATATTGATTGATTAATCTCCTCCAACCGTATATGCCTAATTGGCATTGAACGAACCCCCGTTAAAATTAAAAGCTTTAAGGCTAAATTTGATACAATATTATCATCTAAGGATTGATAAAAAGCCGAAACTTCTTTCCATGGCATAGCCGGAATATTTTGAACATTTTGAATAAATTTTCCCAATAAAGCTTTTGCTTTTGGTACCAATTGCATATCCACATCTATGCCACGTGCTGCGGCATGTTTTATAGCAATATTCAAACGCGATAAAGCCTTGCTTGCTTGTTTCGTTTTTGGTTTTCCAAATAGGGGATAAGCACTCTTTTATATCAATCTGCGTCAATTCAGTAATTGCTATATCTCCAAGCTTAGGAAAAACATGCAATGTAAGAGGTGTTAACCACCTTGCTGCTGTTCCTTCATTCTTCAGTTCACTTTTCTTGGCTTCAAAAGCGCTTAAAACAATTTCTCTTAAAGAAATACTATCAACCGCCTGCCGTAATTTTTCATTTTTCCTTTTACGAATCGGGGCAATACCTTGGTTTAAAAAATCACGGCAAGCTGTAGCCTTAAGCCTTGCTTCTTTTAAAGATACAACGCTACAAGAACCTAATCCCATTTCACGACGTTTTTTATTGAAATCGAATCGAAAAACCCAACGCCCTTGATTTTGGGCTGTTTTGATAAGCCATAGCCCAGCTCCATCAGCGTATTTTCCTTTAGATAGATTTTTTACAGATAAGACAGATAATCTATCACGTGTTCTTGTGTTCCTAACCACCTTTTAAACCACCTTTTGAATTGCGCTTTTGACAGATTCATCAGATATCAAGGTCGTACATAAAAAAATAATTAATTAAATAAAAACAACAATTTATAAAAAGATAAGATAAACAACAACACCACATGATATTGTAGAAAATCTATAAGTGGTGCGGTCGAGAAGACTCGAACTTCCACGGGTTGCCCCACAGCGACCTCAACGCTGCGCGTCTACCAATTCCGCCACGACCGCACGTGGTGAAACAAAAAACTTTGGTTTCCAGCCTTTAACAAATCATCAAGAAAGGTACAAGCCAATTTTCTGTTTCTCATAATTTATTTTATCCAGACAATTTATAACTTGATAAAGATTACGAGAAATATGGGCTTTACTATGATCTTTGAACCATCGTCATAAAATATGCTTGTGCAGCTTGATCTTTTTCATAAGAACCATGAAAGTTTTTGGTAATTGTTGTAGACCCCTGTTTTTGAATTCCTCTCATAGTCATACACATGTGCTCAGCCTCAATCAATACTGCGACACCAAGGGGTTTTAGATACGTTTTTAAAGCGTGAGCTACCTGCGCTGTTATAGCTTCTTGTGTTTGTAAACGACGAGAAAAAATATCTACAACACGTGCAATTTTTGAAAGGCCAACGACTTTTGTATTAGGAAGATACGCTATGTGCGCTTTCCCGATAATTGGGATCATATGATGCTCACAGTGTGAATAAAAAGGTATATTTTTTACGATTACCGATTCATTGTATCCTGAAACCTCTTCAAAAACCGTGCCTAAAGTTTCTTCAACTGATTGACTATAACCATTAAAAAGCTCGCGATATGCCTTAGCCATACGTCTTGGTGTATCTAAAAGCCCTTCTCTACTTGGATTTTCCCCTACCCATAAGAGTAATGTACGAATCGCTTCTTCTACCTCTTCAATATTAGGACGCTTTTCTTCAGATAAAAAAGAATCCTTTGAACCTTCTTTAACAACATTACGCATTCAAAAACTCCAAGCCTACTCTCTACAAAGCATTTGCTAAATATCTATTTCATTTTGTATAATCTCTATATAAGCGAATTAAAAGTTTAAACAATCACAGCTCTCAAAATTTCAGGCAATAGCGCATGATTGATAATATCTATAATGATAAAATAATTGAATATGCAGCACATATAAGCAAAATTGGGCGCCTTAATAATCCTGATGCAACATCAAGGAAACATACACACCTTTGCGGTTCAACAATTATCGTAGATTTAAAAGTAAAAAATGATATTATTACGGATTTTGCCCATGAAATACACGCATGCCTACTAGGGCAGGCTTCGGCTTCACTTTTAGCATCTCATATCATCGGAAAAACAACACAAGATCTTAAAATGTTGCGTGAAATTATCTATCAAATGCTAACGCAAGATGGTCCTTCTCCTCAAGCTCCCTTTGAGGATTTTTCTTGCTTACAGCCCATTAAAGACTATAAAGTGCGCCATGCAGCAACACTACTGCCCTTTGAGGCAACGATAGATTGTATTCAAAAAATTGAAGAAAAATAAATGTTCAAATCGCAATCTCGACAAAAAAAATTGACTCGAAATTACACTGGCACTTGGCAAAAAACACCCGGACGATTATTGGGCATTTGCTTAATACGTCTCTATCAAATAACACTTTCGAGTCTTATAGGCAATCAGTGTCGCCATGCCCCAACTTGTTCAGAATATACATATGAAGCGATTGCACGCCATGGGCTTTGGGCTGGTGCATGGATGGGATTTTTTCGTATCATGCGTTGTGGACCCTTTGGAACAGCTGGCTTTGATCCAGTCTCTCCATCACTTGGAAATTCTTGCTGTTTTTATAAACCTTGGCGTTACTGGAAAATTTCTGACAAACACAATAAATAATCCTTTTCTTTTTTTATATGTACTGATAGAAAAATTAGTCTATAAGCTTTTTACTTAGTTTTCACGAAAAACCATCCGCAATCGTTGGCGGAATTGGATTTAAAGGGTGTTTTTATGTCTTGCTCTATTTCTCTTTCTTTTCCTGATGGTTCAAAACGTAATTACCCCGCCGAAATGACAGGTTTGGAATTAGCAGAATCTATTTCTAAATCATTAGCAAAAAAAGCAGTTGCCTATAGTCTTAATGGCATCATGCGAGATCTATCGGATTCATTGGGACAATCTGGTCAAGTAGAGATTATTACCCGAGAAGATTCACGTGCCCTTGAGCTTATAAGACATGATTGCGCCCATGTTCTTGCTGAAGCAGTGCAAGAACTCTTTCCTGAAACGCAAGTGACAATAGGTCCTGTGATTGAGAATGGATTCTATTATGATTTTGCACGCCAACAACCTTTTACATTAGATGATCTTACCGTCATTGAAAAAAAAATGCGTGAAATTATCCAACGCAATAAATCTTTTAGGAAAGAAATTTGGTCTCGTGAAAAAGCAAGAAAAATTTTTTCTGAGAAAAAGGAATTTTATAAAGTTGAACTTATTGATAGCATTCCTGAAGATCAAGATTTAAAAATCTATTATCAAGGAGAGTGGTTTGATCTTTGCCGCGGACCGCACATGCAATCTACAGGCCAAATTGGAAATGCTTTCAAATTAATGAAAGTTGCAGGCGCTTATTGGCGTGGCGATGCCAATAATCGGATGCTTACGAGAATTTATGGAACAGCATTTGCAAATGAAAATGACTTAAAATCCTACCTACATATGCTAGAAGAAGCTGAAAAGCGTGATCATCGCCGCTTGGGACGTGAAATGGGCTTATTTCATTTTCAAGAAGAAGGACCAGGAATGATTTTTTGGCACAAAAAAGGCTGGAAAATGTTCCAAAATTTGATCAACTATATGCGTAGACGCCTTGATGATCATCAATATGCTGAAGTTAATGCGCCACAAGTTCTCGATAGGTCACTTTGGGAAATATCTGGCCATTGGGGCTGGTATAAGGAGAACATGTTCAAAGCAATTCCAGCAGCAGAAGATTCAGATCATGGGAATGTTTATGCTCTTAAACCAATGAATTGCCCTGGTCATGTGCAAATTTTTAAACATGGTTTAAAATCTTATCGTGATTTGCCTATTAGACTTGCTGAGTTTGGTCTTGTTCACCGTTATGAGCCATCAGGCTCTTTACATGGTCTTATGCGTGTGCGTGGTTTTACACAAGATGATGCACATATTTTTTGCACTGATGAACAATTAGCTGATGAATGTCTCAATATTAATGATCTTATTTTATCAACTTATGCTGATTTTGGTTTTAAAGAAATCAGTCTTAAGCTTTCAACTCGTCCAGAAAAACGAGTTGGATCTGATGCATTATGGGATCATGCGGAAAGCATTATGGAATCTGTCCTGAAAACGATTGAAACAAAATTTGCAGGACAAATCAAAACAAGCATCCTTCCAGGTGAAGGAGCATTTTATGGTCCAAAATTTGAATATACATTAAAGGATGCTATCGGTCGTGAATGGCAATGTGGAACAACACAAATAGATTTTAATCTCCCTGAACGTTTTGGTGCATTCTATATTGATAAGGATTCAGAAAAACGTCAACCTGTTATGATCCACCGTGCTATTTTTGGATCAATGGAGCGTTTTCTTGGTATATTAATCGAAAATTTTGCTGGACATATGCCACTTTGGCTTGCTCCTGAACAAGTTGTTGTTGCAACAATTACATCTGAAGCAAATGAATATGCCAAAAAAATAACAGCAAAACTTAAAGCTATTGGGCTTTCAGCAACAACAGATCTCCGCAATGAAAAAATTAACTATAAAATACGAGAACATTCTTTACAAAAAGTTCCCGTAATTTTGGTATGCGGCAAACGTGAAGCTGAAACAGACAGCGTAAATATGCGCCGCTTAGGAAGTACGAATCAAACCTTTTTATCTATAGAAGATGTGATTAAACAACTCTCAAATGAGGCAACACCTCCAGATTTGCAACGTGTAATAAATATATAAATCACAGAAGATGGTAAGATATCAATTTTTATACAAAATAAAACGATTTGATACTGTCGTGTTTTTGGGTTTTATACATAATTACCTATCATCAGAAAAGATCATGTGATCACACTCTACAAAGCGGATGAGTAAAAGTTGAATGTAAGAGTTATAAGCCGTTTAAATGCAAAAATCTTAGACAATTGAATATTAATAAATACCAATTGCTAGCATTAATCTCTTAGCTTTATAATAGAAAGATGGTGCTATTATCATAGATAAATCATTACGAATTATAGCAACATCAAGAAATAAAACTGGAAACAAGATTATATTTATTAATAAATATGTAAACTAGTTGAATGATAATGTATCTTATTCATAAAGTATAGTCTTATCAAAAAAAGACAACATATTGATTTATAATAATATATACTATTATTCATATTAAATAAGAATCTCGACTATCATAGGATACTCTCATTTCAAATCTTTTGTGTTGCATCAATCAAAATTTTTCACTTGTACGTGACAAGCGGGATGAGTGTATGGCAATTATTTAAAAAAGGACTAAAAAATACCTATAATAAACCGTCTCAAGAGCCAAGTTTTTTTTGCAAACATTGAAAGCGAGCTAAATATAATGATGATACCAGCTTGCTCTTTTTACAAGCGTAAAAATGTTGGTGCTCAATGGATTTACCGTTATACTATTCACAAGAAAGCATCGCAAAATGGGCTTAGATGCTTTCAAAAATATCTCTTTAAAACAAGTGTGTGAATTGGAAACACAATAGCGTTATGAATTTCGCGATTTCCACTGACTAAATGTTATTTTAACTTCCCTAAGAGTTATAAAGCTAAATCAAAAGAAAATTGCAAAATTCAGCGTTAATTCTTTTCCCTCTTCATATTGTACCAAATCTAAAATTCTTATAAAAAAATTCGTCAAATAGATACATATGGTACATTATGCTTGTTTAACATATAAAGCTCGAGGCACACATTATAAAATGTTTAATATCTACGATATATGACTGCGCTAGACGCTATATTGATTTATAAAGAAACTTTCAAAACGCATATTTTACTAAAAAATAAGCGAACATAAATAAAAAACATTATCGTGCTCTATCAAGAACACGCTTACATTCAATGAGTTCAAACAGTATTTCTTGCAACAATGCTTTATCGGTTTTATCTTTGTAAAGATTCACAGAACCAACAGATGCTTCTCCCTCATTCCTCATGAAACTCAAAAGCCCAAAAGAAGATTTTTTAGGCTTATTGCTAGTATTTTCGAAAGTTTGTCTTACGTGTTTTTTTTCTATGACAATATTCATGGTGTCAAGATCGCCATTCCCAAAAGCAGTTACAAAAGCAACCCCATTTTCTTTCAAAAGACGCTGCACACCTTTTATTGTATAACCTTGATCATATAATAACTGCTTAATACCATTGAGTAAATCAACATCGACCGGACGATAATAGCGTCTTCCTCCTCCACGTTTCATTGGTTTAATCTGCCTAAAACGTGTTTCCCAGAATCTCAAGACATGCTGCGGAAGCTCCAACAACTCGGCTACTTCGCTAATTGTGCGAAAAGCATCAGAGCTTTTATCCATTTTTCAACACCTTATCTAAAACACGAAAAATGATTTGATAATGATTCATTACGTTTCAATTTCTCAACAAGATTAGTCAAAAATAGGACCATAATTGACTACTTACTAAACAGTTTTTTTCTCAAAATACAGGACTTTATCTTATGTTTATAAATTTTTAAATAAACACCAAACATTATCACACGTTTATTTATGATATACTATTTTTTTGTCTTGCACGATGCGAATCTAAAACTCTCTGTTTAAGTACATTTGCAGCCTTAAATGTTACAACACGTCGTGGCGGAATAGGCGCTTCAACACCTGTTTTTGGATTGCGCCCAACACGTTCATTTTTACTGCGCACCTGAAAAGTTGCAAAAGAAGAGAGTTTAACAGCCTCACCTCTTACAAGTGAGTTGCAAATCTCATCCAAAACCAATTCGACCAAAGCTGCTGATTCAGTATGTGACAAGCCCACTCTTTTGCAAACTACGCTCGCTAAATCTGCACGCGTTACTGTCTTACTTGTCATTATAACCACCTATTTAAATATTAAAAATTACAAAATGACTTATACGTTTTATTCGAACATGGTCAAGTAACTATAATTTACCAACGAATAAGAATTGCTCCCCATGTAAATCCACCTCCCATAGCTTCTAACATAATAAGATCTCCTTTTTTTATTCTTCCGTCGCAAATAGCTGTTGTTAATGCCAAAGGAACTGATGCTGCAGATGTATTACCATGTTGATCAACGGTAATTACAACTTTATCTGGTGAAATTCCTAGTTTTTTAGCAGATGCTTCAATAATGCGCTTATTAGCTTGGTGAGGTACAAACCAATCTAGTTGTGAAGAATTCATACCTGCATCTGCAAAACAATCATCAACCACATCCGTTATCATACCAACAGCATATTTAAAGACTTCTCGTCCTTCCATACGCAAATAGCCTGTTGTTTGTGTTGTTGAAGGTCCACCATCAACATACAGCTTATCTATATAAGCACCATCAGAACGTAGTTTTGCAGATAATATACCACGCTCAAAAGCAATCCCCCCTTCAACTTCTTGTGCTTCCAAAATAGCAGCTCCCGCACCATCACCAAACAAAACGCACGTCGTACGATCTTCCCAATCTAAAATCCGAGAAAATGTATCGGATCCAATAACTAAAATTCTTTTAGCTGCTCCACACTGTATATAAGCATCTCCTGTTGTTAAAGCAAAAATAAAACCAGAGCAAACAGCTTGAATATCAAAAGCAAATCCATGACTCATTCCCAAAGCATACTGAATTTCAACAGCAGAAGCAGGAAAAGTACGATTTGGTGTTGAGGTTGCTAAAATAATACAATCAATATCCTTTATTGTAAGACCAGCATTTATAAGAGCTGCTTGCGCAGCTTCGACTCCTAAAGAAACGGTTGTTTCATTTTCATTGGCAATATAACGTTGATGTATTCCTGTACGCTGAACAATCCATGAATCTGATGTTTCAACAAACTTTGCAATCTCATCATTTGACAAACTTCTTTTCGGCAAAGCGCTTCCTACACCACGTATAATTGATCGAATCATTCAGCTCTCACCTTTTTTCAGACTTTTCATTTCTATTATAAGAGCTTATCATAAGGACTCTCCATTCATCACTGCTTCTTCTTCTTGATCAAAAAGTGTTCCTTTATTTTCATGAAATCGCCGTAAATCAGCAGTTATTTTTTTTAAAAGTCCGTTATTAACCATCTCATAACCAACTCGGATAGCAGAAGCAAAACCATTAGCATTAGCACTGCCATGACTTTTGATGACAACACCATTCAAGCCTAAAAGTACTCCTCCATTCACCCTATCGGGATCCATTTTATGTTTCAGTGTACGAAAGGCTCCCCGCGATAAAAAATAACCAAGAGATGTTAAAAAAGAACTGCGCAATGCAGAATTTAAAATCTCTCCTATCTGTCGCGCGGTTCCCTCTGCGGTTTTTAAAGCAATATTACCAGAAAACCCTTCGGTTACAACAACATCTACTGTTCCTTTCCCAATGTCATTGCCCTCAACAAATCCTTTATATTCCAATCCTTCTAATTGTACTTCACGTAATATCATTCCTGCTTTTTTTATTTCGTAAAGTCCTTTAACCTCTTCCACCCCCACATTTAAAAGCCCAACGCTTGGTTTTTCAGTGTGATACAAAGCGCGAAACATACCCGCTCCCATAACCGCCAAATCCACCAACTGACGAGCAGACGCACCAATTGTTGCCCCAATATCTAAAACGATACTCTCACTGCGAAGTGTTGGCCAGATACCCGCAATCCCAGGACGTTCAGCTTCTGCTAGCATTTTTAAACAAAAATAAGACATGGCCATCAACGCCCCCGTATTACCAGCAGAAACGCAAGCATCAGCTTCACCATTTTTTATCGCTTCAATAGCATACCACATTGATGATTTACCACGTCCATTACGAAGTGCTTGGCTTGGCTTTTCATCCATGCGTGTATAACTTTCTGTGGGATAAAAGCGCGAGACAGAATCCAAAGAGGGATATTTTTTTAAAACTGGCTTAACGACCTCTTCTATCCCATAAAACAGAAAATAAATATTTGACAAATATTTTTGTACAATTGCTGCTCCTGCAATAGCTGCTTCTGGACCGTAATCACCACCCATAACATCCACAGAAATTCTAATCACGCTTGCATATCCCACATCTTTTATTTACATTTTTAATTTTATTTACATTTTTAAACGTATATTATGATTTTTGGCTTCTGAATACTCACAAAACATATCTTGCGAAAATAGCTCCGCGGAAAATACCGTTTTTATCATAGCATACAATAGATAATTTTTTTATGTTTTTACAATTACTTCCAATTTTTCAAAACAGAAAATGGCGAGAGTTTTTGCTCTGCTTCTTCTAAATTTTCAACCACATGCATCTTTATCCCCTCTTTACGTGGATAATGATTAATAGACAACTCAAAAAACTCTTCCATGATTGCACCAATATCAATTTTATCATTATAAAATACTTCCGGAGTATCAAGCCCTTCCACATCTAAAAATAATTCTCCAGTCCCTTCTGATATTTTGGGTTTTATCAAATTTGAATCTTCAGGAACAAAAACAACGTCAATATTTTCACGGAGAATATTTTCTAAAGGTTCTAATGTAACAACACATAACTGTAGTATACGTGCTTGCAACAGACCTTTTATACGAACGCCACGTTTTTTCCACGGAAAAATATGGAATTTTCCCTCACAGAATTTCACTTCAATCAAATCATGGTTCTGAGCTAAATGTATACATTCCCTTTTGTTTGCACAAAGATGAACTCTTATACCTTTAGCAGGGAGAGAACGTACAGATATTGGATAAGCCAAAGCACATGTCATTTGAGAAACATTTTGAGCATTCATTGACAACTCCCAACCACAAAAACATACCAAGTACTGTACTTTTATTTATCTCAAGTACATTTCATTCATTTTTTTCTTTTCTAAAGAAATTCTATATGGCATAATTTGTTTTATAACAGGGAAACTCAATGTAAGCTACGGTAGATTAAGCTAAAATTAGAAAAAACTTGAGATTGCCTTCTTGTCTTAACATCTAAGTATAAAAAGGAGATGTCATTGTTTCAAATGCCTCACTTCATGGTCTTAATCAAACGTCAGTTATTGGTTGGTCTCTCAATAATAAATATAATAATACTTGCCGGTTGTAGTCTTCTTGATTCTTCAGGTTCAAGTCAAATTTATAGAGAAGGCTATATTCTGGATAAAGATGCTCTGAGTTCTATTTCTATTGGCTCAAGTCAAGAGCAAGTTCTTTTAACTTTAGGAACTCCTTCATTAAAAACAAAATATGATAATGAAGTTTTTTATTATATCTCACAGACACGATACCGTGGGATGCAGTTTATGAAAACAAAGATCATTGATCGCAAAGTTTTAGCCATTTACTTCAATACAAATAATCAAGTTGTAAAAGTTTCTAACTACGGTCTAAAAGACGGTCAAGTTTTTGATTTCATTACGAAAACAACACCAACCGTAACAAAAGAACACCCTTTCTTAATTCAAATTATAAAAGGTCCTGCGAATCTACCAACCAATAACTAAAATATAGTTTACATATCGTTTTAATATTATGAGATTTGATTATTGTCAGGTCTCATAATATAAAAGATTGTAACTCTTAGAGTCGGATTTTTTTTGCCATACTATCGAGAACTGCGTTAACAAGTTTGGGCTCTTCACCCTCAAAAAACGCCTTTGCTATATCAACATATTCATTCATAACAACTGCAATAGGGACATCTTTACGGTTGATCAACTCCCATAAACCTGCTCGTAAAATTGCGCGTAAGATAGAATCAAGACGTGAAAGAGACCACTCTGCGGAAAGCTGTTGATGAAGTAGAGGATCAAGCTGCTTTTGATCTTTTACAACACCCGTTATAATCGCCAAAAACCATTGAAAATCAGCTTCAAGATACTGGTCTCCATCAATATCTTTTCCCAGACGATAAGCCTCATACTCAGCTGCCGTTTCCATCACCCCCGAACCCACGATATCCATTTGATAGAGTGCTTGAACTGCAGCAAGTCTTGCTGCTCCACGTTTATTGGCTGAACGCGGAAAATGTCTGCTTTTTATATCAGCCATATTTAACGATTATCTCCAAATCTCTTTTTTAGAGCGATCATACATAAAGCAGCTTCAGCTGCAAAACCACCTTTATTTTTGTTATCTTGTTTTGCGCGCACCCATGCTTGCTCTTCATTTTCAACAGTCAAAATACCATTTCCAATAGCCAAGTGCTTATGAACAGTTAAATCCATTAATGCACGACAAGAATCATTGGCAACAATTTCAAAGTGATATGTTTCCCCCCGAATAACACAACCAAGTGCAACATAACCATCATAAGATGTCTCATTGTGTTCAGCAAAAGCTATAGCACCTGGTATTTCTAATGCCCCAGGAACCGTTACAATATCATAACTTGCTTCAGCTTTTTGCAAAGCAGTCACAGCACCTTTCAAAAGCGCATCAGAAATTTTCTCATAAAAACGTGCTTCAACAATCAATACGTGAGGCTTTTGACGTATCTCTTTCATCATAATGGGATTCCACAAAAAACGAATCAAAAATTTAAGGTTATTAAAGTTATAAGGTATAAAATTCTGAAAATGATCAATAGAGTTTTGGCTTATTCATCTTTCATTTTTAAAGTAAGAAGCTTAGCAGCATAACGAGCAAGTTGATCAATTTCCAAATTGACCCAATTTCCAATTTTAGCTTGTCCCCACGTTGTCATTTCAAGTGTATGACGAATAATAAGAACATCAAAAATACAATCCTCAACACCATTAACAGTCAAAGATGTCCCATTCAATGCAAGAGATCCCTTATTGACAATGAAAGGTATAAATTGTCTTGAAACTCTTAGATAAAAACGAATTGCATCTCCTTCATTTTTTTGATCAATGATTTCAGCCAAACCATCAATATGACCAGAAACCAAATGCCCCCCCATTTCGTCACCCAATCGAAGGGAACGTTCTAAATTAACAAGAGTTCCTTTTTTCCATTGGGCAAGATTTGTTAAACGTAATGCTTCTTCCCACGCCTCAACAACAAACCAATTACAATCTTGTTGCTTTAATCCTCTCTCTACAATTGTCAGGCAAATTCCTGAACACGCAATTGATGCGCCAATTGCTAAACTTTCTATAGTATAGCGTGTAGAAATCTTTAAACGCACCCCCTGCTTTAAAGATTGAACATCTTCAACACAACCGATATCTGTTATAATTCCTGTGAACATAATGTTTTACGTCTCCATTTATAAAAACGGTCATTTCCAAACATTCTTGTCTCAACCTCATGAAACTTCGAGAGATAACTTCCAAAACGAGGGGCTTCAATACGATTATTTCCTAAAACAACGGGTGTATAAAAACATATCAAGTGATCAACACAATCAGCATCCAAAAACTTTTCCCCTGTCTTTACACCACCTTCAAGTAAAACACTATTAATCCCATGTTTATAAAGCATATGTAAAAGAGCAAAGGGTTCTATATCCCCATTGTTCATCTCTATCGAATACACAGACACACCATATTGCTCCAATGCATTTTTTTTGCTTTTTTTTGAAAGATCTACATCACAAATAACCCATGTAGGAATTTTTATTGCTGTTTGAACAACTTTCGCATCGAGTGGGATAGATAAATCTGCATCCAAAATAATACGAATTGGTGAACGCACCTCCATCCCTGGTAAGCGGCAATTGAGTTGTGGATCATCAGCAAGTATAGTCCCAATACCAACGAGGATAGCATTATTTTGAGCACGTAGAATATGCGTATAGGTATGAGAAAGCGTTCCACTAATTTTTATTCCACCCTTCTCCCTTTTTCCCACACCATTATCAGCAGAAATTGCCATTTTAAAAGTGACAGCACAGCGTCGCATTTTCCTTATACACCAGTGCGTACATAAGGATTCAAAAGCTTCTTCAGCTAAAATGCCCTCAACCACTTCAATATCAGCGGCACGCAAAAGAGCAATACCATGACCATCAACGCGCTTGTCACAATCAGTAAGAGCAACAACAACTCGGGAAATACCTGAATCAATAAGTGCATTCACACACGGAGAAGTTTTTCCATAATGCGCACAAGGCTCTAATGTAACATAGGCAGTAGCTCCTTGAGCTAAAGAACCAGCCATGCGTAATGCTTGAACTTCAGCATGAGGACTGCCATGAATAGCTGTTACGCCATAGCCAACAATAAACGTTCCAACATCCTCATCATTTCGCACAATTAACGTACCAACTGAAGGATTTTCACCTGTAAGACCAACATGACGTTCTGCTAAACGGATAGCAGCAGCCATAAACCGCTCATCTTGCACTTTTTTATTCATCAAAACGAGATTCTGTATCCGCTATACCCTTTGACAACTCATCTATAACATCGTGAAAATCGCTTGCATTACGAAAATCTCGATATACAGAAGCAAAACGGATATAAGCAATATCATCGATTTTTTTTAATGCTTCCATTACAAGATGCCCAATTTTTTCTGAAGCAATCTCTGGTTCCCCCAAACTTTCAAGCTGACGTACAATGCCAGAAATTGCTCGTTCGATATGATCAGGATCAATATTACGCTTACGCACAGCCACATCAACTGATCGCATTAATTTGTCACGATCGAATGGCTCACAGCGTCCACTTTTTTTAGCAACCAAAAGCTCACGCAACTGAACACGTTCAAAAGTTGTAAAACGACCAGCACAAACGGAACACACGCGGCGGCGGCGAATCACCGCCCCCTCTTCTGCAGGACGCGAATCTTTAACCTGTGTATCCTCATATTGACAGTAAGGACAGCGCATCTCTTTTACATCCTTAACAAGTGCTAAGATAAGAGTAAAGAGGAAATTGATTCGTTATATCTTCCACCTTTTTCTTAACAGCTATTTCAACAGCATGATTATCTTCATCACTTTTTGCGTTTCGAAGACCATCAAGAACTTCTGAAATCAAATGACCAACTTGAATAAACTCTTTTTCTGAAAAACCACGCGTTGTGGTAGCAGGTGACCCCAAACGAATTCCTGATGTTACAGATGGCGTTTCAGGATCAAAAGGAATACCATTTTTATTGCAGGTAATATGAGCGCGTCCTAAAGCCAATTCGGCACGCTTTCCTGTTAAATTTTTGGAACGTAAATCAACCAACAATAAATGATTATCTGTACCGCCAGAAACAATATTAAAACCATTACTCTGTAATGTTTTTGCTAAAACTTTTGCATGAGCAACCACCTTGGCACTGTAATCTTTGAAAGAGGGACGCAAAGCCTCCTCAAATGCAACAGCTTTTGCCGCAATCACATGCATTAAAGGCCCCCCTTGAAGACCAGGGAAAATTGCAGAATTAATTTTTCTGGATAAAGCCTCATCATTTGTCAATATCAAACCACCACGAGGACCTCGAAGCGATTTATGTGTTGTTGTCGTTACAATATGCGCATGCGGAACAGGTGAAGGATGCACGCCACCAGCAACAAGACCAGCAATATGAGACATATCAACGAGGAGATGAGCACCGATTTCATCTGCAATTTCACGGAATTTTTCCCAATTCCAGAATCGAGGATAAGATGAACCACCCGCTATAATAAGTTTTGGCTTACGTTCTTTTGCAAGTCGCTCAACTTCATCCATATCAATAATCTGATCTTCTTGACGCACACCATAAGAAACAACATCAAACCATTTTCCTGACATATTAACAGGTGAACCATGCGTAAGGTGACCACCAGCATTTAAATCCAATCCCATAAATGTGTCACCAGGCTGAAGTAAAGCTAAAAAAACAGCTTGATTCATTTGGCTACCAGAATTAGGCTGTACATTCGCAAACGCAGCACCGAAAAGCTGTTTTGCCCTTTCAATAGCTAAATCTTCAACGACATCAACAAATTGACACCCACCATAGTAGCGCTTTCTTGGATAACCTTCTGCATATTTATTGGTTAAAACAGACCCCTGTGCTTCAAGAACCGCTCTTGAAACAATATTCTCTGAAGCAATCAACTCAATTTCATGTTGTTGACGCTCAAATTCTCCCCTAATTGCATCAAAGATTGCACCATCAACAGTTTGTAAATTATCATTAAAAAAGCGCTTTTGTGCGTCATTTTCTTGCTGAGTCATAAAACACATTCCTAACATAAAAAAATAAAGTCAAGGAACGATAACACAGCAAACCATGCAAACCAAACATTTTAAACTACTTACACTCAAAAATAATGAGGCAAATATTTATCTTATTCTTTGTTATAAAAACAGCGAAAAACTTCCCTCTCGAGAACGGTGAAAAATGAGATTACATTTCTTTTTTTACACTCTTATTTGTTTACACATTTTACAAAAAATATCTATAATCTAAAGAAATTCAATAATTTAATAATTATTATTTAAGTTGGTAATGATTTAAAATAATTTATAATATGAAAAGCTGAATATAGTAGAGAAAAGAATGGCAACCAAAGTTTTTATTGATGGTGAACATGGAACAACTGGACTACAAATACAAAAACGCTTAGAAAAGCGTACAGATTTAAAATTACTCTCTCTTGCTCATAAAGATCGCCATAATGTTCATCTGCGACATGAGTATCTTAATCAAGCCGATATTGCTATTTTGTGTCTTCCAGATGATGCTGCACGCGAAACCGTTCATTGGCTTAAAAAAAATAAAAACATTAGAATTATTGATAGCTCAACAGCTCACCGTGTTGCACTAGACTGGGTTTACGGTTTTCCTGAAATGACAGCAGGCCAAAAAAAACGAATTCAAGCGGCTCATTACGTATCTAATCCTGGATGTTATCCTACCGGTGCCATTAGCTTGATTCGCCCACTTCGCGAAGCAGAATTGCTAGACGCCTATTATCCCATCTCGCTTCATGCAATCTCCGGCTATACTGGTGGTGGAAGACAATTGATTACACAAATGGAAAATCAATCTCAAGAAAATATTCAGGAAAATTATTTTATCTATGGACTCAATCTTGAACACAAACATGTGCCAGAAATTAAACTTCATGGACAAATCAACCAAACGCCACTTTTTATACCCAGTGTTGGTCGTTTTCCTCAGGGAATGATTGTGAATCTTCCACTGCACCGCCATTTATTCACAAAATCAGCAAACTGTTCTGATCTGCGCGAAATTCTTGCAAACCATTACGATGGACAAAACATCATTTCAGTTGCATCACAAGAAGAAACCGCTTCACTGCAAAGACTTAATCCAGAATGTTTAGCCAATAAAGATGGTATGAAACTGTTCGTATTTGGCAATGATCGCGAAGGCATTTTTAATTTATGTGCCCTATTCGATAATTTAGGAAAAGGTGCATCAGCCGCTGCTGTACAAAACCTCGATTTAATGCTTTCAGGCAACTAAACTTTATCTGGATACAAGCTTTTATTCAATAGCATGATATGCTCCTTTTGTAGCTCGCCAATGCGCAACTGCAAAACACAACACGACCAATGCCATACTTTGATGAATGAGCCCCAAACTTATTGGAACCTCATGTAACAGTGTCAAGATACCTAAAAGTGCTTGGATAATAATCATAACGCAGATAAGAAATGCACGACGAGAGTGAGTTGAATGGGGAACACTTTTTTGTACATAGAAAGCATGAATAGCCGCGGCAATCAATAAAAAATAAGCAAAAAACCGATGAATAAACTGAACAGTTAAAGGATTTTCGAATAAATTGAGCCAAACAGGATTATGCTGCAATAATCCATCAGGAATAATCTGACCATCCATAAGAGGCCATGTATTATAGACTTTTCCAGCATGAAGCCCTGCAACTAAAGCACCCAAATAAATTTCTATCAAGACGAGAATAACGAGCCATGCCGCAAAATATTGCACCTTTTGATTTGCTGGTTTTTCTGAATATTCTGCAAGTCCTCGAGATAAATAAGTAACAAAAATAATCACAAAACATGCTGTTATAAGATGAAATGCCAAACGATATTGGCTCACACTTGTTAAATTACTCTGCCCAATCCCTGAAGCGACCATCCACCAACCAATAAAACCTTGAAAAGCAATAAGGACTGGTACAATGATAAGCTGGAGTAAAATATTTTTTTCAATACGTTTAGTTGCCCAAAACCAAATGAGCCCTAATAAAGCAACAAGACCAACTAGACGCCCGAGAACACGATGCGCCCATTCCCACCAAAAAATGATCTTAAAAGCACTTAAGGTCATATCACGATTAAGAAGCTTATATTGTGCTATCTGTTGATATTTTAAAAATTCCTCTTGCCATTGATCAACCCCTATCGGTGGGATAATACCGTGTATTGGCTTCCATTCCGTTATCGATAATCCTGATCCTGTCAAACGAGTTGCTCCCCCCACTAAAACAATGGCCAAGCAAAGTAATAAAACAGAATAAAGCCACACCTGAATTTGCTTTCGATTTCTCTTTTGCACAGGTGTTAAAAAGTTATTGTTTAATCTCTTTACTGCCATCTCTGATTGCCCCACGCTTCTCTCCAACTACAATGATTTTAAAATTAACATTAAATCTTTATATTTTAGTATGTACTATAACTTCAGCAAAAAACAAGCGTACCACTATAGCATATGATACATATTTCTTTTCTCTTTTATGAAGTTTATGATGCAACAACACGATAAACAGTCTTTGGAAAGCTGCTTACCATCCACATCATCCAATCTTGTTCATTAAGAACAGTATTACAAATATAATAGTCTGTTAGCTCTGCAAATTGTTCAAAACCATATTTTGGTTTGCTTGCCATCTCTAAAATGATAAAATCGTACTCTTTTTTAAATTCTTGTAATATATGAGAAATATCATTTGAAAAATCTTGTGCAGAAACAGCACTTGTTAATCCCTGAGGAAGAATATCAACGCCCGTATCGTAATCACGGTAAATAACATCATGCATCTGAGCATGGCCCGTTAAAACATCACTCAGCCCACGATGTGGACCAATGACTTTCTCTATTTGTTGACCAGAGATATCGACCAACAAAATTGTTTTGTTCTCTTTTGTGAGATGAAGTGAAAGCTTTGCCGCTGTCCGTGCAGCTTCTGGTCCAATGATTGAAATAACTGTTGAAGCATGCCATTTCAAAACATCAGATAATCCCTCTATCGTAATAAAAGCTTCAAGATTTTTTATTTCTTGAGAGACTAAAAGACTCTCATTCTTCTTGAGAGTATTTTCTTTTAATCTCACATCCTCTTCTGAGAGTTGGTCTTTTTTGCTTTTAAAGAACGGATAAAATAACACTATTCCTAGCAAAAGAGTAAGGAAGCTGGCCAATGCACCCACAAGAACATTTTTTCCATAAAGAGCCATAAAAGAAATGGGTGCTAATGTTGTTGGCATAACCACGTGGATATTTGTATTTTGTAAGAGAAGAGGGTTATCACTCAATCCCCAATATGAACCAATAACTTTTTCTCTTTGAGCAGATTTGCTCATCACTTTATTTTGTGCATCGACCGCTGCTTTTATTTTATTTTCAAACTCGTTAAATATTTTATTCAAAGATTGGGATTGATCTTTTACAAAAAAACTCACCCTTTTTTGGAGCTGTTTTTCCAACTCCGTTGCAATAATTACATCTGAATGAACTTGATCAACGATCTGTAAAATTTTATTGTTTAATTGATGAGAAACCGCTTCTAACTCCGCAGTCATTGCCTTAATTTGAGGATGTGTCCACCCCAATTGCGCAGCCATATGTGCTCTTTGCGTTTCCAAGAGATCACGTTTAGATTCCAGAGAAACAATTGCTGAATTGCCTGCAATAAAAGATAAAGATAGTAAAGACTGTCCACTTTCACGCATCATGTTAATTGTTGAATTCAAACTTGTTAAATAAATACGCTTTAAAGTTGCTTCTGTTAATTGCATAGAAAGATCATGAAGCTCTGTTTGTTTGACACTATGCTGAATAAAAGAATCAACAGAGGTCCGAAATCCCTGCACGATATTAATAATCGCAGTGTTATCATATTGTTTGTCTTCAGATTTATCATTTAACAAGAATTGTTTCTGTTTTATGACTGCTTGTGAAAATGTGGAAAACCAAGTTTCCAACCCACGTTGTGCTGCTTCCTGTGTCTCGGCTTCAAAAGTAAGGTTAATAAGTTCACCATGACGCGATAAACGGATATTTTCCTGATTTTTTTTCTTATAAGAAACCCTTAAAGAAAAAGGCGAATCATTTGAAATTATAGGCTGTGAAAACAAAAAGGTGATAACATTGTCTTGCTTTTCAATTGATAATGGCTTTCCTACAGAATCAGATAATGAAAATATTAAAGTTGCTTGGTAACCACGGGGCTGAACAAAATAATACAACAAAATCAAAGACACACACAGTATTTGTAATAGCAAAACAATTAAAATGTTTCTCCATACTGTATATACAAACAGTCTTTTATTACATTTAAGACTCATCTTTATTTTAACCAGCAAAATACTTCTTCATATTGTTTTATTAAGAGAAAGTAGTAACTATCCTCTTAACTTGCTGTCATATTATTTTGAGATGAGAAAAACATAAAATTTAAGCACAAATGCTCAACAATAGCTTTAAAGGAATTAATTCAATTTTTTTTAAGATTCTCTAGTTGTTTTTTTGCTTCAGAAGTAACAACCGCTCTAATGGTAACAGACCCATCATCATGGCATTCTTGCGTGATTTCCGCAGAGTTTTCATAAAACCAATCAATAAGCGACATTTCATGAGGTTTTAGAAGATATTCAATGCTTTGCACCTCTCCAAAAATTCGCTTTTCAATGGTTCTTAATAATTGGTCTAGGCCATCCCCTTTAAGAGCTGATACCATGAGAGCGGGATCTAATCGTGTCTTGGCACTTGTTTGTAAAACATTCAATGCCTGTTCATCCAACATATCAATCTTATTCCAAACTTCTATGATATGCGCCGTGTCATCAATATCGATATCAAGGCTTGAAAGTACTTCTAAGACATCTTGGGCATGTGCTCGATGATCAAGGTCTGACATATCTCTTACATGAAGAATGAGATCCGCTTCAATCACTTCTTCAAGGGTTGCTCTAAAAGCCGCAATTAAATTCGTTGGCAAGTTAGAGATAAAACCTACAGTATCAGACAAAAGAATAGTTTTTCCATGGGGAAGAACAACTTTGCGCAAAGTCGGATCAAGCGTTGCAAATAACATATTCTTTGCTAAAACATTTGCACCGCTTAAACGGTTAAAGAGCGTTGACTTTCCTGTATTCGTATATCCTACCAATGCCACAACAGGATAAGATGTTTTTTTTCTTTTTGCTCTATGAAGTGCACGTGTTTTAATAACCGTTTCCAATTCGCGGCGAATACGAACAATTTTTTCTTGTAAAAGGCGTCTATCTGCTTCAATTTGCGTTTCACCAGGTCCCCCTAGGAAGCCACGCCCTCCCCGTTGCCTTTCCAAGTGCGTCCAACTACGTACAAGCCGCCCTTTTTGATAAGACAAATGCGCCAATTCTACTTGCAAAACTCCTTCTTTTGTTCGTGCACGATCACCAAAAATTTCAAGAATCAAAGCTGTTCTATCGATAACTTTGCAATTCCATAACTTTTCTAAATTACGCTGCTGTACAGGCGTTAAAAAATGATTTATAATCACAAGCTCAATAGAATCTTCATTTATATAATGAGCTAACGCTTCTACCTTACCTTTTCCAAAGAGAGTGGCAGGACGAATCGTTGCAATATTAATTGTTTCATAATTAACGACTTCTAACCTTATAGCACGCGCTAACCCCAATGCTTCTTGAACACAGGAAGATATAGAACACTCTCTCAAAGAGCTTTCAGTTCTATTATTCTCTTGAAAAATCGGTATCAAAACAAGTGCGCGCACCTGTTTTATAATCTGCGAAAATACGCCTCCTAATCTCTCATTTTCATTTATCATAGCAATCTAAGTACTTTTAAAATGGGATAAGAGGTCTATCTTAAAATGACGTGCTTACTCAGGACTTTCACCTTCAAACATCTGTACAGGCTGTCCAGGCATAATCGTAGAAATAGCATGCTTATAAACCAATTGCGCATGTCCATCTCGGCGCAAAAGAACACAAAAATTATCAAATGAAGTTACAATACCCGTGAGTTTAACGCCATTAACAAGAAAAATTGTAAGGGAAATTTTTTGCTTACGCACCGTATTTAAAAACACATCTTGTAGGTGTTGTGATCGCTCTGCCATTATTCTTACACCTTCATCTCGATTGCATAAAATATTTGTGCACGCATATCGACTGAAAAATATCCAATTGTCAACGTAGAAGCTTCAAAATTTAATAACAAACAACTGAAATTAGAGAAAAAACGGCTTTTTAAGGCAATAATAAAATACAGCTTATAAAAATCTATCATTAAATTCAAAAATTTTCTACGTTCATTTTTTATGAGCTTATAATTAAAAGGCAAATTTTTATACATCCTCAGCTATGACAGATTATATACGTGATGATGAAACCCCTTCGTTTAGAATCAATAAAAGTAAGCGGGGACAACAACATTGATTAACGATCATTGATATTAAAGAGAGGCATTCGCACCTCACTATTTTTTAACAATGTATATAATTGCCATTAAATTGTCCTTATCTCAAAGAGAATATGTTTATAAAGCTTTTTATAAACACAAGTTGTAAACAGTATTTTTGTTTTTATTAGAATCAAGTAATAAATTGTTTTTATTATATTTTATAAAACTTCTAATCAGGATACAAGAAACTGCGTTAACTTTATCTTGATAAGTTTTTAAAATTTTTCCTTAAGCATATTCCTTTCTAAATAATTAACAGCTAGTATGCGGAAATTATGTGGGAGAGGACGTATCCCTTTTCCGTCTGTAAGAGTACGAGGCGAGTATGGCACGCAGAACCAAATTGCAAACATTTGAAGTTGAAGTTGAAGAAGCCCTCACAAAAGCTATGAACTTTGATTTCGATAACACAGGACTTGAAACGATATCATCCAATAATTCTGAAAATGTTGTTAATGTCGATGAGTTGATTCAGAAAATTGCAATGGCAGAAGAAGAATTTTTTGCTGAAAATGGTACTTCAACTTTTGCCTCTAATATTCATGATGACGCTGTTATTGATAAATCCGTTGTTGAACAGCTTTTTGCTCCCAAACCTTCACCTGATATTTCAGGTGGAACTGTTCACAATACATTGTTGTCTACAAAACTTCTTCCTGCAAATGATGATATAACAACCCCTATAAATTTTGGGTTATTAAAGCAGCGTTCTTCCTCTCGAATCTACTGGTATACAACAGCACTTAGTGCTTTATGGACAACGGGAGGCGCTTTTATTGCGCATAAACTCGCCCCTGCCGGACTTAGCTCCTTATCCAATATCAGCACTTTTGTTACATCTCCAACAGGACTCGCTGTGGCAGCCGGAACAGCAATTCCTATCCTTATATCTTGGGGCGTTGCTCAATTAATAAAACGTTCGAATGAATTGCATAATATTGCTCTTCTTATGACAAATGCTGCACAACGCTTTAGTGAACCACAGCATCTATCTGAAAAACAAGCTATTGCTATAGGGCAAACCATTCGTGAAGAAGTAGCTGCAATGAATGAAGGTATTGAACGTACCCTCGGACGTGCTGTTGAGCTTGAGGCAATCATACAAGGTGAAGTTCATAACCTAGAACAAGCCTATGCTGAGAATGAATCACGCATTCATACATTAATCAAAGAGTTGAGTAATGAACGCATAGCCATTTTAAATCACGCAGATCGTGTACAATCAACAATTAAAGGAACTCAAGAACAACTGAGCGATGAATTTGGCTTGGTTACTTCTAAAATTGTCACAAATGTCGAAAAGCTTGCGCAAACTCTTTCTCAAACTTTACAAAAACAAGGCGAAGATCTTGTTGAAAAACTTTCCTATGCTGGTGATGGCGTAACAAATCAGCTTGTTAAAAAATTTAACGAAACAGCAACACAAATTCAGCAGAAAAACACAGATTTTTTTCATGAATTAGGAAAAAACTTCGATGGTTTTGCAGAACGATTTGATCATAATGAAAAACAAATAGAAAAAACCTTTAATGAAACAGCTGCAAAAGCGGAAGCGCATGTTACTAAAATTGCAACAGATATACAAGCAGTAACAGATCAAACTTTACACACTATCGATGAGAAATTTAAAATACTGGATAAAGCGATTATTGATCGTAATAATCAATCTCTACAGAATTTTGATGAGAAGATCTTAAAGCTCGACGACCAAGCACATAAACTCTCTTCTAAATTTGATAACGTAACCTCGCAAGCAATTGGAGCCTTTGAACAACGTTTAGCAACCGTTGATCTTTCTCTTAAAGAACACAGTGATTCCATCATTGATTCCTTTATAGAACGCAGTCAGGCTTTAGAGGATAATGCTGAAAAGCTTGGTAACTTCTTGGAAGCTCATGTCTTGAAAATAAATGAAAACCTACAAGAAAGAACAGCAGACATTACCCATGCGTTTACGAATGGACGTGAAGTTATTCTTTCTGCAATTGATAAGAGTAAAGAAAGTCTAAGAGAAGAAATTCAACATGTCGACAAGGCCATTGTTGATATCATACAAGAACGTTCACAAGATTTTAAAGTACAACTTTCTGATCAACGAGCTCTCATGGCAGACATGCTTGATAACGAGAAGAGTAAAATTGCTGATACATTAAAAAATCAGATTGATGTCTTAGCTCAAAATACTTCTCAGATTGAAAAAGTTTTGGCTGACAATGTTCAAGTCGTTGATAAGCAAGCTGAAAATCATATTACGAATATCATTCAATGCACTGAAAAACTACAAGATGTCATTGTACAAAGCTGCAATACAACTCAAGATGCTTTAGAAGCACAAGCGAGAAATATTGATATCCGTGCTGATGCTCTACGTGACTCTTTAGCGATTAATAGTTTTTCTCTCAATGAAGTTCTTGCCGATCAAGCACGCACACTCGAGCAACGCATGGAAACAATCCATAATCTCATTGCAAAAAGTGATATACGTGTTGATGTTGCATTGAAACAACAGATAGATTTAGTTGAGAGCGCAATTGTTGCCAACAATAAAAATATTACTGAAACGGTTCAAGATCATATCAAAAATCTTGAAAGTCAGGCCGAAACTTTAAAGAATACTCTCTCTCAATCGAGTGGTGTTTTCTTTGAAACTCTTGAAACACGTATGGAATCATTTGATACAAGTCTAGAAGTTCGTGCACACAAAATTTTTGAACGTACAACAACGCTAGAAGAAACATTATCTGAAAAATTTAGCCAAGTATGTGAAGCTATTGATGCACAAACATCTGTTATTGAGGAACGTTCTGATACCTTAAAAACATCTCTCATGCTTAATAATGAGCAAAGTCAGATAATTCAACAAGCGCTGGAAAGCAGTGTTGACAATATGCGTGTCACCTTAGAAGATTCTGTTAATACAGTCACAGATAACTTGCACAATCAGATTATAAAGGCCTCTGACATTCTTTCTTCTACGAGTGAACAAATTCTTTCTTCTGTTACAAATGTTACTGCACAAGCAGAAAATATTCTTTCAGAATCAGGAAATCGCATTGTATCAAATGTTAAAAAAACAGTTTATGATACCAGTGAAAAAGTTCTGTCCGTTTTGTCTGAACAAACAGCACATACTGTCGAAGCTTTCACAACAGCCAGTCATAATGCACAAGCATTATTGAATGAAACTATTCACACATCAACAACAGCAATAGAGCAAGTCCTTAATGAACGCTGTGATGTTCTTCATCACTCTATGCAAAATCTTAAAAATAATTTAGGACATCAGCTCTCTGATGTAACGAGCCGTCTGGAAGATGCAAGAAATCAAACAGCCACACAAATTTCAGAACATGTTGGAAAAATAACAGAGCTAACAAATCACTTAAATCAAGCAGCGCAAAGTACGACAGAATCGATTGATTCTTTAACACAGCACATCGGTGAACAACTCTCTCTCTCCACACAAGATGCTGAACAAAGAATTTATGCACATAATGAATCTTTAGTGAATAGCTTGAGCAAAGCTAATTCTGAAACACTTCAAACAGTAACGGCTATGAAGGAAGAGCTTATTGATAATGTTTCATCCGTCTTAAAACAGTTAAACCAATCAATTTACAACTTCCACGAAAATAGCAATGTTTTATTATCAGCAGTTCAAAATATTGATGGTCAGCTTAATGAGACGACGAATAACTTTTTCCGCAACACTAACCAAGTAGCAGAGCGTTTATCAGCCTCAAATCACGCTCTTAATAATAATGTTGAAATTCTGCAAGGACTTTCAAAGAACACCTTTGAACAAATTAATCATATAACGAGCAGTTTTGGTGAACATGCAAAGACACTTTCCCAAACTATTCATGTTCTTGAACAGTCTGAAAATTCACTTAGTGCAACACTTGAAGAAAAACATAATACGCTTTCTGTATTAAGCGATGCTCTTGTTTCAAAATCTCATGAAATTAATCAAATGATTGAGCATTATGAAAAAATCTTCAACTTAGCACTTGAACGCTCTGATAAGAATGCGCGTAACTCCACAAATTCATTCCAACAATCACTTAATAGGCTTGTTAGTGAAGCATCAACGCGTTTTTCAGAAGCAGCAGAGGATATACGTCGCTCCGCTGATGAAGTTCGTTTAGAGCTTTCAAAGATTAATAATGATATCAATGAAAATGTTAAAAAACTTCCAGAAAAGACAAAAGAAACAACGCAAACCATTCGCACTGCTTTGAATGAGCAAATTACAGCATTAAAAGATTTGGTCAGTGTTATACAAAATGATCAAAAGGGTGCAAAAGAACAGTTAATATCGGCATTACCTACATCACCAATGCTTAATAAGAGAAATGATAGTGCTCCTGAGTTCATTAAAAAGATCGTACCACCTAAACCTGTTTTGCAACAAGATCAAAGCAAAAAAAGACCAAATAAATGGGTCTCAAATCTCTTAGAAAGAGCTTCACGTGAAGAGACTTTCTATGATGAAACGCCTAGTGAGGCTGTTTTAACGTCAGTGCAAACAAAACCACGTCCTGCAAATAGCTCTCTTAACTCATTAGCATCTGGTATAGTGCAAGCGATTAATCACAATGCCATTGTTGAGCTATGGGATCATTATCAACGTGGACAAAAAAACATCGTAACTGAACGCCTTTATACCTTGAATGGGAAAACGATATTTGAAATGATTAAAAGAAAATATATGAGCGATCTTGAGTTTAAACATTCAGTGAATCAATATGTTACAGATTTTGAAAAGCTCTTACGTGATGTATCGCGCAATTCTGGTTCTTCTAACTCAGTTCGCAAATACCTGATATCAGATACCGGGAAAGTTTATACTATGCTTGCTCATGCAAGTGGCCGCATCCAATAAATAAACAAGAAAAGTGGAAAAAGGTATTTTTTCCACTTTTCTTTCCAATTGTCTTAATCGCTCATCATAGAGTACGTCGCTTTCAACAGTAGCTTTGTACTTCAAAGTCTGAGATAACGGGTATGGGATTTTCTTTGATATCCTAAGCGATAACTCTAAAAAAGCATAATGACTTATCAAATAATATATCATTATAAGAATGATAAAGCATATTTCCTACGCCCTTATCCTTCTCTTAATCCTTTTATTTTTCATAGTTTCATAAAAACACAAAGATTTAATAAAATTATTTTATTTGAGCCTTTAATATTTTTTCATGCGTTATTATTAAAATAGCTCATAAGAAAGATTTCTATTCCTTTCTTACATGTTTTTATCCACATATTAAGTGCACTTGAAATATCTAAGTAAATATTTTTATTATATTAGGTGAATTTGAAATGAATGTATCTTATTGTATTCAAATTTCCCATTCAATATACGAGATGATTCATTATAAATTATAAAGCAAAGCGTTAATGAAATGGACTTTATATGTATAGAGTACGCAATTACAGCTGTTTCAGTGACATATTCATTGCTTAAAACAACATATTTGTCATTCTCAATGTTCCAAACTCCTTTAAAATAGCTGAATAAACAATTTATAACTGTCAAATTATTGTTTATTTTTTTTCTACCTCCGTATAGAACTTTAAATAAAATATATATTTTATAAAAAACGAATGAAATGAATAAGGAAATCTCTTCTGTTCTTTCCTTATTTTCTAAGCATTGCAAAAAAAATAATGACTTGGTAATATAGCCGTTAGGAAATATTTTATTTTTTGTAAACTAATCAATTTTTACGAATTTTATTAAGGAAAGAAAAACAAACGTGCGGCTAACCATGAAATTATTCATGCGCACAAACAAAAAGAATCACCAAACTGGTTTTATGATCCAGAAGAATTTGCTCATGCTCACGCATTTTGATATTCAGAGAAATGAGGATCTATTAGTGGACAAAACCTTATCGTAGATAGAACACTCATATAAATACACACTAACTTGGATATCATAAAAATGTCTAGAGAACGAAATAGTGATTTAAGGTCACCAAAAGCTGAACTTGACAGTGCCGCGCTTTTTTATCACCAATACCCTAAACCTGGAAAATTGGAAATACAAGCAACAAAACCTCTTGATAATCAACGTGATTTAGCTCTTGCTTATTCTCCAGGTGTTGCAGCACCATGTCTTGCAATTCATGAAGATCCTAATCTTGCTGCTCTATATACCTCCCGTTCTAATTTAGTTGCCGTTATATCAAATGGAACTGCTGTTCTTGGTTTAGGAAATATTGGCCCACTTGCTTCAAAACCAGTTATGGAAGGCAAAGCTGTTTTATTCAAAAAATTTGCGAATATTGATGTTTTTGATATTGAAATTGATGCATCCAATGTAGAACAAATGGTACAAACGGTATCAACCTTAGAACCTACATTTGGTGGTATTAATCTTGAAGACATTAAGGCTCCTGAATGTTTTGAAATCGAAGAAAAGCTGCGTGCTAAGATGAATATTCCAGTTTTTCATGATGACCAACATGGAACTGCCATTATTGTTTCTGCTGCTGTATTAAATGCCTTAAATCTCTCAGAAAAAAAGATTGAAAATGCAAAAATAGTTACCTCAGGCGCCGGTGCTGCTGCCCTCGCTTGTATTAATCTTTTGGTCCGTCTTGGGGCAAAAGTTGAAAATATTTGGCTTAGTGACTTGGAAGGCGTTGTTTATGAAGGTCGCAAGACCCTTATGGATCGTTGGAAAATTAATTATGCACAAAAAACTGATGCACGAACTCTATCTGATATTATTGATAATGCAGATATTTTTTTAGGTTTATCTGCGGGTGGTGTTTTAAAGCCTGAACATCTTAAAAGAATGGCTCCAAACCCATTAATTTTAGCGCTGGCTAATCCAGTACCAGAAATTATGCCTGAAGAAGCACAGTCTATACGACCAGATGCAATGATCTGCACAGGGCGCTCTGATTACCCCAATCAAGTTAATAATGTACTTTGTTTTCCCTATATCTTCCGTGGTGCATTAGACGTAGGTGCTACGGCAATTAATGAAGAAATGAAAATGGCCGCTGTTCATGCGATTGCTGCTCTTGCACGTGAAGAAACTTCAGATGTTGTAGCACGTGCATACTCAAAAGAACCTCCCAGTTTTGGTCCAGACTATTTGATTCCCTCTCCTTTTGATCCACGTTTAATACTGCGTATTGCTCCCGCTGTTGCTAAAGCAGCAATGGCAACAGGTGTCGCTATTCGTCCCATTGAAGATATGGAAGCCTACTATGATATCCTCAATCGATTTGTCTTTCTTTCTGGTTTAACGATGAAACCTGTTTTTGCTGCTGCAAAAACAGCAAAACGTAAACGCGTTATTTATGCGAATGGTGAAGATGAACGCGTCCTTCGAGCAGCACAAGTTGTCATTGAAGAACAAACAGCAACACCGCTCCTTATCGGCCGTCCACATGTCGTAGAAGCTAGATTAAAACGCTTTGGTTTAAGAATTCGTCCTGGTATAGATTTTGAATTAACAAACCCTGAAGATGACCCACGTTTTCGTGATTATGTTAATTTATTTTTTCATTATACAGGAAGACGTGGTGTTACGCCTGAAATGGCAAAAACAATAGTAAGAACATCAACAACGGCTATTGCTGCCCTCGCCGTTATGCGAGAAGAAGCAGATGCAATGATTTGCGGCTTAGAGGGACGTTTTGAACGTCAACTTGAATTGATTGAACAAATTATCGGACTTGATCCTAATGTTCGCCGTTTTTCTGCTATGAGTTTACTTATCTCTCAACAGCGTACTCTTTTTCTCACAGATACTTACGTCAATGAAAATCCTTCTGCAGAAGAAATCGCTGAAATGACTGTATTGGCCGCTAAAGAAGTTGAAGCATTTGGAATAACACCAAAAGCAGCCTTATTATCACACTCAAACTTTGGGTCTAAAAACACAGAAAGTGCGCGTAAAATGCGACGTGCAACAGAAATTCTTGCTCAATTACACCCTGATTTAGAAGCAGATGGTGAAATGCACGGTGATGCTGCCCTTTCTAAAGTTTTTCGTGATCGTGTTTTTCCTGATTCTCGTCTTAAAAGTGAAGCCAATCTGCTTATCTTTCCAACACTTGATTCAGCCAATATCACGCTCAACACTGTTAGAAGCCTTACAAATGCACTTCATGTTGGTCCTATCTTGATCGGGGCTGCACGTCCCGCCCATATTTTAACACCTTCGGTAACTTCACGGGGAGTTGTTAATATAACAGCCCTTGCCGTCCTTGCGGCAAATAGAAAAAATAGTCTCGTAAAATAAATGTGTAATAAAATTTCAAAGTTTTTTAAATATTGAGGTATAGTATTTCATATACTGTAAACCTCTTTTCTCTATAGAAAAGACAGCTATATTCTGGATTAAGTCTTTTTTTTAAAGAGAAAAAAGGCTAGAAGAATAGTATTAAATATATTTTGAATTTACTAACTCTATAATAAGGAATCCGTACATTGCCTTCCACGTTTGATAAAGTTGCTGATATTATTGCAGAAATCAGTGAAATTGATCGCAATACAATTACGCCTGAAAGTCATACAATTGACGATTTGGGAATTGATAGTCTTGATTTTCTTGATATTGTTTTCGCTATTGATAAAGCTTTCGGAATAAAGGTTCCACTAGAACAATGGACGCAAGAAGTCAATGAAGGCACAGTTGCAACGGAAGAGTACTTTGTTCTTAAAAATCTTTGTGCAAAAATTGATGATCTTGTTGCCTTAAAACAGGCGGAGTAATTTTTTTCACTATGCATGATCAATCTGTATTCATCACTGGTATCGGCCTCATAAGCTCTCTGGGAGAAGGAACTGATCAACATTGGAATCTCTTAAATGCTCAAGCCCGTACACCAAATCTAGATTGTACAACTTTTTCGCCCTACACGGTTCATAAAGCACCCGAAATTGATTGGGGTTCACAGATTCCTAAAAAAAGCGATCAACGGCAAATGGGAACATGGCAACGTCTTGGTACTTATGCGGCTGGTCTTGCTCTTGATGATGCCGGTATGAAAAATAATGAGCAATTCACTTCGACAATGGATATGATCGTAGCAGCAAGTGGAGGAGAGCGTGATATTACTGTTGATACACAAATTCTTTCTAAAGCGCGTGCAATCACCGATCATGCCTCTATGTTAAATGTTGCTCTTTCAACCGAACTTCGTCCAACATTATTTTTGGCACAACTTTCAAACCTTCTGGCAGGAAACATTTCAATCGTTCATAAAGTCACTGGATCTTCTCGCACATTTATGGGAGAAGAAGGCAGTGGGCTTTCTGCACTTCAAATTGCTGTAGCCCGTATTAAATCAGGACAAAGCACCCATGCTCTTGTAGGAAGTTCCTATAATGCACAAAGTTATGATATGTTATTAGCGCATGAGCTTGGTGGTCTTTTAACCCATAATGGGTGGAGCCCAGTGTGGAATCGTGAAATTCACCCTGGCGGCGGTATTATAACCGGTTCTGGTGGTATCTTTCTAGTTCTTGAAAGTGGGGAACATGCAAAAAAACGTAACGCGCGTGCTTATGCTGAAATTAGTCAAATTGTTACAGACCAAACAGATAGAACCAAAACTTCACTGAGAGAGTCAATTGCAACAATGTTGAAAACTGCGGGCGCTAAATCTGCCTTAGTCATTTCAGCAGCCTCAGGTGCTCACGAAGCAACAAAAGCAGAACAATATGCTCTTGACGATGCTGATCTATCTTATCGCGGTATTACAACATTATTTGGTTATATGCGGGAAGCACAATTTCCTCTAGCGCTTGCTCTGGCAGCACTTGCAATTGAAAAAAAACACTGTTTTCCAGCGTTAAGTCCTCATGAAAAACCTTTTCCTAAAGAAGTACGTGAAATATTTGTTACAACTATTGGTATAAAAAGAGCTGAAGGTATCGTGCGTCTTACAGCTGTTTGAAGGGGAATTTCTATCGTGAAATATCATGATCATTTTGGACGTCCACTTGTAGCAATAACTGGTGTAGGCGTTGTCACATCACTAGGACGAGGAAAACATGAAAATTGGCAAAAATTAACAAACGGTGTAAGCGGAATCCACAAAATAACACGTTTTCCCATTGAGGGATTAAACACATATATTGCTGGAACGATTGATTTTCTCAAAGAAAGTACGTTTGGTGCTTCAGCTCTTTCTGAAAAACTTGCACATCTTGCTGCTGAAGAAGCGTTAGAACAAGCTGCTGTTGATAAAACAAATTTTAATGGACCACTCTTTCTAGCTGCTCCTCCTGTTGAACTTGAATGGAAAGCACGTTTTAGTCTTGATCAAGAGGAAAAATTTAATAATGAGCCTTCTTATGCAGATCTTCTTAAAGTCTGTAAACATAAACTCCATGAGGCGCTTTTTGAAACCACACAATTTGGTGCAATTGCAGAAAAACTTCAAAAAACATTTGGCACAAAAGGGCTTCCTGTTACACTTTCCACTGCTTGTGCATCTGGTGCAACAGCAATTCAATTAGGTGTTGAATCTATTCGACGGGGAGAAACAAATCGTGCTCTCACAATTGCGACAGATGGATCAGTTTCAGCAGAATCTCTTATCCGCTTTTCATTACTATCTGCTCTTTCAACTCAAAATGAGCCTCCAGAAAAAGCCGCAAAACCCTTTAGCCGTGATCGAGATGGATTTGTTATGGCAGAAGGCTCAGGCGCTCTTGTTCTTGAATCTCTTCAAAGCGCATTAAACCGTAATGCTACAGTTTTAGGAATTTTAGCTGGCTGTGGAGAAACAGCCGATGATTTTCACCGTACACGTTCAAAACCTGATGCATCACCAGCAATTGAATCCGTTCGTAAAGCCTTAGACGATGCACAAATAACCATCAATGAAATTGACTATATTAATGCACATGGAACCTCAACACCTGAAAATGAAAAAATGGAATATCTTGCATTATCAACTGTCTTTGGTGATCTGTTAGAGCATATTCCAGTCTCTTCTAATAAATCAATGATTGGGCATACATTAACTGCTGCTGGTGCAATAGAAGCCGTTTTTTCTCTTTTAACCATTCAATCAGGGGTACTTCCACCGACAATAAATTACGATAATCCTGACCCTGCCATCCCTTTAGATGTTGTTCCTCATCATAGCCGTAAAGCCTGTGTTAATGCGGTTTTGTCAAACTCTTTTGGATTTGGTGGTCAAAATACGAGTCTTGTTATCACAGCCTATAAAGGATAATCCTTTATATAATAAAAATTTTGTAACGCTAACCTAATAACGTCTTTTAAGGGGGCTGATAATGCGTGCACTGCAACTCTTTAATGAACGTCGACTTGAAATCACCAATATTCCCTCGCCATCTTCACCTAGTCTAGGTGAAGTAACTGTGCGGATAAAAGCAGTTGCCCTTAATCATATTGATGTATGGGGATGGCGTGGCATGGCCTTTGCGAAAAGAAAAATGCCCCTCATCATTGGTGCAGAAGCCTCTGGTGAGGTTGTACAAATAGGAGATGGCGTTGAACATCTCCAACTTGGACAGATAGTCTCAATTTATGGTGCACAAACCTGCGGAGTATGCCAAGCTTGTCATGAAGGACGAGATAATCTTTGCAGTCATGTAAAGGGAGTCTACGGTTTTCATCTTGATGGATTTGCTTGTGAGCTTGTTAATCTGCCAGCACGTTTATTGGTTCCAGCCCCACCCCAATGTAATGAATTGCAAGCAGCTGTTGCTCCAATTACTTTTGGTACTGTAGAACATATGCTTTTCGATAACGCAAAACTACAAGAAGGAGAAACAATCCTGATACAAGCAGGTGGTTCCGGTATTGGCTCTGCAGCTATTCAACTTGCAAAGCATAGGGGATGTACAGTTATCACCACTGTAGGTTCAGATGAAAAAATTGCAAAAGCACAAGCTCTTGGAGCAGATCATGTGATTAATTATCGTAAAGATCGTTTTGAAGGTGTAGTACGTAAATTAACTCAAAAAAAAGGTGTTGACGTTGTTTTTGAGCATGTTGGTGTCGATACATGGAATGGTTCTCTGTTGTGTATGAAAAAAGGAGCACGTTTAGTGACTTGCGGTTCTACCTCTGGTGTTTCAGCACCACTCAATCTCATGCAATTATTCCAGCAACAACTTAAGATATTTGGTTCATTTGGCTGCCGTCTGGAAAATATGAAAAATGCCATGCAAAAAATGGCACAAAAGGTCGCACATCCTGTCATTGATACAATTGTTGGGCTTGATGAAATTGATACAGCTTTAAAACGAATGGAAAGTCGTGATGTTTTTGGTAAAATTATTCTTAAAATCGATTAAATCATGATGAAAACTTTTCTTAAAAAATTCATATATCGTATTAAAATTATAGCTAAAAAAATATCCTACTTGTTATGGGCATATCTACTCTTTGGTTCTTTATTTATTCTAAAATGTTTTCCAGCCAACATGGGAATTTCTTTTTTTGCTTGGTTAGCAAAAAAAATTGGTCCCCTTATCCATCGTCATCAAATCACACTTGCAAACCTTAGGAGTGCATATCCAGAAAAAACAGAGCAAGAACTCCGTGCGATTGCAATAGAAATGTGGGAAAATATAGGACGTTTCCTCGCTGAATATATTTTTCTTGATAAAATTTTTGATTTTGATCCTCATGCGGATGAGCCAGGTTTCATTGAGGTTAAAGGAGTTGAAATCTTTGAACGATTAAAAAAGGAAAAAAAACCACATATTTTTTTCACAGCGCATACTGGAAATTTTGAACTTCTCCCTATTTGCGCACAAAGTTTTGATTTGAATATTACAGTGTTATTTAGACCACCCAACAACCCTTATATTGCCAAACGCGTTCTTAAAGCACGACAAACTTCTATGGGACATCTTGTTCCCTCTAAAGCCGGTGCAGCGTGGGCATTAGCAGCTAAATTAGCAGAAGGTAAAAATGTTGGTATGCTCGTTGATCAAAAATTTCGCCGCGGTATCGTGGGAACATTTTTTAACAGACAACTTAAAACAAATCCCTTAATTATAAAGCTTGCTCGACAATATAACTGTGATATTTATCCAGCACGTTGTATTCGTCTACCTGGAGGACGTCATCGTTTAGAATTATATGAACATGTAGAACTTCCACGTGATGAAAAAAATGATATCGATATAGCGGCTTCTACGCAAAAATTAAATGATATTGTTGAAACTTGGGTCCGTGAATATCCTGGACAATGGATGTGGTTACATAGACGTTGGGACATCTAACATAAGCTCTATTGCTTACAGAGGAAGTGCAAATGTTAGCCTCAAAAGATATCAAAGATCTCACCGCAATTATCACTGCATTACGCAATCCTGATAGTGGTTGTATATGGCATAAAAAACAAACTTTTGAATCTCTCATACCCTATATGCTCGAAGAAGTTTACGAAGTCATCAATGCCATTGAACAAAAAAACCGAAGGGATCTCTGTGAAGAACTTGGTGATCTTCTTTTACAAGTTGTCTATCATGCTACTATTGCACAGGAAGAAGGCAGTTTTACTTTTGAAGATGTTGTTTATGCAATTACGGAAAAAATGATTCGGCGCCATCCTCATGTTTTTGGAAATGCTGTGCAAAAAGAACGGGGGGTTATAAAAGAGGAGTGGGAATATATAAAAATCAAAGAACAGGCTGAACAAAAAAAATTATATAAAGAAAAAAACAACAATTCCTCCACAAGCATACTCGCAACAGTAAAACAAATCCAGCCAGCAAACCAAGAAGCACTTGCTTTACAAGAAGCAGCAGCTAAAGTAGGTTTTGATTGGCAAAAAAGTGATAAAGTTTTTGAAAAAATAGAAGAAGAACTGGAAGAGCTCAAAGAAGCCATCAAAAATAAACAAAACTCAGAGATAGAAGCAGAGTTTGGAGATCTCTACTTTATTCTTCTTAATCTTGCACGCCACTTAGCAATTGATTCACAAAAAGCATTAAAAAAAACAAATACAAAGTTCCGAAATCGTTTTGCCTATATTGAAGAAAAACTATCCACCCAATCTAAAACACTCACTGATGCATCCTTGAACGAAATGGAAGCACTTTGGAAGCAAGCTAAAAATGAACAGTCAAAATATTAAGTTTATTGTACCAAGAAAACAAGCTGCTTAGAATTACTCAATGATAATTTCTCTAAGCTTAGATAATTTCACGAGGCTCGATTCGTTTTATATTGATCTTGGGTAGCAGGACGAAGTTCTACTGACTCGCCACACCCACATGCTGAAACTTGATTAGGATTTTTAAAGACAAAACCAGAACGAAGCGTTGTTACTTCATAATCCATCTGTGTTCCTAATAAAAACAATACTGCATCGCGTGCTACAAAAACACGAGCACCATTCACTTCAACAACATCTGCATCTATTCCCTCTTCTTTAACAAGAGTAATTGTATATTCCATTCCTGCACAACCGCCTTTTTTGATAGCAACAAGAATCCCCCGTGCATCTTTTGCATCCATAATCGCTTTAACACGCTCCACGGCTTCTTGTGTTAAATTTATTACTGAAAAACGGCTCATCGTTTACTCTTTTCTTGGCTTAATAGACACTTTAAATGCTTTTACTTTACAAGATTCTCTCTGATATTTTAGAAGAAAAATTTATTGGGATAAAAATGCATCGCCATAAAATAAAATTTATGATTGCACATATCTGAAATTTATAATTTTATATCCATATAAAATGCAAAATACCTCTTCTATAAAAACTCTAAACAAAGGAAAACGTTTCACTGCCATATATTCTCCACTAACGTTTTGAAAATATATCTTCCGCGCTACTCGCTTCCCTCCTTCCCCAGTCTATAACCCTAAAATCACAAATCTTATCTTTTCACAATCTGCAAAAGGAGTTAAATGCATACATTTATTAATTATAGAGCCATAATTTTAATGATAATAAAGAATTTTATAGATTCGCTCCTTATCTTGAATGAACAACAAAATATTGATGTGCAAAATTTTTTACTTTTAAAAGTTCTGAATGTGAGAACATTTTAGATTTTATTCTGTTTATTTTTTCTCTTGCCTTTAAATAAACAGTCATTTAATCGTTTTACACGAACTCGGAGCGTAGCGCAGCTTGGTAGCGCACTTGACTGGGGGTCAAGGGGTCGTGGGTTCAAATCCCGCCGCTCCGACCATTCTTAAAATACTATAAAATGAAAAATAAGCTGACTTCATAATCGAACTACTATGCATTTCAATGGATACCTACATTTTTTTCTTCAACGTAGGATAATGTGCGATAATATTTTTATCATAAATTTTAGATGAGCTATTTTTATTAAAATAATTTTCTTTCTTACAAAAACACACACGAAACGCGAGACTTTTGCCTCGCGTTATTTTAGTCTTTAGAAAAATTTATAATTATTCGGTTCTTATATTTTCTAAAATTTTCTTTACGCAATAATGTCGCTATTATCATTTTTTGTAATGGATGGTGACGTCTGCACAGTTATCTTTTTTGGTTTTAATTCAGCTGGCATTTCCCTTTTAAGCTGAATATGAAGAAGCCCATCTCCAAGTTCTGCTCCAATAACCTTAACATGATCAGCCAAATGAAAACGCCGTTCAAAAGCACGCGAAGCAATACCTCGATAAAGAAACTCTCGTTCTTCAGCATCATTTTCAGGCTTTCTGTCTCCTTTAACGATCAGCTGGTTACAATGTGTTTCAATATCAATTTCATCTTGAGAAAAACCAGCAACAGCCATAGAAATTCTATAAGAATCTTCAGTTAAACGTTCAATATTATAAGGGGGATAAGAAGAAACTTCATCTGGTTGGGTTCTAGAATCAAACCAATTAAAAAGATGATCAAAACCTACTGTGGAACGATAAAATGGTGAAAAGTCTACTTGACGCATAATATTGCCCTCCTCTAGAGCGACTATAATTTATAATTGATTCACAAAGTTCCCAAATGGCAAACTTACTTGTGAACCCATGGCCCCATCATGGCAACCACATTATATTATTTGGTAATCATTTTTCCTTATTTCAACTTTTTTGTACGTGAATTGTTAAAAACTATCTAAAAAGCACCCTGCCCCTTTCTTAATCCGTCTTCCTTATTACATAAATACAAAGTCCTCTCATTATTTCACGTTGCACTAAATTGCAAAAATACACTGTAAAGGATGTCAATTGGAAACACCTTTTTATTGCATAGACGGGGAGTCTACACCTCCTAATATTCATTATAGTACCTTAAAAATAGCAAGAGATCGCGAAATTCGTTTTGCGATAACATATCCTGAAGTAGAAAAATCTAAGGGAACAATTGTTATTCTCGAAAGCTATGCAAATGCTTTAGAAAAATATTTTTTACCAATAAACGAAATTTCTAAACGCGGTTTTCATACGGCAATATTTGACTGGTTTAATCAAGAAAAAACATCCTTCAAGATAAGCAAACAATGCCGACATCATTACTTTGACATAAATAATGATATTAATGACTTATATAAATTTCTTAAAAATATTGTTTATCCTAATTGTCCGCCTCCTTACTCTATGCTCGCCTATGGCATAGGTGGATTGATAGCACTGAGCGGATTAGATCTCATTAATCATCAGTTTAATAAATTGCTCTGTGTTTCTCCCCTTTTTGCTCCATTCGGCAATAAAACGAATGGTTTTCAACATAAATTAACACAATTTCTTTCTGATATAGGTCTTGGCTTCATACCAGCGAAAGATGGAAAAAAATTTAAAAAAACGAAACAAAAAAATATGCCATTGAGACACACTCATAAAGTGCCGTTCTCTTCCATTAAGCCCCCAACATCCTTATGGATGGCATCAGTATTTAATACGATTAATTCTATGAAGAAAAATTTACTTCACGGGCATTTACAAATCCCAACACTCTTTATTCTCGCCAATCGAAATAATATTGCAAACAACATTGAAGTGCGGCAATTATGCCAACACACATGTCTGACAGAAAGTATTACCATTAGAGGTGCTGAATTGGATACAATTATGGTTAACGAAGATTATAAAAAACAATTTTGGGCTGCATTTGATGCATTTATCCCCGATAATGTATCTATAAAATAACATGAGACTTCCGCTTGCTCCATCCAAAATGCAGTTTTTACTAGCAACGTCAATCTATAAGTACTTCTTTGATACAGTAGATACTCTCTTCTAACCACTTATATGATTCGTTTTATAGACTCTACAGGAAAACCGTAACCTAAATATTCATTACATTTTCTAACAAAAACACCTAATGTACAAAATATAACATCATATAAACAATATTATTTTTATAATAAGTTAATTTAATAAAATAATAATTATACAATATATATTATGTAATTAGTTATTTATTTATTATTTATTATTTTTTGTTATCATAAATTTAAAAATATAAATATTTTTAATATTTATAAAAATAATATCTTTTATTAAGTAGGTAAAATACTATAAAACAACTTCTTTTATAATGTTTATTTTAAAATATTTATAAAATATAAACATCTATAAAGATCTATTTTGTAATAAAACTTTTTAAAAACAATAAATTAACATAATGTTTTTCTAACTTCCTAATATAAGGATTCTATACATTAATGATTTTCATAAGTTTTTTAATGGAGTTCTGATAAAAAAGAAATCAGATTGAATCATCTTAAAACAGCTTGATCGGTCCTCTTTTTTCAAAACCACATACATTTCGAATTTAACCAACTCACAACGAATATACTGTATTGTAAATAAGAATGTAAGAATTAACCATTTTGCCATTCATTTCAATTATGAGCATTTTAGCACCTTTTTTATAAATACTCTATATTGTATAATTGATGCGGCAAAAACTCTGACAAATGGAGCCATTGGAACATAATCATGAAACGAATCCTGCTCGCAGAAGATGATAACGATATGCGTCGCTTTCTAGTAAAAGCCTTAGAACGTGCAGGCTACGAAGTCGCCGATTTCGATAATGGTATTAGCGCATATGAACGTTTACAAGAAGAACCTTTTTCCCTTCTCCTTACTGACATTGTGATGCCAGAGATGGATGGAATCGAACTCGCACGACGCGCTACTGAAATTGACCCTGATTTACGAGTAATGTTCATTACAGGTTTTGCAGCGGTTGCACTCAATTCAAATAGCGATGCTCCTCCTGATGCAAAAGTACTCTCTAAACCATTTCACTTACGTGAACTCGTAAATGAGGTTGAAAAGATCCTTATAGCTGCTTAAAAGGATATTTTTCTAAATTATTCATATCTGGTAAAAGAGAAAATGAAATTAGGCATTGACGTTTGTCATTCTATGTGGTGTATGCAACATCAGTGAATGGGCGTGTAGCTCAGCGGGAGAGCACTACGTTGACATCGTAGGGGTCACAGGTTCAATCCCTGTCACGCCCACCATTCAACTTTATACTGCAAGTGACTTATTGATTTTATATATCCTTTTTCACTGTGAAAGGCATACAAATAAAAGTGAGAGGATATAAACTCCCAGCATTAGCTCTAAAAACGCATCCTTTGTTAATTTTTTTTATTTATTGAGTGCTTTCTGTAAAAGTGGATTCACATTTTTAACAAATCCACCTAAAGTTTCATAACTTAATGAATCTAAAAATCTTTTTATAAATAACCTTACAGCAAACATATACTTCTTTTTGAAAAAATATTGTTTATTTCCTGATCTATCCTCAATTTTTTATTTCTCTCATCTCTATTGGCGTATACTTATTGCCAAAGCCATCAGATATAACAACAGTCAATAAAACGCTTGTTTTTTAGATTCGACATTTTAAGTTTAGCAATTACAGAGTGAAACAAAGTATTAAAAGAGTAAAAAACACCAACGAATCTTTTTATCCGCACTGCATCCCTACTGAAATAAAAAACAAGCAGAGATGACCTTGAATCGTGCAAATTTAAGAATATTTAATCTTATCCCATAGCATTTTAGTGTGTAGATGATTGTTTAATACTAAAAGACCTATAGCATGTCGTACAAACTATAAAAAGATAAGATAGAACATTTTAAAATGTAAACTGGAATCGAAAAATTTAACGTTACGAGATACAATTCATCTTCATTCACAATTCAAACAGCATATGTGCAAGATAGCCTATGAAGACACAACATTATGCATTCTCAAACCTATAACTAAAAAAACATAAACATTGCTGAAATCTATAGCTCTACCTGAGAAAAATCCACAGTGACAACCACGTTAAATCAAATTGGTTGCAAATATATCTCATTGAAAAAATATCTTATCTGTGCCCCATACCGCATCTTTTTATACAACAAAACACTGGAGTCATCACTTGCTATAAAAGGCATAACCTTCATACGAGAAAATATATTCCACCCCTTCATGGAGACGTCTGTAAGCTCCCATCATAAACATCTTAAAAGTTCCGTAAAACAGTTATAAATGGGGCCCATCACGCCGTGAAAACCAATCTTACCAAGATCATACTCAAAAGATATAATTAATGTTATTCATCTAAAAACAAAAAAATCAATTTAGAATAGATATTGTTTTTGCAATTTTACCGGAATTAGCTGCAATGCTTAGCTATCATCTAAGAAATAGGATATTTATTTTCAGAAAAATGAAAAAGAACGCGTAAAAGAAAATTTTGGCAATCTGTTTTGTAAAGCATCTAATACAGTAGATACTAAAAAATTAGTAATAAATAAAGTGAGCAGCAACTCATGTTTCTAATGCAGGAGCTACCCTATACAACTTCAAGCACTTTTGGGCTGAACAGAAGACAGATTGGCATCTCTTTATACCCAAAAAGCTGAGAAAATGCTTAGCAATAAAATCAAAGCAACAAAAACCCCCAATTTTTTGTGCCGCCTATTAATATCATTTAAACATGGTGATCCCGACAGGATTCGAACCTGTGACCCACGGCTTAGAAGGCCGTTGCTCTATCCAGCTGAGCTACGGGACCCAACTGATTATTTTCTCAATTCAAAATAGCATCTTTAATTCAATGTGTCCAAGGTTGCTGCCGATCACTGCGAAAATTATCAGAATAAGAAATAGCACGTCGAATCGATGTATGTTTCTTTTCTACACGGTAAGAGATAGCATTCTTACGTGCAAAAGCAATCGCTTCTTCTTTCCTATTAAATCGGATCCTTACCTGATTATTCATATCAGACGTTGCCGTGTATCCCATAAGAGGTTCAAGCATTTTTTCTTTCATCGGCTCATACTCTAGAACCCAAAAACTTGTATTCCCCTTACCTGACTGCATAGCTGTCTTAGCAGGACTATAAATACGTGCGATCATGTCTTTTTCCTTCAGATTACACAACGCTTGAATGATAGCTTCTCACCACACGTACCCAATTTGATCATTCTCACACACTCAATCAAATATGGTCGGAGCGATAGGATTCGAACCTACGACCCCCTGATCCCAAATCAGGTGCGCTACCAGGCTGCGCTACGCTCCGCCATTTACATTTATTTGATGCACATTTCCTAAAATTTTCACAACAGAAGTGCAAGAGAAAAACACACTTTTTTTAAATTTTGTTGCATTTCTTTACAAAAAAACACATTTTTCAATTTTTTCCCCTACTCAATAACAAATTTATTGACAAATAGTAGAAAATAACCTCCGTAAAAAATCCAATCTATATTAAAAAAGATGAATTTCTCTATAAGGACTTCATAATTTTTATCCTGTTTTAAGCAAGCTCCTACTATATCAAAACGCATTCCACAGATACAATTTTAGAAAAAAACAACTTAAATATCATAGGAAAACTTTTCCAAAGAGAACATAAGCCAAAGAATTCAGCTGTATTAAGCTTTTTTCTCCTCTTTTTCTATCTTCCCAAGAACTCTTTTATTAAAAATTCTAGAATTTTCGACAATCCAAATTCATAAATAATAAACATTTTTTTAAAGCACAAAGGTTTTATTATAAATAAATTAAAGCGCTCTTTTTAGAAAAATTTTCAAATGCGAAGATGAAAAGAATTCAACATCATACAATAAAATCTCAAAGTTATTAAAAATAAACACATGACAAAAGTAAAAAATACTATTTTTCTCTCTTATATAGATATCCAAAAAAGAGAAAATTTAAATGACTTGTCTTTCTACATATTGAAACGATAATAGAAGAACAGAATAAGTAAGCTATGATAAGGAGTATTTACGGATTTCTTCTATTCAAAACTTCAGCAATAACAGCACGTGTTATTTTTCTTTTTCTTTGTAATGCCAATTGATCAACAGAAACAATAACACGCTTCAATGAAAATAAAGAACGTTCACAACGACTTACAAGATAATAAACCGTATCTGGATGTACAATAAGTTGCCTATCGGAAAAAAGCTTAAAAGCAACAGCTGTTAACAATGCATCATCAGGCTGATTAATTTCAACGAACATCACCGAATTAAGACGACTTTTTAGATCATTTAACGTTAAATTCCAAGCGGAAGGAAGTGTTCGTGCCGTCATCAATAAAGTAGCTTGTCGTGCATCAAGATTTGTCTGCTTAATACTGTTAATTAAATGAAAAAGTTCTATCTCATTGATTTCACCAGCATCAATATCCTCTATTAAAAATGATCTGCCTAAAGAAGCTATAGTAACAGCCTGATCAATTTCATTGTGCTGAATTCTGAAAGCATCTGCTTTTTGGAGCCATATATTAGAAAAGTGCGTTTTTCCAGATCCTTCTGTGCCAACCAAAACTGCAATAGGTAAGCTCCAATTGGGCCAGTGATCAATAAGCTGAAAAGCCATACGATTGCTTTCCGTTACCACTAAATCCTCAAATTGAAAAATCGGATCATAAGGAAAATTTAAAGATAATTGCGTTTCACGCCCATTCATTTTAGCGGCTCCGAATTTCCCCTTTGCGAATACATCTGAGAACTCAGATAAGTATGAAGAGCAAAACGAACTAAGACGCCAACAGCCGCTGCCGCAGGAACAGCAACAAGCATACCAGTAAAACCAAAGAGTGAAGAAAAAGCAAAAAGTGAAAACATCAACCATACGGGATGTAATCCCACTGATGAACCTACAAGCTTGGGTTGAAGAATATAACCTTCAATAAATTGACCAATTAAAAAAAGTGCCATCACAACAATGATTCCCCCCCAATTATTGGGATAAAACTGGACCCATGCAATACCAACAGAAAGGACCAAACCACTCATTGTGCCGATATAAGGAATAAAGCTAATAAGGCCAATAAACATACCAATCAAAAGACTAAAATTGAGTCCTGCAATTGTTAAACCAATAGCATAATAGCCTCCCAATATGAGACAAACTGTTCCTTGTCCACGAACAAAGCCTGCGATAGCCCTGTCCATTTCATGAAAAATACTCCGAACAGTTTCAAGATGATCACGCGGTATTAACGAATCAATTGCTTTCACCATCCGTGGCCAATCTAACAACATATAAAATGCCACCACAGGCGCCACAACAAATAGGCTAACGATATTAACGATAGATTTTCCTGACTTTAAAAGTGAATTTAAAAGAGACGTAATAAAATCCGAACCTTCTCCCAAAAATCCTTTAATATTATTCCGAAATTCATTTGGATCACTTCCAAAATAGCGCCTTAACCAATCAAAATCATGCTCAACAAAAAAGGTTTGAATACGATTAATATAAACAGGTAAACCATCACTCATAAATTGCTGTATTTGCCAACTAATAACAGGAATCAAAATAACTAAAGAAGCAACAAAGGTAATAACAATAAATAAGGTAATAAGGACAGTCCCAAACACACGACGAATACCAAATTTTTCAAGTAATTGAACAATGGGATTGAGAAAATAAGCCAACACAATCCCTGCCACAAAAGGAAGCAAAATCGATCCAAAAACAAACATAAAAAGAATGAAAAAAATCAGCGTACCCAGCCAAAAAAAGATTTGTCTTTTCATATTATTCGGCAATGGTAATTGAGTATACGCTGGCACATAAGTCTTATAACGATCACGAGATGTATTCTCACTCACTTTCTTTCTCATAAGTTTCCAAGAAGACTGTCCGTGATTATCTGATATCTTGCTCATAAAATATCCTAAAAAAAACTTCACAAAGAATTATAAACAACTTCAAAATAAGCTACAAGAAAAGTTGCTTATTTTCTTATCAATATCTCTTGCAGAGAGAACTCTATCATGGCATTGCATAATATCAAAACCTGATTTTCCATTAAAGGAAGGCTCCAATGAGCAATCAAGATCTTATAAAGAATAAATCCAAAGTTGGCCTTACCTACGCAAAAGCCGGTGTAAACATCGATATGGGTAATGCCATGGTAGAAAAAATCAAACCCTTTATACGCGCTACAAAACGAGCCGGAGCAGATGCAGAAATTGGGGGGTTTGGTGGCCTTTTTGATTTAAAAGCCGCTGGCTTTACAGATCCTATCCTCGTAGCAGCCAATGATGGAGTGGGAACAAAATTAAAAATTGCTATCGAAGTAGGTCACCATAATACTGTAGGTATTGATCTCGTTGCTATGTGTGTCAATGATTTACTTGTACAAGGGGCTGAACCGCTCTTTTTTCTGGATTATTTTGCAACTGGAAAGCTTGACTCTGAACAAGGGGCGGCAATCATTTCTGGTATTGCAGAAGGGTGTAAACAAGCCGGTGCTGCTCTTATTGGAGGTGAAACTGCGGAAATGCCAGGAATGTATGCAAAGGGAGATTATGATCTAGCAGGCTTTGCTGTAGGAGCATGCGAACGCAGCAAGCTACTCCCTTCAAAAGATTTGACAGAAGGTGATATTATATTAGGTCTAAGCGCTTCTGGAGTTCATTCTAACGGCTTTTCGCTTGTTCGACGAATCATCCAGCAAAATTATCTCAAATGGAGTGACCCTGCCCCTTTTTCCCCCGAAAAAAGCCTTGGTATAGCACTTCTTACACCAACACGCATTTATGTAAAATTGCTTCTTCCCATCATACAAAAATATGAAGGGATTAAAGCTCTTGCTCATATTACGGGTGGAGGCTTTCCTGAAAATATTCCACGTGTCCTTCCATCTTCTCTCTGCGCTGAAATTAATCTTTCTACCATCAATGTTCCCCCCGTCTTTTCATGGATTGCCAAACAAGGTAAAATAGAAGAAACAGAAATGTTAAGAACATTCAATTGTGGTATTGGTATGATCATTATCGTAGCACAGCATGCAGCTGAAACGATTACGCAAGCGCTTGAAAAAAAAGGAGAAACGGTGACTCCACTTGGCATTTTAACAAAACGCCAAGATCAAAATAAAGGGATACTTTATCAAGGAGTACTGAATTTATGAAACAAAAAATTGTCGTTTTTATTTCTGGTAATGGGTCCAATATGGTCGCCCTTGCTCAAGCAAGCCAACAAAAAGAATATCCTGCTGAAATTGTCGCTGTTATTTGCGATAATCCGCATGCAAATGGTATTGAAAAGGCCCAAAACTATAACTTACCCATTCATATTGTTGATCGTAAAATCTACAAAACAAAAGAAGAGCATGAAGAAGATATTTTTACGATTTTAGATCAATATAAGCCCGATTTTCTTTGCTTTGCAGGGTATATGCGCCTTATCTCATCGCGTTTCGTAAAACTTTACGAAGGACGGATTTTAAACATTCATCCTTCTCTTTTGCCTTCATTTAAAGGCTTAAACACACATGAAAAAGTTTTACAAGCAGGTGTAAAAATCACGGGTTGCACTGTTCACCTTGTTACAGAAGACATGGATGCAGGAAAAATCCTCGCCCAAGCAGCCGTCCCCGTCTGTATCCATGATACCGCTGAGTGTTTAGCACAGAGAGTTCTTAAAGTAGAACATAAACTCTACCCCGAAGCTTTAAAAGCATTTATTGAAGGAAAGAGCAAAATGGTAGATACACAACAACAGCTCTTATCCTTTTGAGTGTATCAACAATCTATTAATCAGCATTTTTCAACGGTGTACACGCTGTTTGTTTTCAACTCCTATAAATGAACTCTATGAAAAGTTGACATGATAAAACTTATCTTTTCATAAATTTGTGTAGAATGTGCGAATTTTTTTGAATTTTAGTGCAATGTCTAAATTGTTCTTCTTTATCCAGTTTTTATTATCATGAACTCTCTTGATCAAAATACTCTCGTATTTCGCCTAAAAAATCTTAAAATACGCACTTTTTCTATTACATAAATTTTTCTATCATGACAAAAGGGTTTCTTTAACTGTTATAGCTAACTGTTTGAGTGTAAAAGGTTTAGATAAAAAACCAAAAACAGCATCTTGTGGAAGATTTTTAGCAAAAGCATCTTTTGCATATCCAGAAACGAAAAGAAATTTGATATCAGGATATTTTTTACGGACTTCTTTAAGTAAAGTAGGCCCGTCCATTTCTGGCATCACCACATCGGAAACAATAATATCAACAATACCTTTTTTTTCCTCAAGAATAGAGAGTGCTTCCACCCCACTTGCTGCCTCTAAAACCGTATATCCTCTCATTTGAAGTGCTCTTACCCCCCCCATTCTGACAGCATCTTCATCTTCAACCAATAGGATAGTCGCAGATCCTGTTAGATCTACATTTTTATCTTTCTCTTCATCTTTTTCAATTTTCTGAGAAATTTCTCCTTTTATATCTGGGATATAACGAGGAAGAAAAATATGAAATGTTGCTCCTTCTCCCTCTTTGCTTTCACAATAAATGTACCCACCTGTTTGCTTGATAATTCCATAAACCATTGACAAACCAAGGCCTGTTCCTTTTCCAACTTCTTTTGTTGTAAAAAATGGCTCAAACATTTTTTCTTGTATAGCCGCAGATATACCACTGCCTGTATCTGAAATAGTCAATTGCACATACTCACCAATTGCTAAACCAAGATGATTAAATTCAGCACTTTGTTGTTTTGTAATATTGTTTGTCGCAATCGTAACAATACCTCCATCGAACATAGCATCACGCGCATTAATAACCAAATTCATAATAACACGCTGAAAAGATGCTTGATCGACTTCAACGCTCCACAAATCTCTTCCATGAATAATTTTTAACTGAATATTATTACCCAAAAGTGGTAAAATAAGATTGCGAATGTCTGATAAAAACTCTGTAAAATCAACTTCTTCAGGTCGAAGTGTTTGCTTTCTAGAAAAAGCTAATAATTGTTGTACAAGAGCCGCTGCACGATTAGCATTATTTTTAATATTGATAAGATCAGCATGAGCAGGATCAGAACTACGATGGGTATTTAAAAGAAGATCACATGACATTAAAATTGCTGTTAAAACATTATTAAAATCATGAGCAATACCGCCTGCCAATTGTCCAACAGCTTGCATCTTCTGACTTTGCATCATTTTATCTTCAAGCGTTTTTTGTTCTGTTGTTTCAATGACAGAGAGAATGACCAAATCTTGCAATGCATCACCATGATATGGTGGTACAGACATAACATGGAGACGTAAATGGCGTTCTTCATTTTTTTCTAAAACAGTTTCTAGAGAAACAAAATAATTTTTATTTGTCGCAATTTTCTGAAAGGCACGCTCTAACTGCGCACAATCACGACGAGAAATGACATCATAAAAATTGATCGTTTTATCCATGCATCCCGTGAGTGATGAAAAAGCATTATTCATATGAATCAATTGCCCTGCATGATCCACTACGGCTATTGCAAAAGGACTTGCATCAAAATATTCACCTAATACACTAGGTAATTTTAATGGGTTATTCTCTTCTTTTTGTACGTATTGTGGAATGATCACAATACGATAAATAGCTTCCTCCTCTAAAAGAGAAGAAGTAGATATAAAACAATGGAATATTTTTTCACACGTCGTCTGTGAATTTAAACATAACGAAAACCTATAAGGTAAAGAGTAACCTGAACTTTGATATCTGTTGGTTTGCAAACAAATATCATTCCATGAGCTCTTAGCTCCAACGCTATCAAATAACGGATCAAAATTATATTGACCAACTGAAAAATTCGCTAAATCCATAGAAAACCATTCGGCAAAAACAGCATTTGCATAAAGAATAGTTCCTTGTGTATTAACGGATACAAAACCAACAGGAGCTTGATCCAAGTGATTGATAGCCTCTTGAAGGTTCGAGAAAAAAACTTCTCGCGTTTGTTGTAAATGCGAAATATCAGCAATACGCCACAATAAAAGCTTTTTGTTCCGTTTTGTAATAGGTTGAATGGAGATATTATACCAAGCAGATTTTTTGGGTGTAGAATCGGTAAAAATCGGTTGCTCTACTCTTAATTCCTCTTGCGCTGCAAGATTATTACATGCTGCAACTTTTAAGCGATACGAAAGTGCACCTGCTCCTGGAAGATCAGCAATAACCATATAACAAGACGCTTCAGGCTTATAGGTCAAAATTTTTCGATAGCTTTGATTAGAATAATAAACAGAACCAGAAAGATCAGAGATTACAATTGCATCATCGCTCCTATTAAAGATGCTAAAATCACACTCTTCATGCAACCACAATGCATGGTATCTTAAAATTCCCATTCCACTCAAAACAAGTGTTGCAACACCGATAATTGCTAGAATCAAAAAAAATATCAACATAGTCTTTTGCAAATAGTTTTGTGGATAAAAAACACCTAAAATACCCACAATCAAAAGAAAAACTAATAAAAAGACAACACCAAAAATCTCAACTCTTCGATGAAAAGAAAACGAAGATATTGATCTTTCATTATTCCCAAAACCTTTATCCATCTCTCTTTGCCTTAGATTATAACTGTTTCTTATATCACAAAACTTCCTTTATAGTCGTTGTTATAAAGTATATACTATGATATCATCTTTCTAAGAAAGCTCACTTAATTGTAAAAGTTTATTTCTTTATTTCAGTGAACCTTTTGAGGGTATATTGATAAATTTATCTCAATAAAAAACGATATTTCCATGCCAAAATGGGAGAAAATCTATGTATATCTGGTTATCAGACCAAATAGGTGTATCTGCTGCCAACATAACTATAAGCTTTTTGCTTTTTATAATAACAATCGCAGCTATTACCATAATTATCGTGTTTTTACGCCGTTTAAAAACGAAAAGATTCAGCGTTAATAGAAAAAAAAGCCCAGTGCGGTTAGCAATATGTGAAGCAATTTCTATAGATCGAGTACGCCGCCTTGTTTTAGTCCGTTGCGATAATAAAGAACATTTGCTCCTTATTGGCGGATTAACAGATGTGGTTGTAGAATCCGATATTACTGGTACATCAAAAATACAAAAAAGAGAAACACACACACACTCAAACCCCACGTTTCCAGAAAGAGGAGAAATGCCGGATAAAAAGTCCTCTCCTTTTGCGAATCAAACCGTAAAAGATTCAGCAATTACGGCCGAAATTGAAGGACGACAAGAGCCATCTTTATTTATTCCCACTCCCCACAAATAAAAATATACAATTCTATTACTACAAATTCCGTTTGTTTATCATCTCAATAACTTTAATCATCACGATAAACTCTTTCTCGTCGCTCGTGACGTTCTTGTGCTTCCAACGACAAAACGGCTATCGGCCGAGCCTCAAGACGCTTTATACTAATGGGTTCGCCAGTTTCTTCACAAAAACCGTATGTCCCATTATCAATGCGCTCTAAAGCTGCATCTATTTTTGAAATAAGTTTCCTCTGACGATCACGAGCACGTAATTCAAGTGTACGATCAGTTTCACAAGATGCCCTATCGGTCAAATCGGGTTGACCAACATTCTCTTCCTGCAAATTTTCCAAAGTTTCACGAGCTTCTTTTAATATATCATTTTTCCAAGAAACCAATTTAGCACGAAAATACGCCTTTTGCCGCTCATTCATAAAAGGCTCATCTTCACTAGGGCGATATTGACCATCAATCTCTTCGCTCATGCAATAAAAAACCTCCACATATGCTATGTTCGGTCTATATATTGTGCAATACCTCTCAACACAAGAGTAAAATGTTTTTTCATAGCAATCTATAAATATATCTCAATGCGTTGTTTGATCTTGATCAAATATCATCCCTCAATTATCTTTCTCATTAGAAAACTCAAATATCAGAGCCCTTCTTCCTCATTGTGCTAAAATTTAAATGGAGTAACGATAAATCACTTCACCAACCCAAAAAACAAAATCTTTATAAAGGCAAAGTGTGATATCCACGTTTTAAATACATCAAAGCATCTTTTTCTTGATTACAGTTGATTGCAACAACCTCACCAATCAAAACACAATGAGTTGCGTGTTCGTGCCAACAAATCAAACGACAATCAAACGACGCTAGAGCGTCTGAAAGACTAGGCGCCCCCGTTTGCAAAGCTCCCCATTGAGCAACATCAAAACGCTCATTTTGTGTAGAATTGCAACGTCTCGAAAAAACATCCGCTAATGAGCGATGTTTTCCTGCCAAGCTATTAACACAAAAATTTCCATTCTCCATAAACACCTGATTCTTTAAATTATGGCGCATGAGACAAACAAGAAGGGTTGGAGGATCATCAGATAAAGAACAACACGCCGAAACAGTCACCCCACGTCTTCCCTTAATACCATTTGTTGTCACAATATGCACAGCTCCTGCAAAAAGACTCATGGCATCTCGATATTCTTGGGAAGAAACCGCAATAGTATGTTTATGTTGAAATTCAGGCATCAAATATGTTTTATGATTCGACATATCTTTCACTTATAAAGCTTTAAAGTTTCAAGGGATCTTTCTATAAAAAGATCTATAGTACATATTTTTTTCTTTTCCGTCATAACATAAAAGGTATTTGTGTATACACAGCAACATGATAAAAATAGCCAATCAAGGAGATTTTAATGCCCCATTCTCATCTCATTTCACCTTCACTTTTGGCTTCTGATTTTTCTAAACTTGGACAAGAAATATTAGATGTTGTTGATGCTGGTGCAGATTGGCTCCATCTTGACATCATGGATGGGCACTTTGTTCCTAACATCACCTTTGGTCCTGACGTCATCAAAGCTCTGCGCCCATTAACCAAAGCAATATTTGATGTCCACCTGATGATCGCACCAGTCGACCCTTATTTGGAAGCTTTTGCAAAAGCCGGTTCAGATATCATAACCATTCATGCTGAAGCAAGTCCACATCTTCACCGTTCACTCCAAACAATCAAAGCAATGGGAAAAAAAGCAGGAATTGCACTCAACCCAAGCACTCCTGAACATATCCTTGAATATTTGCTTGATCAATTAGATCTCATCCTCATCATGACAGTCAATCCCGGTTTTGGTGGACAAAGTTTCATTCCAGAAATAAAAGATAAAATTAAACGTGTTAAAAGCATGATTGCAAACCGCCCTATTGATCTTGAAGTTGATGGTGGTATCACCGTTGATACAATTGGAATAACTGCAAAAGCTGGTGCAAATGTATTTGTCGCAGGCACTGCAATTTATAAAAACGGAAACAAAGAGCTTTACAAAACACGTATTAATGCATTACGCCAAGCCGCAATCCTCTCACAACAAGGAAAAAAATGATGATCGCACGTTATTCCCGCCCTGCAATGGTAACAATTTGGTCTCCCGAAACGAAATATCGTATTTGGTTTGAAATTGAAGCACATGCCTGTGATGCTCTTGCTCAGTTAGGGGTTATTCCGCAAGAGGCCGCCAAAGTTATTTGGGAAAAAGGGGCAGCGGCTGAATTTGATGTCAATCGTATTGATGAAATTGAAGCAATTACCAAACATGATGTTATCGCATTTTTAACCCATCTCGCTGAATTCATTGGACCAGAAGCACGTTTTATCCACCAAGGCATGACATCATCTGATGTTCTCGATACAACGCTGAGCATTCAATTGATGCGTGCGAGTGATATTTTGCTAGAGGATATAGATCAACTTCTTGAAGCCTTAAAAAGACGTGCTTTTGAGCATAAAGAGACAATCACCATTGGGCGAAGTCATGGCATTCATGCTGAACCGACAACATTTGGAATCAAGTTTGCTCTTGCATACGCTGAATTTTCCCGTTGTCGCAAACGTCTTCTTGCAGCACGTGAAGAAATTTCTACTTGTGCAATTTCAGGAGCTGTAGGAACTTTTGCTAACATTGATCCCCGCGTTGAAGAACATGTAGCAAAAGCCTTGAGGATGCGTGCTGAACCGGTTTCCACTCAAGTAATACCAAGAGATCGTCATGCTATGTTTTTTGCAACACTTGGTGTTATTGCTTCCTCTATTGAAAGGCTAGCAATAGAGATACGCCATTTACAACGAACAGAAGTTCTTGAAGCAGAGGAACATTTCTCACCTGGGCAAAAAGGTTCATCGGCAATGCCTCATAAACGTAATCCAGTTTTAACAGAAAATTTAACTGGATTAGCCCGTATGGTACGTGCATTTGCACTTCCAGCCATGGAAAATGTAGCTCTTTGGCATGAGCGTGATATTTCCCATTCATCTGTTGAGCGTTATATTGCTCCAGATGCGACTATTACACTTGATTTTGCTCTTTCTCGCCTCACATCTGTCATTGAAAATCTCATTGTCTATCCAGAAAATATGCAAAAAAATCTCAATAAATTCCGGGGTCTTGTTCACTCACAACGAGTACTTTTAGCCCTCACACAAGCAGGGATTAGTCGTGAAGATTCTTATCGGATTGTACAACGAAATGCGATGAAGGTTTGGGAACAAGGAAAAGATTTTTTAGAAGAACTCCTCAACGACAAAGATGTTACCAAAGCTTTAAGTGAAGAAGAACTTCGCGAAAAATTTGATCTTTCTTACCACACCAAACATATCGATGCGATTTTTAAACGTGTTTTTGAAGAACAATAAAGCGACATAGAAAACCAAAATCTATTCCACCTATGATCAAAAATCTGTTGTAACAAAGAAAACAATTCATGAAAGCAAATCAACTCGATATTCTTATTGTTCCTGGCTACAAAGGATCTGGTCCAGATCATTGGCAAACACGCTGGGAAAAAAAATTGTCGACAGCCCGCCGCATTGAACAACTCCATTGGTCAAAGCCTGTTTGTGAAGAGTGGGTTGAAGGGGTTAAAACCGCCATCGTACAAGCTCAAAAGCCTGTTATGATTATTGCGCATTCATTAGGAGTTCCTACTGCTCTTCAGGCAATTATACAAAATACAGAAAAAATTTGTGGCGCTTTCTTTGTTGCACCTCCTGATGTAGCTAATGAGAAAATACGCCCTAAACATTTAATGACATTTGGCCCTTATCATCGTCAAAAGTTGCCTTTTCCTTCTCTTGTCATAGCCAGCCGTAACGATGAGTTTTGTCAATTTTCAGTAGCAGAAAAAATTGCCAATGATTGGGGATCACTCTTTGTTGATGCTGGGTATTCTGGCCATATTAACGCAGAATCCGGACACGGGCCTTGGCCTGAAGGGCTTATGGTTTTCTCTCACTTTCTTGCAAAAATTTGATCCCAAAGAGGTAAACTCTTTCTCATCGCCTATGTATCTCCACCTTTGAGGAAATATGTAATGACAAAAATTATAAAAGTATCATAGTAATATCATTGAGAATTTCTATCAATTAGGATAGTATCATTTATTCAATGTTATTAAAAACCTCTCAAGATAAATAGAGAATCATAATGAATCGTCGCCACCGTATTTATGAAGGCAAGGCCAAAATTTTATATGAAGGACCTGAACCAGGAACTTATATTCAATTTTTTAAAGATGATGCAACGGCCTTTAATGCAAAAAAACATGAAATTATCGACGGAAAAGGGGTTTTAAATAACCGAATTTCGGAACATATTTTTAGCCACCTTGGACGTTTGGGCATCCCAACACATTTTATTAAACGCATAAACATGCGCGAACAGCTTATTAAAGCAGTGGAAATCATTCCATTGGAAGTTGTTGTTCGCAATGTTGCTGCCGGCTCCCTTGCTAAACGTTTAGGACTGGAAGAAGGAACTCCACTTCCACAATCCATCATTGAGTTCTACTATAAAAATGATTCTCTCGATGATCCTATGGTGACGGAAGAACATATCACAGCTTTTGGGTGGGCTGTCCCACAAGAGATAGAAGATATCATGCAACTTTCAATTCGTATTAATGATTTTCTTTCTGGGCTTTTTGCTGGTGTTAACATACAATTAATTGATTTTAAAATGGAATTTGGTCGTCTGTGGGAAGATGAAACAATGCGCATTGTCCTTGCTGATGAAATTTCACCTGATTCTGCACGACTATGGGATATGCAAACACAAGAAAGAATGGACAAAGACCGTTTTCGTCGTGATATGGGTGGACTTATTAATGCCTATCAAGAAGTTGCCAAACGTCTTGGTATTATGAATGAAAATGAACCTACACGACCAAGTGGTCCCGTTCTCGTAAAGTAAAAACAAGGTAAAATATTATCGCCTTATATAAATACCGCCTCTTCAAAGGAGAGGTTCTTTTAACAACAGGAAGCAAAAAATGAAAGCACGCATTACAGTTACTTTAAGAGAAAGCGTTCTTGATCCACAAGGAGAAGCAATTGTTGGTGCTTTAAAAAGTTTAGCTTTCGAAGGCATTCGTTCCATTCGTCAAGGCAAAGTCTTTGATATTGTTCTTGATGATCAGCCTTCTGAAAGCGCAAAGAAAAAACTTAACCAGATGTGTGAAGAGTTACTCGTAAATACTGTCATCGAAAATTATACAATCGAACTTCTTTAAGTGGAACGCTCATGAAAACTGCTATCATTCAACTTCCTGGATTAAATCGTGACCGAGATATGATTGCAGCATTACATCATATAACGGGAGTTGAACCACTAAAAATTTGGCAAACAGAAACAACAATTCCAGATGTAGATGTTATTATTATTCCTGGTGGTTTTTCTTATGGCGACTACTTAAGGTGTGGCGCTATTGGAGCGCGAACCCCTATCTTAAAGGCCATTCGTGAAAAAGCACAAGAAGGGACTACAATAATAGGAATCTGTAATGGATTTCAAATTTTGTTGGAAGCGGGATTATTACCCGGTACTTTAATGCGTAATGCTTCTTTAAAATTTGTTTGTCGTGAAATCAAACTTGAAGTCGTCAACGCCAAGACAAAATTTTCTCGATATTATTCTAAAGGACAAATTATTCGTTGTCCCGTTGCACATCACGATGGGAATTATTTTGTTGATAGTGAAACATTAAAACAAATGGAAGATAATCAACAAATTGTTTTTCGTTATGCAGAAAATACAAATCCTAATGGCTCAATGAAAGATATTGCTGGTATTGTTAATAGAGCTGGTAATATTCTTGGTATGATGCCTCATCCTGAAAACTTTATTGAACCCGCTCATGGAGGTGTTGACGGTCGTTTACTTTTTCAAAGTGCTTTAGAGTTAGCAAATGGATGATGCCGCAAAATTCTTGTGCTCCATAATTATAAAAAACAAAGGTCTATATCTCGCGTAGTAAATCTATGAACGGAATTTTCACAAACAACAATGGATATTATTCTCTAAATACATAATTATTTAAGATCGTTTTTGGTCTTAAATCCCACCAAACAAACGAACAAAATCTTCAGCTTACGGTCTATGAATATTTTTATTATTAAACAACATTATTGCTTATAATAGCTGCTAGATAGAAACTAAAATGCTGAATTTCAGTTAATTTAACGGATAAATACTCATGAAGCCTTGCGATAACATCACTATTACACCAGAGCTCATTGCACAACACGGGCTAAAAGAAGATGAATATCAACGTATCCTGACGTTAATCGGTAGAGAGCCAACATTTACTGAACTAGGAATTTTTTCTGCAATGTGGAACGAACATTGTTCTTATAAATCCTCTAAAAAATGGCTAAAAACTCTTCCGACAGAAGGAAAATGTGTCATCCAAGGACCTGGTGAAAATGCTGGTGTTGTTGATATTGGCGAAGGACAATGTGTTGTTTTCAAAATGGAAAGCCATAACCATCCTTCTTATATTGAACCTTATCAAGGTGCAGCGACAGGTGTTGGTGGTATTTTACGTGATGTCTTCACAATGGGAGCCCGTCCTGTTGCTGCTATGAATGCATTACGATTTGGTGCTCCTGATCACCCACGAACACGCCATCTTGTTTCTGGTGTTGTTTCTGGAATAGGTGGTTACAGCAATTCTTTTGGTGTTCCAACGGTTGGTGGAGAAGTAAATTTTGATGAGCGTTATAATGGCAATATACTTGTTAACGCTTTTGTAGCCGGTATTGCAAAGACAGATGCCCTTTTTTATTCTAAAGCGCAAGGCATCGGACTCCCTGTTGTTTATCTTGGTGCAAAAACAGGGCGAGATGGTGTCGGTGGAGCAACAATGGCTTCTGCTGAATTTAATTCTTCAATCAGTGAAAAACGTCCAACCGTTCAAGTCGGTGATCCTTTTACAGAAAAATGTCTCCTTGAAGCATGTTTAGAGCTCATGGAACTTGGAGCTGTGGTTGCTATTCAAGATATGGGAGCTGCAGGTCTCACCTCTTCTGCCGTTGAAATGGGTGCAAAAGGCAATCTAGGAATACAGCTTAATCTTGATGCAGTTCCTGTTCGAGAAGAAAACATGACAGCCTATGAAATGATGCTTTCTGAAAGCCAAGAGCGTATGCTCATGGTTCTTAAACCAGAGTTAGAAAAGCAAGCAGCAGCAATTTTTCATAAATGGGGGCTCCATTTTTCCATTATTGGAAAAACAACCAATGATCTACGTTTCCGTGTATTTCATCAAGGAAAAGAAGTTGTTAATCTTCCCATCAAAGAGCTTGGTGATGAAGCGCCTGTTTATGATCGTCCTTGGAGTGAGCCGGCAAAAAAAACACCCTTGAAAGCAGGAGACGTCAAAAAAGTTGAAAATCTTGGTGATGCGCTTTTGAGCTTATTGAATTCTGCTGATCAAAGTTCTCGGCGATGGGTTTATGAACAATATGATACTCTTATCCAAGGAAATAGCCTTGTTTGTCCAGGAGGTGATGCAGGCGTTATCCGTGTAGGAAACAACAGCAAACGTGCTCTTGCTTTTTCTTCTGATGTAACACCTCGCTATTGTGAAGCAGACCCTTATGAAGGAGGAAAACAAGCTGTCGCAGAATGTTGGCGAAATATTAGTACGACAGGTGCAACGCCGTTGGCTGCTACAGATAATCTCAATTTTGGTAACCCTGAAAAACCTGAAATTATGGGACAACTGGTCTTGGCTATTAAAGGGATAGGAGAAGCTTGTAGAATCCTCGACTTCCCTATCGTTTCAGGCAATGTTTCTCTTTACAACGAAACAAATGGAGAAGCTATTCTTCCAACCCCTACAATTGCTGGTGTAGGACTTCTTAGTGATTGGTCTAAAATGGTAACAATAAAGGGGATGCAAAATGGAGATTATATTGTTTTAGTGGGAGATTGCGGCTCTCATTTAGGACAATCAATCTATGCGCGAAACATTTTAAATATTGATGCAGGTGCCCCCCCTCACGTAGATTTACAACTTGAAAAAAAACATGGTCAATTTGTTCGAGATGTCATACATCGCGGTTTTGTTCACGCTGCCCATGATCTTTCTGATGGAGGATTAGCGATTGCGCTTGCAGAAATGGTCATTAAAGCAGGTAAAGGGATCAAAACAAAATTAAGCAACCAATCACCAGAACATGCAGAACTTTTTGGAGAAGACCAAGGACGTTATCTTTTAGCAGTCAAACCTGAAGCACTCAATAGCCTTAAAGAGCTCGCACAAATAAGTGCAGTTTCTTTAATAGAGCTAGGTCAAGTTGCAGGTGATGCACTTGATATAGATGGAATACTAAAACTTTCTATAGATGAACTCATACAAGCCTATGAAAGCTGGTTTCCACAATTTATGGATGAAAAATAAAGACTTTTTCGTTTCTTTTGGCTATAGCTACTCTTATAAAAAATTAATAAACAGAGGAGAATAATCATGGCAATGAGTGCCCATGCAATTGAAGCGCTTATTCGTGAAGGCATTCCCGATGCAACTGTGATAATCCGTGATCTTGCTGGAGATGGAGAACACTACGCTGCTGAAGTTATTGCCGAAAGCTTTCGCGGTAAAAGCCGCGTTCAACAGCACAAAATGGTTTATGATGCTCTTAAAGGCAATATGGGAAATGACCTTCACGCTCTAGCTCTACAAACAAATATTCCCAAATAATTTTAAAATTTCTTCTTGCATTCATTCATTCAATACGATTAAAAAATAATATGAGTATAAGTTACACATTTATAGAAATCTGAAATATCGAGGAATAAAAATGACCACTGTTCATGATTTTATTGATAACGAGATTAAAACAAACGACGTCATTTTATTCATGAAAGGAACACCTGACGCTCCGCAATGCGGTTTTTCAGGACAAGTTGTTCAAATCCTTGACTATTTAGGATTGAATTATAAAGGGGTTAATATCTTAACTTCTAACGAATTGCGCCAAGGGATCAAAGATTACTCAAATTGGCCAACAATTCCACAGCTTTATATCAAAGGTGAATTTGTTGGAGGATGTGATATCGTTAAAGAAATGTTTCAAAACAATGAGTTGCAGGAGCTTTTGAAAGAAAAAAATATTCCCTGTAATCAATCATAGGTATCTTGCATTTTATTCAGACTCTTAAAAAGAGCTGTTTTCAGAAGAAATTTTATTTCAAGGATGCCATATGTCATATTCAGTCGATGAAGAAACGCATAGTAATGCGATTAGAAAAAGAATTGGCTATAAAGAATTTGTTATCCTTATTGCTTCGCTGATGGCTATCAATTCTATAGCTGTTGATATTATGTTGCCAGCAATGCCCAACATTTTAGACAGTTTAAATGTTTTCGATGAAAACGATCAACATTATATCATTTCTAGTTACCTTATCAGCTATGGCATCTCACAAATATTTTTTGGTCCCATAAGCGACCGTTATGGGCGACGTAAACTTATCCTTATTGGTCTTGCTTTTTATTCATTTACGGCGATTGGCTGTGCATTTATATCCAATTTTTCTCTCTTGCTTATTTTGCGTATCCTGCAAGGTATAGGAGGAGCTGCTATGCGTGTGCTTACAGTTTCTATTGTACGAGATCTCTATAGTGGTCGGAAAATGGCAGAGGTGATGTCTATCGTGATGATGGTTTTCCTTATTGCACCAATGATTGGACCAGCAACAGGACAGATCATTTTACTGTTTGGAAACTGGCAACTTATTTTCATATTCATGGCAATTATCGGTTTAGGACTGATGATTTGGATTCAACTGCGCTTGCCTGAAACTCTTTATGCGCAACGCTCTCTTTCCTTTTCTTCGGTCAAACATAATTTATGGATTGTGATAACCAATCGCACAACACTTTGCTATACACTAGCAACTTCCATTATTTTAGGCTGTATCTTTACCGCCGTTAATACATCGCAACAAACCTATGAAGGGATCTATAATCTAGGACTTTGGTTCCCTATTGCCTTTGCAGTCGGTGCTGCATTTCAAGCCCTATCATCATTCTTTAACTCTCAACTCGTTGGACAACTTGGAATGCGGCGTATTGCTCACGCAATGCTTTTACTCTTTTGTGCCACTTCATGTGTATGGTTTATTGGCTCCATCTTAACAGATGGCATTCTTCCTTTTCCTTTTTACATGCTGTTATTCTGTATATTGATGTTTGCCTGCGGTGGGATTATGGCAAACTTCAATACACTCGCCCTTGAATCTGTAGGAGAAATAGCTGGAACGGCATCGTCTATATCTGGTTTTTTGCAAACATCTATTGGCACAGGACTTAGTTTTTTTATTGCTCAACAATTTAATGAAACAACCACCCCTAATTCGGCAGGATTTTTCTTTCTGAGTCTCATTGCCATACTTCTTGTCTTATATGCTGAACGGGGTCATCTTTTTAGGCAATATCATAGTAATCCTAACGAGTAAAGATTGCTCTATGAGACAATTAATAATATCTCTCTTGAACAATAAGGAAATGCCTATAATATAAAATAGAGCACTCTTGTGCTGAACATTCACATGTTTATTTTAAAAATAAACTTCTCAAATCATTTCACGACAACATTCATGAATGATATAAGGTTTAAAAAACAGTGAACTGTATAAAAATCATTGAATAGCAGTATCTTTACTTAATAAAGACGCAAATCGTCATCATAATACTATTCCCAGTTTCTAAAAATATAATCACTGACAAAAAACAAACATACCTATTGTTGCAACAGCTCTTATATTTCAAACAGTCTATAAGAAATATTTTTATTCTTTTCCTCAATAGTTTTTATGCACACAATCCCCCCTCATCTTATGACATGCAAATATTTTTTTACTGATTTAACCTAAACAGGACAAAAATTAAGAAAAAAACTCACACTTTAGGTCTTTCTTTCCATATAAAAGTGATACGTTATCTTTATAAATCAATATATTGCATATCATAAAGTCATACGGCACTTTCCCGTTTATAAAATAAATTTAATTGATAAATTTTCCCGATTTTGGAAATCCCCTTGGAACCAAACGCCCGACGCCCGCACGCGTTCCCATCCATTCAATGAGATCATCAGCTTGGCGGTTAAAGATTCGATCAGCTGTATCTTGCCAACTTAAGCCTTCTGATAAATTAAAAGTCTTGGCATCAACAATGCCACCTTCTTTATAACGCTGTAAACGAACACCTTTACCGCGATTCATTTCTGGTATTTGTTCAATAGAAAAAATAAGCATTTTTCGGTTTTCACCGACCACAGCAATATGATCACCATTTACCGGAACACAAAGTTTTACCTTATCAGGAGATTTGACATTCATCACTTGCTTTCCTTTTCGTGTATTGGCGATCACTTCTGAAGAAGAAACAATAAAACCATTACCGTGAGATGAAACCAAGAGCAATTTTCCCTCTGCATGATGCACAAAAGCTGTAAAAATATCGTGCTCATCGTCCATATCAACTAAAAGACGAATGGGTTCACCATGCCCCCGCCCTCCAGGCAAACTATTTGCACTAATAGAAAAAAATTTTCCACCCGTACTGATCAGCACAATCTTGTCGGTCGTAAATGCTGGAAAGGCTAACTTTAAACTATCTCCTTCTTTAAAAGAAAGTGCTTTATAATCGTTTAAATGCCCCTTTAAAGCACGCACCCACCCCTTTTCAGAAATAACAATAGTAACCGGTTCTTTTTCGATCATTGCTTGTTGAATATCATCAAGATCATGTCTTGGTGCCTCTTCAAACGTCGTACGTCTTTTCCCCAAGAGTGTTTCAGGACCAAAAGTGTTTCGAACTTTTTTGATTTCTTCTGAAATTATTTTCCACTGTTTTATAGGAGAAGCTAACAAATTCTTTAGCTTTTCTTTTTCAGCTTTCAAACTTTCAAATTCCTTACGAATTTCAAATTCCTCAAGCTTACGTAAAGAGCGCAAGCGCATATTAAGAATAGCTTCTGCTTGATTTTCTGTTAATTCAAAACGACTGATAAGCTGCTTTTTAGGTTCATCCTCTTCACGAATAATCTGAATGACCTCATCGAGATTTAAATAGGCAATAAGATATCCATGAAGAATTTCCAATCGGCTATCAATTTGATCAAGCCGATAATGAGAGCGACGAATAAGCACTTCTTGACGATGTTCAAGCCATTGATGCAAACTTTCTCGTAAAGAAAGGACATTGGGTATTTTTCCCAAAGACAAAACATTCAGATTGAGGGGAAATCTTACTTCAAAGTCAGTCAATTTAAAAAGAGACTCCATAAGGAGCTCCGGATCAACCGACCGATTTTTAGGAACCAGCACGATTCGGATATCTTCTGCTGATTCATCTTGAATATCCTCAAGCATTGGCAATCGGCGTGCAAGCAATAACTCTGCTGTTTTTTCAATAAGACGTGACTTTTGAATCTGATAGGGAATTTCAGTCACAACAATCACATAAGAACCACGGCTACCAGATTCCTGATGCCAACGTGAACGCAAGCGAAAAAAACCCCGACCAATACGATAAGATTCCTCAATACTCTTTTTAGGCTCAACTAAAATGCCACCAGTTGGAAAATCAGGACCAAGAACGAACTGATTTAATTCCTCATCATGTGTATCGGGATGTGCAATTAAATGGAGCGCCGCATCACAAAGCTCAGCAACATTATGGGGTGGAATAGATGTTGCCATACCAACAGCGATCCCTGATGAACCATTTGCTAAAAGATTAGGAAAAGCCCCAGGCAAAACAACGGGCTCTTCATCTTCCTCATTATAAGTTAAACGAAAATCAATGGCGTTTTCATTAATTCCTTCAAGTAACAATGCAGCCACTTCAGTCATCCGTGCTTCCGTATAACGCATGGCAGCAGCATTATCACCATCAATATTGCCAAAATTGCCTTGTCCATCAACCAACGGATAACGAACTGCAAAACTTTGAGCCAAGCGCACCAAAGCATCATAAATAGATGCATCCCCATGAGGATGAAATTTTCCCATGACATCACCGACAATCCGCGCACATTTCGCATAAGACTGTCCAGGATTTAGTTTGAGAAGCCGCATCGCGTGAACAATCCGCCGATGGACAGGCTTCAATCCATCACGCACATCAGGCAATGCACGGTGCGTAATCGTAGAAAGCGCATAAGCCAAATAACGTTCCTGTAAAGCAGAACGTAATTCTATTGGCTCAATATGTTCTTTATCAAAAGGTAAATTCATTTTATCAGACATAATATTAGAACAAAAGTTCCCACAATAATAAAAAGTTATTTTATAGGATTTATTTAAAACAACCCTTTATGAGTCGACTTTTTTATTAAAAGTCAACGACATAAAAATAAGTGCTGCAATTAAAACATGAACAGAAAATTATATCAATTTGAAAAATTTATACATGTTCTTCCCTCTTGTCCTAAGCAATATATGAAAATACTTCATACATTATCGAAAACTTTTTAAATATCCTCTTTAAGTGATAAAAAACAAAGAAAGTAAATCATTTTTTCAGTGTTAAATAGAGAAACTGGCATTTTCAAAATAAATAATATATTGATATATAAAGATAATTCATTTTTTACAACTTAAATGAAACTCCAGAATATTGTAGAATTCTCTCATTTCCAATTAATTTAAAGATCAATCAATCACAAACATTTCCCCGCTTATCATAAGCGAAAGAGCTACTATATGAAGCAAGGGAGAAAAATGCCTCTTATAATCCATTTGCATACAAGAACGATCAATATTATTGAAATCTAGAAAGTAGAACGGTGGTTATTAGTAAAGATAGTGCTACACAACAATTTTTATATCACTCATGAGGCTTTTATAGTTATACCTTTCATACGAGAAAGCATCGTAAAACACAATTGCATTGAGAGGTATTTCTTTAGAAATAATGCCCTCATAAAAAATCAAAACAACAGTATTTTCTGCCTATCTCAATTTTTACAAATAGTACACACACTGACACCTAGAGAAACATCAACGCTTTACTTTATGTAGAAAAGATGACAACAATCCACAACCAACTTTATGAACTATTTTTATGAGTAGGAACCATGCGGATTCCTAAATCATGTAATTGTGCAGGAGAAACATCAGACGGAGCACTCATCAAAAGATCAAGTGCTTGTTGATTCATAGGAAATAAAGCAACTTCACGCAAATTTTTAACACCTTGCAACAGCATAATGATTCGGTCAATTCCCGCAGCCATACCACCATGTGGTGGAGCCCCATAATGGAATGCACGATAAAGACCACCGAAACGATCTTTCACAACTTCCTTAGAAAGCCCTACAAATTCAAAAACTTTAAGCATCATTTCTGGTAAGTGATTACGAATTCCACCTGATGCAATTTCATAACCATTGCAAACAAGATCATATTGAAAAGCTTTAATAGTAAGAGGATCTTGACAGGCAAGGGCATTTTCTCCCCCTTGAGGCATGGAAAAAGGATTATGTCCAAAATCAATCTTTTTTTCATCTTCATTCCATTCAAAAAATGGAAAATCAACAATCCACGCCAAAGAGAAACTATCTCTATCAAGAAGATCTAATTCTTCCCCTACCCTTGTGCGTGCTGCTCCGGCAAAAGATGAAAACTTTTTTGGATCGCCAGCTACAAAAAAACAGGCATCCCCACTTTCAAGACCAAGCTGTATACGGATTGCTTCAGTCCTCTGTTCACCAATATTTTTGGCGATAGGCCCTGCTCCTTCAAATTTTCCTTCTTCTTCACGCCAGAAAATATAGCCGAGTCCTGGTTGCCCCTCGCCTTGTGCCCATACATTCATACGATCACAAAAAGCACGACTTCCACCCGTTTTAGCTGGAATAGCCCACACTTGTGCATTCTCATCATTCGCTAAAATTTGAGCAAAGACTTTGAAACCAGAATTATAAAAATGCTGAGAAACATCTTCCATAATGATCGGATTACGCAGATCAGGCTTATCAGAACCATATTTCTGTATTGCTTCATCATAGGAAATGCGAGGAAAGCTTTGTGTCACAGTCTTTCCATCTGCAAATTCTTCAAAAATAGAACGCATAATAGGTTCCATAGTTGCTAAAACATCTTCTTGCTCAACAAAACTCATTTCAACATCTAATTGATAAAATTCACCAGGAAGACGGTCAGCTCTTGGATCTTCATCTCTAAAACATGGCGCAATCTGAAAATAACGATCAAAACCTGACATCATCAACAATTGTTTATATTGCTGTGGTGCTTGCGGTAGCGCATAAAATTTTCCCTGATGAACACGACTTGGCACTAAAAAATCACGCGCCCCTTCTGGCGATGAAGCTGTCAAAAGTGGCGTCGTAAATTCTGTAAAACCATTATTTTGCATAGCCCGTCTCATAGCAGCAATAATTTCAGTCCGACGCATAATATTTTTGTGCATAGTCTCCCGACGTAAATCAAGAAAACGATACTTCAATCGAATATCTTCTGGATAATCAGGCTCACCAAAAACCGGTAAAGGAAGTTCATCAGATTTTGAAAGAATTTCTACCTCTTGTGCAAAAATTTCAATCTCACCTGTTGGAAGCGTTGCATTAATAACCTCATCAGAACGTGCACATACCTCCCCATCCACACGAATAACCCATTCAGAACGTACTTTTTCAATAACTTTAAAAGCTGGTGAAGCAGGGTCAGCAACAATTTGTGTGATTCCAAAATGATCACGTAAATCCACAAAAAGAATTCCTCCATGATCACGAACACGATGAACCCACCCCGAAAGACGAACTTGTTTTCCTACATCACATCTACGAAGAGCCGCGCAATGATGACTGCGATAACGGTGCATGTTTTTTGCCTTTGATTATAATACTCACATGAGCTACAAACGCTTTTTAATAACCATTTGTCAAGATATGAGAATAAAAACTCAAAAATAAAGTCAATAAAAGACGAATTTAATTATAGTAGAATGATGAATCTTATTACACAAACAACAGATCTTGAAATTGCACTTAATGCTCTACGTACCTCTGATTTTGTAACAGTCGATACTGAGTTTATCCGCGAAACAACTTTTTGGCCTCAACTGTGTTTAATCCAACTCGCATCACTAGATGTTACAGTTCTGATTGATCCCATAGCACCAGATATTGATTTACAGCCGTTTTTTGACCTTATGATCGATAAAAAAGTTGTAAAAGTTTTTCATGCTGCGCGCCAAGATATTGAAACAATTTATCATCTTGGAGGTGTTATTCCTTCCCCTCTCTTTGATACGCAAATAGCAGGATCAATTTGTGGATTTGGTGATTCTATCTCCTATGATCAAATTGTACAACGCTGCACGGGGCATCATCTTGATAAATCCTCCCGCTTTACAGACTGGAGTTGCCGACCTTTATCTGAAAAACAAATGCTCTACGCACTTGCTGATGTAACTTACTTAAGAGATGTTTACCTGTTATTGAAAAAACGGTTAGAAAAAAATCAACGTGCTCACTGGATGGATGATGAAATAACAATTCTTTTAAATCCTAAAACCTATGATATGCCAGAAGATGAAGCGTGGAAAAAAGTGAAAGGACAAATTAAAAAGCCACGTGAACTTGCTGTATTACAAAAGATAGCAGCTTGGCGTGAACGTGAAGCACGAAAATACAATATGCCACGTCGTCATATTATAAAAGATGAATGTCTTATAGAAATAGCAATCCAACAACCAAAAGATGAATCTGCATTAAAACGGTTGCGCAGTCTTAATAAGAATTGGGATAAACTCTCAATTGCTCAATCATTAATCAAAGCTGTCCACGAAGGCTTAGAGGTGGATCTTTCTACTTTACCCCCCATTCCTAAACATAACCCACTCAATGATTCGACAGCCGCTGTTATCGATCTGCTCAAAGTGTTATTAAAAATTGTTGCAAATGAAAACAGCATTGCCCCTAAAATTATTGCAACATCTAATGATTTAGAAAAAATTGCCAATGGAGGAATAAAGAAAAATATTCCCGCTATGAATGGCTGGCGCTATGAAATATTTGGTAAAAAAGCCGAACAACTACTAAAGGGCCAGATAGGGTTTTACTTTAACGATGGAAAAATAAGCACAAAACAGCTTTAATTTACATTTTAATTTTGAAAAATCCATTACGCTACTCATTATCTACATCAATTGGTATGCCCTATAGGCCAATGCAAATAGGATAAATAAAACCTACTTCTGACAAAGTTAAAAACTTAGATAGTAAACTCTTATTAAAATGACAGCTAAATCTTTATTAGATCAATCAAATAGCAATCTTATTAAGAATAATCTAAAAAAACAGATAGCTCCTCATTTAAACGTTTTAAAAAGAAAAAATTCTGATAATAAAAGCGCATCCATTATAAAAATAGCAGCCTAGCAATAGGAACAAACAAAGATATAATGCTTCATGTCACCATATCGTATTAAAAAAACTACCGAGATTGCAATATAATAATCAAAAAAAAAGCCTGCTTAGCAACTAAAACACCTAACAAAGGCAATATATTGATTTATAAAGATAATATAGCGTTATTTATATTGAATTAGAACTCCAAATATCGTAAGATTCTCTCATTTTATCTCAATAAGCTCATAAAGTATCACATAAGAAATTATATGATAAAGCGCTGTTTTTTTTATAGATTAAGCATCTTACAAAGGATTCAAAAATATGATTATAATAGTTATGATTTGTTTCTATTTTTTATAGTGAAAGGATTTTATAAAGTCAGAAAATGATATTCTTTTGCCAAACCGTGAAAGTGCAAAACTACTTCATATAAGTGGTTCGACATTCCGGCGTCATGTAACCAATGGATCTCTCCAAAAATCTTTAAAATTTGTTTTTTTATCGCGTTGGCTACAATCAAATCTTATCAATATAATCAAGAAAGCTAAACAGAAACGTTATAACGACGCAGCATAAAAAGAAAACCTTGTCACGTAAGGACGGACAAGGCTTTTATTTTTACATGAAGCTTATGAAATGCAAATCACATCCTGTGACGCAAATAACAGAATAAAAAATTATATTTTCTTTTATGAATGCTCAGGGCATTACAAATGTCTTGCGTAGAGTCTGGATTGGGCGTTATGAAACAACCAGTTGTTCAGCTCATGATGATAGGTTACCTAGTTTATCCCTCGTCAATGGCTTTATTATAAGACATAAAACACAAATAAATTAGGAAAAAATCAAAAAATTTCAAAAGAGAGAGGTTGTTTTATTATTGTTGATAACTTCTTTAATCGTCCAAGAGGACGTTCTCCTAATAATCCAGCGTAATTCTTTGGGATCTGCAGGATAATATGATCTGTTTTTTTATGCCACAATAAATGAGGTAAAATTCCTGCAACAGAAGCGCTAAAAAGATGAGCAAGACGCATAGTTTCACCGAGAATACGTGCTTTCTCAATTATATTTTGCGTTGCTAGCTGAAAAATGGGAAGAGATTCTTTATCAACCAATAAACTTGTATTGCGAAAAAAAACAGCAAGCGCCGCATAAAGGCGCCCTTCATGAGAAATTCCTGGATAAGATCCTAATGCTATCTGATTGGCTGCTTCATTGCCTCGATAATCTGGATGTATACGCCAACCAATATCAGCAAGAAGACAAGCAGCTTGACGATAACGGTATTCATTCTCAGTTTCTGAAATTCCAAAAACTTCAAAGGCATTCGTCGTAAAATTAATGAGCTCTTCTGCTTGTTTGGGTGAACGTGCCCGTAAAATAGCCATTTCTGTGCACGCCTCAATGAGAGGATCTGAAATGCGAATCGCCTGCGGCAATCGTGAATAAAGAAAACCTTCACGAACGCCAGCACCAGAAAAGATTATCTTTTCAAACTCCATATACTGAATGAGTTCAATAAGAACTATTGCTCCATAAGATAAAAGTTTCCGACGATTCTGTGAAACCGCTGCAATCCCTCTCATATTATCAATATTGCCACTTGCTACAAGACGTAAAAAACTTTCCATTTCAACGGCATCAACTTCATAGCCATGCATAACAGGGAGGCGATAATGTTTCATTGCCATATGAAGTTTTGCCAAATTACGCCATGTTCCTCCTACGGCATAAAAATAACGTGCTATACCTTTACGCGTATGAATAATAGAAGATTTATAAAATTGCTCATGTACAATTTTTGTGGCTACAGCGCTATCATTATTTGACATATACTGTAGCCGTAATCCCCCTAATGGAAGCGTTATTCCTTCACCGACATCAGAATGATCAATATCAATCAGCTCGAGACTTCCACCACCAAGATCCCCAGAAATACCCTTTGGTTGATAAAAAGTAGAAACAACTCCATAGGCTGAATACATAGCTTCTTCACTTCCTGAAAGAAGATATATTTTATTTTGCAAAATATCCTCAGCATGCTGAATAAACGCTACACCATTTTTTGCATCTCGTGCTGCTGCCGTTGCTAAAGTATAAACCTCATCTGCTCCAATCTGTCGACAAAGCGTACGAAACCGTTTCAGTGTTTGCAACGCCATTTTCATCGATTTTTCTTCTAAAAATCCCGTTTTTGCCACACCATGACCGAGACCACAAAGAACCTTTTCATTAAACAAAACCGTTGGCGAGCGAACAAGCCCCTCATAAATAACCAGCCGAACAGAATTTGAACCAATGTCAATAACAGCAACAGGTTTACGCCCTTTTAGCCGACCTTGAGCATCTCTATATGTCATTGGAATTCAATCTTTATGTATTTCGGCTTGTTGCCGATGCAACGCCACCAAACGCAAAACAGAAGATTCAAAAGACTCATCTTCTCCCGCAATACTCGTATTGGCCATAAAATACTCCTGCGCATTAAACAGACTTTCACCTATCTGCGGTATGATACGCTTTGATGTTCCGTCCTTAAGTATATCAAAGCTTTGTTGATTATCAATGATATTAGCCAACATAATCTGTAAAAGAATTTTTTGACGCGCCATTTTATTAAAAACTGGAACCAATATTTCAATACGATAGTCTAGATTACGAGGCATCATATCGGCAGAGCCTAAGTAAATAAGCGCATTTTCATTGGGCAAATCTTGACCATTCCCAAAACAAAAAATGCGACTATGTTCAAGAAAACGCCCTACGATTGACTTTACACGAATATTATCTGAAATTCCTGGAATACGAGGACGTAAACAACATATTCCCCGTACAACCAAATCAATTTGCACTCCAGCTTGACTAGCACGATATAAAGCATCAATAATCTCAGGATCAACCAATGCGTTAACTTTCATCCAAATAGCAGCAGATCTTCCCTGGTATGTATGAGCAATTTCTCTTTCAATATGCTGAAGAATACGACCACGCAATGTTAAGGGTGAAAAAGCAATCTTCATTGTTTCATTTGGACGTTCATATTGCGCAATATAATTGAACAATAACGCAACATCATGAGCGATAACATCATCCGTGGAAAAAAAAGAAAGATCAGTATAAGTTTTAGCGTTAACGGGATGGTAATTTCCTGTTCCAAGATGAACATAAGAGCAAAGACGTTTTCCCTCACGTCTCACAACCAGTGACATTTTAGCATGTGTTTTTAATGCAATAAAACCAAAAATAACTTGAACCCCAGCACCTTCAAGATCCCGTGCCCAACGAATATTTGCTTCCTCATCAAAACGTGCTTTAAGTTCTACCAAAGCAGTCACAGATTTTCCCTGTTCAGCAGCTTCAATCAAAGCGCTAACAATTGGGCTATCATTTGATGTACGATAAAGAGTTTGTTTAATTTCCACAACATCAGGATCGCAAGCAGCTTGACGTAAAAATTGGACAACAACATCAAATGTCTCATAGGGGTGATGAATTACGATATCATTTTCACGAATAGCCGCAAAACAATCCCCATGATGTTCACGAATACATTTCGGAACACGGGGAATATAAGGAATAAATTTGAGATCATCACGGGGAATAGAAATAATCTCTGACACCATATTAAGCGCCAAAAATCCATCAAGAACATTAATACAATGATCAGGAACAGAAAGACTATTTGCTATAAATTGACGTAAATCCTCTGGCATTTTTGCGTCAAATTCAATTCGAATAACCTGTCCACGGCGCCGCCTTTTAAGAGCAGTTTCAAAAAAATGAACAAGATCTTCAGCTTCCTCTTCTACTTCAATATCACTATCTCGGATCACTCTAAATGTACCAATTCCTTTAACCTCATAGTTAGGAAATACATGTTTAATAAAAAGGCAAATAACATCTTCAGATGCGATAAAACGAAAATGATTACCTTCCTGAGGAAGAAGAATGAAACGCCTTAAAAGCATTGAAATAGACAACAACACTGTGTGTGAGTTCTGATCAGTTTCTCCAGACAATTGAAGCCCAATAGAAAGCCCTAAATTAGGAATAAATGGAAAAGGACGAGTAGAATCAACAGGCAAAGGTTTTAAAACAGGAAAAATTGTCTCAAGAAAATATTTTTCAAGCCATGATTTTTCAATTTCTGAAAGATCATCCGGACAAATAATTTCAATATCATTCTTTTTTAATTCATCACGTAAAACATTCAATTCTCGTAGTTGGTGAGCCTGCAGCTTTGAAATCTCAGCGAGCACAATATCAAGTTGTTCCTGTGGAGTGTGCCCATCTGCACTGCACACTGTAACGCGAGCACGAATTTGAGCTGCTAGTCCTGCAACACGAACCATAAAAAACTCATCAAGATTTGTTGCTGAAATAGAAAGAAATTGTAGACGTTCTAATAAAGGATGTTTCGAATTAGCAGCTTCCATCAAAACACGATTATTAAATTGTAGCCATGAAAACTCTCGATTAATAAACCGTGCTGGATTTTTCATTGTTATATCCGATATAGAAATTTTATCTACCACCCTCTGTTCCATATATTCTAACTAAGCTTCTTTTATACTTTATAAAATCTTTGATAAAATATCTCACATAATATTTTATAATATGTTATCATCACAATAATACATCAATGCCCCATTTTTCTTGTCATGTTTCCATTTAATATTTTAAAATACTTGGAACGAGGCTCTATGCGCAAAGCGCTAAAAACACGACAACTATTCTGATTATAGCATAAAAGAGGAATAATTTGTCTTAAAAAGCATCTTGCATTATGATACGCTTTATTACAAACTCACACTCATAAAATAGAAGAGCCCTATCATAACTAACGAGACAATTTATTCTGGAGTTTGTACGCCATGGCTGATCACAATATTCCCCATTTTCAAAATGACCTTGGATATAAAACAATCGAAATTGGTGTGAAAGAGTTTATGTGTGTAGGCGCTACACAACCATTTGATCACCCTCATATCTTTATTGATATGGGCGCTGCTGATGAGAAAATTTGTCCTTATTGCTCAACCCTTTATCGTTATGTTCCCTCGTTATCGTACGATCAAACAAACCCAACAGGATGTTTATATCATCCAGACAAGCTATTATAATGTGTTCTAGGGCTTTCTTAAATAACCACTCTTTTAATTCTGCTTGTTTAATATGAAATCGTTTGTAGAGCAATCACCTATCATCGTTGGAGGAGGAATCGCTGGTTTAAGCACCGCTTTAGCACTCGCTCATAAAGGAATTGCAAGCATCATTATTGAAAAGTGTAAAAAACTTGAAACAATAGGCGCTGGTATTCAACTGACACCAAATGCAACATCTATTCTTGCTCGCTGGGACCTTCTTAACAAACTCACTGAAGTTGCGACAATCCCACATTTTCTTGAGTTAAAAGATGGAATATCTTTAAAAATACGTCTACGTGCTCATCTTATCACTCTAACAGAAAAATATTGGAAAGCCCCTTATATGACGATTCACCGCGCGGCTTTACAAAAAATTTTATATAATGCAGTGATTGAAAATCCTTTGATCAAATACAAAGCAGGTGAATCTATTATATCGTCTACACAATCTGCAACAAACATTAAAATAACCACAATAAAAACAGATACAGCAACACAACAACAGCTTTATTTAACCCCTCTCCTGATCGGATGTGATGGCGTTTGGTCAACATTACGGCAACAATCTCCTTTTCATGAAAAAGCAAATTTTAGTGGTTTTATTGCTTGGCGAGCAACAACAGTACTTGATAATCTTCCTCAAAACTTTCGTTCTTCATTGCAAAATGTGAAGACAATTACGGCTTGGATGGGGCCTCAAAATCATCTTGTTGTCTACCCCATTCAATCGTCAGAAAAAATTTTTAATTTTGTCGCCATTACGCATGGAGAAAATTCAAAAGAAGGATGGGCCCATAAAGGAGATAAAGAAAAACTTAAATTTCTTTTTAAAGCTTGGAATTCAAAAATCTTACAAATCTTTGATCATATTGATGAATGGAGATATTGGCCACTCTTTCAGATGAAACAAAATCGTTTTCTAGGCTTAGAGAGACAAGTGTTTGTTGGCGATTGCGCACATGCTGCCTTGCCTTTTGCAGCACAAGGTGCCGCTATGGCAATCGAAGATGCTGCCACATTAGCAAAAGCACTTTCATTGAAAGATCTTTCATTAACGAAAGCACTTTCGCTTTACGAAAAAACACGTACCCCCCGTATTGCAGAAGTAAAAAAACGCGGAGATTTCAACAAATTAGCCTATCATGCAACTGGTCCCATAGCAATCGCCCGTAATCTCATGATGAAAATTCGTACACCAGAGAGCATTATGTCAGATCTCAATTGGCTTTACATGTATGATGCGATGAATTCCATAAAAAATAATAATAAAAACTTATAAAATTCTTCCGGTACTTTGAATATTACGAAAGAAAGAGATTTTTTGACTCTATGACACTAAAGACCCATCATAATTTACTCAAATAAAAACAATATCTTTCGAAACCTACAATCCGATTTTAAAAGCTCAATTTTTAGCTCTCCTAAAAGCAAAAACACCACTCAAAATCAGCTCCCATCTTTAATCTTTTTTTAACTCAACTCTACATCGACCACCCCCTGAATTAACTTCATAGCATTTGCGACATGTGAATTTACCTTATATCGCTTAGGAAGCGCAATTTCGACTTCTCGCAATCCATCCTCTTGAATTAAAATAAGTCCAACCTCTCCATTCCCCCCAAGATTTAAATTTTGTTCAATTTGTGGAAGCATATCAACTGTTTTTATAAAAAGACGCATCATTTTATGCTGCTGTAACGCTTCTTTTTCCAAAGACTGAATTGTCTCAATTCGCAAACTAATTCCTTCAGAGCGATTTTCTGCGCTCACCGTAATAATAAAAGATTTTCCGGGTTCTAGCATCTCTTCATAATCCGAGAGTGCCTCAGAAAAGAGAACTGCTTCATATTGTCCACTTGTATCAGAAAAATGAATAATTCCCATTTTTTTACCAGATTTTGTTTTGCGCACGTTTTTTGCCACAACAGTTCCAGCAAGTCGTGCAGCCGTTGCCCCCGCTTTAACGGCATTGGCAAAATTACCCCAAGTCTGAACGCGTTTTTTAGCGAGAATGGTTTGATACTCATCCAATGGATGAGCTGAAAAGTAAAAACCTATAGCTTGAAATTCTCGATAAAGTTTTTCAGCCAGCAACCAAGGAGTCGTTTGCGATAAAATCAAGGGCTCTTTTAATCCGCCTGCCATTCCAAATATATCAACCTGCCCGCTAGAATTGTCATCTAGAATACGAAGTGCCCGCGCATGAAGGGTTCCAAGATTGGCTAATAAAACCTCACGTGCAATGCTAAAACAATCAAAAGCGCCAGCACAAACTAAACTTTCCATCGCACGCTTATTAACAATATGAGGATCAACACGCGCACAGAAATCTTCTAGATCCTTAAAAATTTCATTTCCACGACAAGCGACAATATGATCTACAACCGTTTCTCCCACACCTTTAATGGCAGCAAGAGAATAATAAATACAGTTATCACCAACCTCAAAAACACGATGAGATGTTTGTATAGAAGGCGCAATAACTTCAATACCCAGCCTTAACGCTTCACGCCGAAAATCATTGAGCTTATCGGTATTCGTCATATCATACGTCATTGAAGCAGCTAAAAACTCAACGGGATAATTGGCTTTCATATACGCTGTTTGATAAGAAACAATCGCATAAGCAGCAGCGTGTGATTTATTAAAACCGTAATCGGCAAATTTTGCTAAAAGATCAAATATAATATCAGCTTGCTCTTTATCAACACCACCAGCAACAGCGCCATTGACAAAACGCGTACGCTGTTTTTGCATTTCTGCATGAATTTTTTTCCCCATAGCGCGCCGTAATAAATCAGCTTCTCCAAGCGAGTAACCAGCCAGCACCTGAGCAATCTGCATCACCTGTTCTTGATAGACTATAACACCTTGTGTTTCTTTAATCAGATGATCTATTTTAGGATGAATAGAAGCTATCTCCTCTTCCCCATGTTTGCGTGCATTATAGGTTGGTATATTCTCCATTGGACCAGGACGATAAAGCGCAACCAGCGCAATAATATCTTCAATACGGTCTGGCTTCATTCCAATCAGCGCCTTGCGCATACCAGAACTTTCCACCTGAAACACACCAACCGTTTCACCACATGCCATCATAGCGTAGGTTGCTTCATCATTTAGAGGGATATTTGACAAATCTATTTTGATCTTCTTTCTGGCAACAAAATCAACAGCCATTTTCAAAACAGTCAGTGTTTTTAGTCCAAGAAAATCAAATTTTACCAACCCTGCCTGTTCTACATATTTCATATTAAATTGTGTAACAGGCATATCAGAACGAGGATCACGATACATCGGGACAAGCTCCCAAAGCGGACGATCTCCTATAACAATCCCAGCAGCATGCGTTGAAGCGTGACGATAAAGTCCTTCCAACTGAAGTGCTATATCTAATGCGCGTCCAATGACGGGATCTTTTTTCTTTTCCTCTTCAAATTTGGATTCATCCTTAATAGCATCCGCTAATTCTACCTGACTTCCTGGCGTAGCAGGAATTAATTTTGTAAGATAATCCACCTGACGATAAGGAACTTCTAAAACACGCCCCACATCACGCAAAACTGCACGTGCTTGTAACTTACCAAAGGTAATAATTTGAGCAACTTGATCACGTCCATATTTTTTTTGAACATATTGAATAACTTCTTCACGCCGCTCTTGACAAAAATCGATATCAAAATCTGGCATCGAAACACGATCTGGATTGAGAAAACGTTCAAAAAGAAGGGAAAAACGCAATGGATCAACATCGGTAATCGTTAATGCATAAGCAACAAGTGAACCAGCACCAGATCCCCGCCCTGGACCAACAGGAATATCATGAATCTTCGCCCATTTTATGAAATCTGAAACGATAAGAAAATATCCAGAAAATTGCATACGCGTAATAACTGAAATCTCATAATCAAGCCGCTGCTCATAATCTGCAATCGTATACCCTTCAGCCAATCCAATTGTTTCAAGGCGCATCTTCAAACCAGCTTTAGCTTGATTTAACAATTCACTATCTTCTGCTTCTAAAGTATTTTCTGAATTAGAAGATTGTTCTATAAAACGAGGCAATATCGGTTTTCGAAGAGGCGTGGCAATATGACAACGCAATGCAATTTCAACACTATTTTCTAAAGCTTCTGGAAGATCAGAAAATAGCGCAACCATTTCATCTTGTGACTTCAAGTAATGATCTGGCGTCACCCGTTTGCGATCTGGATTAGAGACGATTTGTCCTTCTGAAACAGCCATCAACGCATCATGCGCTTCATACCCCTCTCTCTTCAGAAAAAAGGCTTCATTCGTTGCAACAAGAGGAATTTCATGTGCATAAGCTAATTCAATAAGGTCTGCTTCTACTCTTCGATCATAAGAGCCATGTCGCTGTAATTCCACATAAAGACGATCAGAAAAAATTTTTTTTAAATAAATTAAGCGTTCAACAGCGCGTTCTTTTTTTTCTTCTAACAAAGAACAATTAATAGGTCCTCCCTTTCCACCCGTTAAAGCGATTATTCCTTCACTGTGTTCTGACAACCAATCAGCTTTAATATGAGGAGGATCAGTATCACATTTATCAAGATAAGCACGGCTTACAAGACGAACCAAATGAGCATAACCGGTTTCGCTAGCAGCCAACAGAACAATAGAGCAGAAATCAGAAGCATTACGTCCTTTAACCAAACGTGAATGATTATTTTCATCACAAAAATCAACGGTAAGCTGACAACCAATAATGGGTTGAACCCCATGAGAAAGACAATACTGCGAAAACTCCAAAGCACCAAATAAATTATTGGTATCGGTAATAGCAACCGCTGGAGCATGATCTAAAATCGTCTGTTGAATAATTTGTGGGATTTTTAAAGCCCCTTCGAGCAAGGAATAAGCTGAATGCACTCTCAAATGAATAAAGCGAGGAAGAGAATTTTTGTATTCTTGCATTTTATTTTTATCTTTGACCACTCTCACAATTTCCTACTATAAACTAAATGCCAAACAGCACCCCTTAAAGAAAAAAATTCAGGCTAGCATAACTTTAAAGCTATAAATTTATCGTCTCACATAGAAAAAATATCCTAGTTTTATTGATATTTATAAGAGAGTTCTATCAAGAAAGTGCCTCTATTCACAGCAAATAAACGCCTAAAATAAAAAGAAGCAAAATATGCCATAAGGACTTTCATTTTTTTATTTTATTTCTCTTTTAAAGATAATTTCTTTTCTTACAATGCAATGTGTAAATAAAATAACATCTTCTTTAATGACTTTATCCCCAAAAAGCTCTTCTAAAGGTCTAGAAAAAACAAAAAGAGCAGGTTAAATTTTCTCATGCCTCCAAGTCTTCTTGCCCCTCTTTTCAACTCTATTCGAACCCTTTCTGGTATTACACCTAAAATCTATGGCTTACTGACCAAACTCTTAAATGTTAATCCTACACAACGGGAAGTAACCCTTATTGATCTCCTTCAATTAATGCCCCATTCCGTTATAGACCGCAGAATGCGTCCCAGTATTGCTTGTGCAAAAGAAGGAGATACTGTGACGCTTGAAATTATCATTGATCAACATCAACCACCACCCCGTGGTCATAACCGAATTCCCTATCGTGTTATTGCGCATGATCAAACAGGAAAAATAAATTTAGTCTTTTTTCATGCTCAACCTCTTTGGCTAAAAAAACAACTTCCCGAAGGCAAAAAAGTCGTTGTATCAGGAAAAGTTGAATGGTTTAATGGGCAACTTTCAATGGCGCATCCAGACCATATCGCCACAAGCGAACAATCAAATCAGATACCTCTTATCGAACCGATTTATCCATCTACTGCAGGACTCACTGCAAAGACGCTAAGACGCGCCATACAAAACGCTCTTGATTTTATTCCTCTTCTACCAGAATGGATAGATGAAAATATAAAAAAGCAGCAAAATTTTCCTTCTTTTTCTATTGCTTTACGCCGTATCCATTCGCCCATTAACCCCGATGATCTATCCTTAGAAAGTACAGCACGCAAACGTCTTGCCTATGATGAATTGCTCGCTTGTCAATTGGCACTAAACCTCGTGCGTTTGAAAACTAAATCTCTTATTGGCACTTCTCGACCAGCAACTGGAATTTATACTAACAAATTGCTCAATATCCTCCCCTTTCAACTTACAACCGGACAAATAAAAGCGGTAGAAGATATCGCAAATGATCTTGCTTCACCAGAACCGATGCTAAGACTGCTCCAAGGTGATGTAGGCGCAGGAAAAACTGTCGTTGCATTAATGGCAATGGCACAAATTGCTGAAAATTCAGGACAATCAGCTTTAATGGCACCAACCGAAGTGCTGGCTAGGCAACATTTTGCCACCATTGCCCCTCTTGCCGAAAAGATCGGATTACAAACAACGCTTTTAACAGGACGAGAAAAAGGAAAAATGCGGACAAATATCTTGAATGATATTTTATCAGGTCAAGTTTCTATTGTCATTGGAACCCATGCTCTCATACAAAACAGCGTTACTTATAATAATCTCGCTTTAACCATTATCGATGAACAACACCGTTTTGGTGTCCATCAACGTATTGCCCTTACAGAAAAAGGCAATCAACCTGATATGCTGGTTATGACCGCCACGCCCATTCCCCGCACCCTTGTCTTAACAACTTTTGGTGATATGGATGTCTCTAAAATTACAGAAAAACCAATTGGGCGACAACCTATTACAACAGCAACGCTTTCTTTGAAACGTCTTCATGAGCTTATAGAGCGAATTGCAATTGCATTAGAAAAAGGAGAAAAGCTTTATTGGATTTGTCCTTTAGTGGAGGACTCTACAGCTCTTGACCTTACTTCAATTGAAAACCGCTTTGCATTTCTTCATGAGCGCTTTGGATCACACGTTGGTATGATCCATGGAAAAATGTCTACAGCAGAAAAAGAAGCAGCTATGGCATCTTTTAAATGCGGCAATACACGCATTTTAGTTGCAACCACTGTTATTGAAGTGGGGGTAGATATTCCAGATGCTTCAATCATTATCATCGAACACGCGGAACATTTTGGACTTTCACAACTGCATCAATTGCGTGGACGTGTAGGACGAGGAGATAAAAAATCTTCCTGCATTCTGCTCTACAAAGATCCACTGACAAAAACAGCAGCAACACGCCTTAATATTATCCGCAACACAGAAGATGGTTTTGAAATTGCTGAAGAAGATTGGCGTTTGCGAGGTGAAGGAGAGCTTTTAGGTACAAAACAATCCGGAGTCCCTGAGTTTCATATAGCAAACCTTGCTGTTCACAGTGATCTTTTGTCAATGGCAAGAAAAGATGCTCGTTTATTTTTACAACGCGATCCTCATCTTTCTTCTGAGCAAGGACAAGCTTTACAGTTACTCCTTTATCTTTTCGGACACGACGATGCTACACGTCTCTTACGATCAGGGTAACTCTAGAAAAGAACTTTTGATAAAAAACTTAAATACCTCTCTCTTAAAATATGATTTTCTTTCTTGAAATAACCCATAAATAACCTAACGTAATCCCTACCCCATCTTTATGCCTCATAAAAGAATAACAAACCAACGTCAGATCTTCTCTTACAATCTGGATGACTCTTGCATTAAAACAATAAAAGCACTCTTGCGCTCTTTTTGCCATTATATTCACACAGCTGATTCATTTTTTGATAGGTAAAAAATATTTTTCATTCTGTCGTAAAGGGGTTGGAATGAGAAATTCAGTCGTGGAGATTCTTATTTGACAGAGAAAAATGGAAAAATAAGCTATCATTATAAATCAACTTGTTACACTTGATTATTCTCTAATCAGATTCAGAAATACAAACGCTATTTTTATTCAACCGTGACTGATTTTGCTAAATTACGGGGTTGATCAACATCTGTTCCTAATAAAACAGCCGTATGATAAGCGATTAACTGAATGGGGAGAGCATAAATAATAGGAGCAATAAATTCTGAAACATCTGGCAAAGTAATCGTTGATAAAGTCTGAAAACAAGCTGCTTTTGCTCCTTTTTTATCGGTTATTAAAATAATACGACCATTGCGCGCTACTACTTCTTGCATATTAGAAAAAGTCTTTTCAAACCATCGATCATAAGGCGCCACAACAATAACGGGTATTGTCTCATCTACCAACGCAATTGGCCCATGCTTCAACTCACCCGCCGCATAACCTTCAGCATGAATATAAGAAAGCTCTTTCAATTTAAGGGCTCCCTCCAAAGCAATCGGATAAGAAGTTCCACGTCCCAAATAAAGAACACTTTTTGCATTCACCAAATCACGACAAATAGATTCAATTTTGCCTTCTAATTTTAAGACCTCATTTAAAATACGAGGAACTTCTGCCAACTGCTGAACCAATTGCTGTTCCATTTGAACTGTAAGATAACCACGTTGTTTAGCAGCACTAAGAGCAAGTGAAGCAAGCGTTGCCAATTGACAGGTAAAAGCTTTTGTTGAAGCAACACCTATTTCCGGTCCGGCAAGTGTTGGGAGAATAAAATCAGCCTCCCTTGCCATTGTTGATTGTTCAACATTCACAATTGTTGCTGTTTTTATACCCCGTTCACGACAATAACGCAAAGAAGCCAATGTATCCGCTGTTTCACCAGATTGAGAAACAAACAATGATAACGCATCAGACGTTATAGGAGGTTCGCGATAACGAAATTCCGAAGCGACATCATTATCAACACTTAAAGCGGCAAATTTTTCAAACCAATAGCGCGCAACTAAGGTTGAGTAATAAGCCGTTCCACAACTCGCAAAAAGAAGCCGATGAATATTTTTCCAATCAATCAAATTCTCAAGTGGTCGAACCGCATAATTCCCAAGATCAAGATAATGCGCCAAATTATGAGAAATCACTTCAGGTTGTTCAAACATTTCCTTGTGCATAAAATGACGATGATTACCCTTAGAAATCAATAAAGCCCCTTCAAGTAATGGTGTCACAGGACGTTTTATCAGTTGGTTGTTGGCATCGTAAATTGTGACACCCTCCCGTGTGATAACAGCCCAATCCCCATCTTCCATATAGCTAATGTGATCAACGAATGGCGCTAAAGCAATGGCATCTGACCCCACAAAAAATTCATCTTTTCCATACCCAATTGCCAGAGGTGGACCAGAACAAGCCGCAATCATAAGGTTATCTTCACCTTCAAAAATAAGAGCAATAGCAAAAGCCCCCTGCAGCCTTTTCCAACTGGTACGTATGGCTTCTTGCGGAGAAAGACCATCTTTTAATGCACGCGTTATTAAATGTGCAATAACTTCCGTATCCGTCTCTGTTTCAAAGATACAACCATCCTCTATGAGTTCCTTTTGCAGTTCTACAAAATTTTCAATAATACCATTATGAACAATCGCAAGCTTTTCAGTCACATGGGGATGCGCATTGCGTTCAACAGCAATTCCATGCGTAGCCCAACGCGTATGACCAATCCCTAAACTTCCCTTCAGAGGTGTTTTTTTTAATTTTTCTTCTAAATGAACAAGCTTCCCCTCAGCACGTACACGATAAAGATGCCCATTATGGACCGTTGCCACCCCAGATGAATCATACCCTCTATATTCGAGACGTTTTAATCCCTCAACCAAAGAGGACGTAACACACCTCTTTCCAAGAACTCCAATAATTCCACACATTAAAAAGCTCCAACCCACATCTTAAGATTCAAATCTTATATAACAATCCAACAGCCTTTATTTAAAACTGTAAATAATAAAATAATTCAAACATGGAGGACGGCAATCTTTAAGAATAAACCTTCCATCCATCGTTAGATTAATACGAAACAAAAGAATAACCTGAAAGTAATCATTTTTTCTGTTTGTTTTCTAACAAGCGTGCACGAAATTTTATCGCATAGCCCTCTTTTATAACCTGTCGTGCACGCCCAAAAGCCATACTGTTCATAGGAATATCTTCAGTAATAACACTTCCTGAAGCAACATAAGAACCATCCCCTATTACCAATGGAGAAACAAGCGCCGTATTAGACCCAACAAAAGCATGATCACCAATCATGGTTTTATATTTGTTAAATCCATCATAATTGCACGTAATCGTACCGGCTCCAATATTGGTATGTGCACCAATTTCAGTATCACCAATATAACTTAAATGATTGATTTTAGAAGATTCTCCTACCTTGGCTTGTTTAACTTCACAAAAATTTCCAATCTTTACGGACTTAGCCAACTCTGTTCCAGGACGCAAACGTGCATAGGGACCAATCTGTGCATCTCTACCAACCACAGCACCTTCGAGATAACTAAATGCATGAATAACAGCACCAGATTGCACTTTTACGCTTAACCCAAAATAAACATTTGGTTCTATCACCACCCCTGGTTCAATTTCTGTATCATAAGAAAAATAGAGTGTTTCTGGTTTTAAGAGTGTAACACCTGATAACATTAAATCGTGTGCTTTACGTTTCTGCCATAAAGAATCAGCCCTCGATAGCTCAAAACAATTATTAATTCCTACAATATCTTCAAAAGGCACTTCAACAACACGTACATCTAATCCTTCGCGTGTTGCAAGAGAAGCAATATCTGTTAAGTAATATTCTTTTTTTATATTGTTATTATCAACCTTCTCTAAAAGAGAAAGCGCATGTTTTCCACGCATAGCGAGTATTCCACCATTACAAAAAGAAATCTTTTTTTCTTTATCGCTAGCGTCTTTTTCTTCTACAATTGCGATCAATTTACCATTTTTCTCGAGAAGACGCCCATAACCTGTTGGATTTTGGGTATGAAAACCTGCAAAAACAACATCTGCTCCATCAGCAAGCTGTGCACGCATTTGGTGCAATGAATCTTGCTGAATGAGAGGCGTATCCCCAAAAACAATGAGAACATCATCCACTTCCTTTTGCAAAGCTAAACGAGCAGATAAAACAGCATGAGCCGTTCCTAAACGTTCTTTTTGTTCAAAAATCATCACATCTTTTACAAGTGACTGAACAACGTGCGTAACCTCCTTAGCACCAAATCCCACAACAACGGCTAATTGCGAAGAGCCTGCCAATTCTATTTGTTTTAGAACATGGCATATAAGGGGTAACCCAGCAATTTTATGAAGTACCTTAGGCAGAGACGATTTCATGCGCGTCCCCTCACCTGCGGCAAGAACAATAGAAAGACAACTTCTAACCATAAAAACACATAAGACTAACGAGAAAATCCAAAAAAATTCATAATATTGTGCCAACGAATATCTTCAATATAACTCAACGAAGGATAATGTTCTAAAAGCCAAAATGAAATATCCTGCATAGAACCTGTTAAAAACAAAATCCCTGTAAGAATAAGAAAAACACCAATAATTTTTTCAACTTTTCCTAAATGAATACGAAAAGCGCCTAAAAATCGCATAAAACTGCTCGAAAATAAAGCTGCTAACATAAAAGGAATAGCAAGACCTAATGCATAAACCGCTAAGAGAACAGCTCCCTCACCCACAGTTTCTTTTGTTCCAGCAAGCGTTATAATAGGACCTAAAATAGGGCCAATACACGGTGTCCAACCAAAGGCAAAAGCTAAACCGATAATATACGCGCCTAAAGGACCAGCAGGTGTTTTTTGGGTCTGAAAACGCGCTTCACGAAATAAAAAAGCGATCTTGAAAATCCCCAAAAAATTTAAACCAAAAATAATAATGATCATTCCAGCTGCAAGTGCAAACCAATCACGATAATAACCGATGAATTTCCCAATTGTGCTAGCACTGGCACCTAAAGCTACAAAAACAGTCGTAAACCCAAGAACAAAAGCAATAACAGAAGACAATAAAGCCCACCGTATAAAGACTTTCTCATCACGATTTTCTGAACGAAAATCATCAATACCAATACCTGCCATATAACACAAATAGGGAGGAACTAACGGCAAAACACACGGCGACAAAAAAGAAAGTGCCCCAGCAAAAAACACACCAACTGTTGAAACTTCAATCAAAACTCATACTCCGTCTCTCATCATGGCTTAAGCCCCATGAACAACGATCAATCCATGTCTTCATCAATTCGTTGCATATTTTGTTCATTCGCCACCACGTTTATATCTTCATCATGACCAGAAACGACCGAAAAAACTTTTTGATAAATTTTATCTTTATTTTTAGCAATTGCAATATACTCCCCCTCCGCTAACACGAGTGAAACATAAGCACCAACTGTTTCATAAACAATATCACCAGAATCATTGGCAAGAGACCAGCTTGTATCTGCAAGTGCTTCCCCTCCTTCTTGTCGTACCAACTTTAACACAATTTGAGCGGCCTGATGCTCAAGAGTAACTTCCGTCATTTTACCAGCTTCTACTTGAATATCCGAACGCGCAGTCGCATTAATAGCCCCATAATGGGAAGCAATATGATAGCGACCAGCTTTTAAACGCACAACTGATTGAGGTTTAACATTTGATAAAATCACCCCCGTATCATCATTTTCTTTTTCATCCTCATAGATAGTGAAACGAAGTTCTTTTTCATTAATTACACCATTGAGCAGTGTTGCATTTAAAATAACACCACCAGCATCAAGATTAAAGTTTTTTACAAGACTCTGTCCATTTTCTAAACGAATATGGCGCATAGCACTCATATGGCCAAATGAAACATGAACAAGATAACTTCCTGGTTCTAGATCAAAACGCGCACCTCCCCCCTTATAAGTTGCCACTAATGGTAATTTATTATCAACCCCTAAAATAGGTGCATAAACCCGCCAGATAAGCCCTTTCTCAATATCCAGATGACTATTTGTTAATCGAGCATTCAAAATAAGCTGTATCTGAGATGTTAAATTTTCTTTTTCCTGCTCTTGAGACTTAGCGATAAAACTCCTTGATTGTTCCTGCTGCTGATCTTGCCCTTCTCCTTCTTCAGAAAAAGCACAGTGGCTCCAAATCAATAAAAGAAGCACTACACATAACCACACATATCGGTGCACTATTTTTATAAGAATACCCATTTTTACATTGTTGACCAACATGATCTTTTTTTCAAGAAACAATATCACAAAGGCACCATTCTAAATTGAAAAACTTACACCACAACCACACGCTGAAACAGCATTAGGATTATGAATTTGAAAAGATTGTCCCATAAGATCATCAACAAAATCAATTTCAGCTCCTTCCATGAAAGGGAGTGATAGTGAATCAATAAATACAATTGCCCCATCTTTTTTGAGAACGAGATCATCTTTACCCATTTCAGAAACCAAGTCATATTTATAAGAAAAACCAGAACATCCCCCCCCTTCAACAGAAATACGTAATGCTATTTTATCGGGATCACGCAAAAGTATTTGTGCAATTCTCTTGGCAGCAACATCTGAAATTTTCACATTCATTTTATATATCCTTGCATTAAACCATCAAGAAAGAGTATCCCACACTTAAAGAGAAGTTTATTCGCCATAAACCACTCTTAATTTTAAGATGATAATGGATAGCTTGCAATGGATATAGGCAATATCAACTTCAATTACCAATCTCGAGCAGTCTACAGTGCTCATCCGCAAACAAGCCGTGGTAGATTATTCCATGAAACGATGAGTATCACACGCTCACCCTTTCAACGAGATAGAGATCGTATTATCCATTCTAATGCATTTCGACGTCTTAAACATAAAACGCAAGTGTTTATTGCTGATGAAAGCGATCATTATCGTACTCGCCTAACCCATTCCATAGAGGTTTCTCAAATTGCACGAACATTAGCCCGTGCCCTGTGTCTTGATGAAGACCTTGCCGAAGCCATTGCCCTTGTTCACGACTTTGGACACACACCCTTTGGCCATGCAGGAGAAGATGCTCTTAATGAAGCCATGACACCGTATGGCGGCTTTGACCATAATGCACAAGCATTACGCATTGTCACAAAACTAGAACAGCGCTATGCAAATTTTGATGGACTTAACCTTACATGGGAAACCCTCGAAGGACTTGTAAAGCATAATGGTCCCCTTTTAGGTCCTTACGCGAAGAATAAGGAGGTTCCTATCGATATTTTACAATACAATGCGAAACAAGACCTTGCACTTGATTGTTTTGCAGGACTAGAAGCGCAATGTGCTGCTATTGCAGATGATATCGCATACAATGCGCATGATATTGATGATGGTCTACGTTCGCAATTTTTAACACTTGATCAATTTGAACATGTTTCACTAACAGCAGCAATATTAAAAGATATAACAGATGAGCATCCCCACCTCGACCAAGCGCGTCGCGGTTACACACTTGTACGAAGACAAATAACAACCATGGTTGAAGATGTTATCAAACAATCACAAAAAAATTTAGCACGAATCAAACCAACAAGCATAAACGATATTCACCAAGCAAAACAAACCATTGTCACCTTTTCACCGACAATGACCGTTTATGAAAAAGAACTAAAAAACTTTTTATTTAAAAATCTTTACTACCATGAACAAGTTCTTAGTCGTCGCAATGCAGCAAAATGCATTGTACAAAAATTATTCAATTGTTATTATGAAAATCCAAATACAATCCCTGAAAGTTGGCAGAGCAAAACAGTGCACTTAAAAAATCAAGAGTTAGCACGTTTGATTGCTGACTTTCTTTCAGGTATGACGGATCACTACGCTCTACGTGAATATCAGCGTTTATTTGACCATACAGATAATTTCGTTTAATGGCTTTTGGCATCATCATGGAAGCTAAATATGAATATCTTTAAAAACTTCGAAAAAAAAATTAAGAAATCAATTGAACTATCTGATATAAAAGGAAAAAATGGAGAAGATCTAGATTTATCAAAAATCACTGTTGATCCTCCGCGTGATTCCTCCCATGGTCATTTATCAACCAATGCTGCTATGGTGCTTGCAAAATCTATTGGAATCAATCCACGTGCACTTGCAGATAAAATCATAGAACTTCTTAAAAATGATTCCTCTATCGAAAATATAGATGTTGCCGGTCCTGGTTTTATCAACATCAAGCTTACAAAATTATTTTGGCAAGATGTTATAAAATCCATGCTTGAATTAGGTACTTCTTATGGTCGTATCCCAATGGGACAAGGAAAACGTGTCAATGTTGAATATGTTTCAGCAAATCCAACAGGGCCAATGCATGTAGGACACTGCCGCGGAGCCGTTGTTGGAGATGTCCTTTCCAATTTGCTACAATTTACTGGCTATAACATTACGAAAGAATATTATATCAATGATGCTGGTCAACAAATCGAAGTCCTCGCTCGCTCTGTGCTGTTGCGCTATCGTGAAGCTCTTGGGCAAAAGATTAATGAAATTCCAGAAGGGCTCTATCCTGGAGAATACTTGATACCATTGGGTCAATCGCTTGTTCAAGAATTTGGTGACCAACTCCTCACGATGGATAAAAATGAAGTCTTATCTCTCGTGAAAGAACGTGCAATTCATGCAATGATGTCCATGATTCGTGAAGATTTGGCTGCTCTTAATATCTATCATGATATCTTTTTTTCTGAGCGAATGCTTTATGCAGACAATGCACGCGCTATTCGTAACACGATTAATGATCTTACTTTAAATGGTTATATCTACAAAGGAAAACTTCCTCCTCCCAAGGGACAAAATACAGAAGACTGGGAACCAAGCGAACAAACTTTGTTTCGTTCAACAAATGTCGGTGATGACCAAGACCGTGTTTTGATCAAATCTGACGGTTCTTACACTTATTTTGCGGCTGATGTTGCTTATTTTCGGGATAAATTTAATCGTCATTTTGATGAAATGATTTACATTCTAGGAGCAGACCATGCGGGCTATGTAAAACGACTAGAGGCAATGGCAAAAGCGATTTCTGGTGATAAAGCCAAATTAAGTGTTTTCTTATGTCAATTGGTAAAACTCTTTCGCAACGGTCAACCTGTCCGCATGTCAAAAAGAGCAGGATCATTTGTCACTCTACGGGATGTTGTCGAAGAAGTTGGTCGTGATCCTGTACGTTTTATGATGTTATACCGTAAGTGTGAAGCGCCTCTTGATTTTGATTTTGCAAAAGTAACAGAACAATCAAAAGATAACCCCATCTTTTATGTACAATATGCAAGTGCACGTTGTCACTCAGTCTTTCGTCAAGCACAAGAAGCGCTTCATATTGAAAGCTTTTCAAATGATACATTGACCTCTCATCTTCATCGATTAACAGATGACAATGAAATATTGTTAATACGCAAACTTTCTGAATATCCACGTGTCATTGAACAGGCCGTCGTTCATAAGGAACCACATCGATTAGCGTTTTATCTTTATGACCTGGCTTCCAGCTTTCACACCCATTGGAATAAAGGGAGTGAAAATCTTAATTTACGCTTTATTCAACCTGATGATAAAGAGTTATCCTTTGCAAGATTGGGATTGATACAAGCTGTTATCAATATTTTATCATCAGGACTTACCATCATAGGAGTTGAGTCCCCCATAGAAATGCGTTGAAAAAGTTCTATAAATACATACAATAGGTACTTTATTGATAAACTTTTTCATGTATCCTTGCATGAGAGGGGGAAAATTTATAATTTTAATATAACAAATCAAAATTAACCATTGATTGCACGTAAGTGCAAATCATCATGTGAGAAAAGCTATGAGCGATAACGATCGCAAAAATTTGCACGAAACAAAACACGATCATGAACACCATGATCCTTTAGAAAGACTTACGCGCATTTTTAATCCGAATAAACAAATCGGAAATCAAAATGAACGATCTTCTCTACAAACAGATCAATCAACACCCCACCCCAAAACATCATCCCACGATGATGATTTTGATTTGTCCTTTTTAGAGGAGGAGTTTGAAAATAATTTAACGCATGATTTACCATTTGATGATCAAAAAAAGCAATGGAACTTACACGCAACCAGCAATGCACCAGCCTTAGATATTGCACAAACTGCTTCTTTCAAGGATTTAAAACAAAATAATTTATCTGAAGAAAAATATTCTCCTCGTACCAGTCATGATGAAGAACAGATTTTAGATGCACTTTCTCCATTACCAATCCAAAAGAATCAATTACCTCAACAGAAAACAACAGCAACCAATGCTGATCCTTCTTTTGAAAAAAGTAATCTTGTTTCACAATCAGAATCAGAAAATTTCTTTTTTGATAAATTTGAAAGACACGAAAATAAGAGAGACATGACAGAAGCTGTTGAACAAATAAATCGTTTTTCACAAACAACCTCACAACAGCCAGAAATTCGGGATATACAAAAAAATTATACTGATGTTACCTCTTCTATGGAGGAAAATGAATTTTTCTCATCTTCTGACCTTGTGTCAGAAAGACAAAACACTACCAAAAATAAAATAACAAGTGACTTCTCCCCACCTTTAGATTCTACACAAATTGACAAACAGCCTTATTTAAAGGCGGACGTACAAGAAGATCATACAATCAACTATCCCCATTTTTTTGAATCCCCCCCTTCACAACAAGAAACTTATAGCGAAAAAGTTTCAACATATAATGATGCTCAAGCCCAATGCATCAATAACACTGGAAATATTTCTAACCAAAACAGAGAAATTTCATATAATGAGAATAATTTAGATGAGTTTCTTTCCTCATCAGCTTCCCTTGATACGAAACAAACGGATAGTTTTTTTGCCCATAACTATACGCACAGAAATACTCCTCCTCCCAATGTTGATACTTATAAATTTTCAGGGGAAATCGTAGAAAAAACTGGCCCTATTATGGTTCCAGAAATCCCGTATGAAGCCCCAGAATATGATGTACCAACAAGTGGTGGTTTAGAAGAAGAATTTGCTGATGTACTCAATGTAGGAAATGTCCCAACAGACAGTTTTTCTCAAAAACAACAGAAAAATGAGGTTTTCAATGAAGTTTTTCATCAAACTATGCAAAATTCAAAAGAAGGTGTTTATATAAACTCTACAGAACAAAATGCCGACTATTTTTCTGCTGCCAATATGGGATACAATTCTCCGTCTTTTAGCGAAAATTCACTCCACACAAACTCAGATGAGATCCTCACGCATCCATCAGCTCCCCCTCCCTTAAAAAGTTTTATTTTTGGTAAAACTGTCATCAAAGGTATTTTCCTTCTTATTTTAATGGCAATAGGATTTGCTGGTTATTCTCACTTTTTTATGTCATCACAAAAAAATGAAGAAACAGTCATTATCCACGCTGATAATACGCCTTTTAAATTCAAATCGGAAACAACTGAAACAAAAAATGATGTCGCACATAATTTAGATATCTATAAACAAACAACTGAACAAAATGAAAAACAAGAAAATGCGCAACAATTTCTCATTGATAACTCTGAACAACCTGAAAATTTAGAGAAGTTAAATCCAGAAGCATCTTCAAATTTTTCATCATCTTCTTCAAATGAATCTGATGTTGAAGACTCCGTTACAGAAGCTGTCAATCATACTATTCCCACACGAGAAGTACAAACTGTTATTGTAAATCAAGATGGTACAGTAACACTCGCTCCCGCGCATCAAACAGAGAGCAAATCTGCCGCTCAATCTGAAGAAACCATTACTCAAACTCCTGATGAGCTTCAAGATCCGTCCCTCGTTTCATCGCATGATTCCAATAGAAACGACCAAGAAAGTGATCATGATCTCAACAATAATATTGATAAAATAATAGCTGAAAATACTTCTAACCTGAATATTGAAGGAAAATTTATCCCAATTCCTTCTCATGCAGAGAGAAATGCACAAGTCGAAACAGAGGCTGCATCTCGCCCCACCTCATCAAACAGAGTTGCACCACAAAGTTCAGAAAGTTATTACGTACAACTTGCATCTCAACCAACGCATGAGCTGGCTAGAGATTCTTTAAAAAATATGAAATCTAAATTTGGGTTCCTTATCGGTGCCCGTCCTTTAAATATTCAACCGGCTTTTATACCAGAAAAAGGTACCTATTACCGTGTTCGTATCCAAACACATAACCGTAATGAAGCCGTAACCCTTTGTGAATCCATTAAAAATTCCGGTGGAAGTTGCTTCATCACACGCTAAAACAATAAATGCAACGGTTTTAATAACCGTTGCATTATTTATTTCAATACCAGCTCATTACTTAACGAAAACGTTAGAAACTACAATTCCCTCAATCTTTTTCGCTTATGCATTTGCGCTGACTTTAAGCTCCATCAATTTTCACCTTATCTAAAAGATTATGTTTACGAAAAAATCACTGCGTGTCCTTATAGGTATAAGGTACAGGAGGGGGCGAATTTAAATCTTTTTGGGGCGTTGTTACAGTGTGACTTGTTTCTGGAGTATTATAATGCGAAATATGTTCAGGAGATTTTGCAAAAAAAGATCCTAAAAAACCAAAAATAAACCAGATAATAGCGAGCGCAAGAAGAATAGCAAAAATACCTTTAGCGATTGAAATACGCTGTTCACGTTCTTTTCTTTCTGCAGCCATACGTTCTTCATATGTGTGATAATTTTTATCAATCATAGTGGATTCCTTTTCTCGATACCCTTACTTTTAAATTTCTAGAAAATACGCATATATGAAATTATTCAGATGCTTATTTTGAAAAAACGATAAATATAGATAAAGGTTCCAGACTACTTCATAAAGTTGAGAAAAAGATCCAAGAATAAAATCAACAATAGCGACCATAACCCTGAAGTCTATAATAAAACATTGACATAAAGGTTTTGCTAATAATAAAGTTGTGATCAAAATATCCTATTATTTATTTCTATTAATAAAAATAAAATATACTAAAAGGTTTTTCTTATGAAATCTCCCATATCATCGCTTCTATTTAAAATAGAAAAACACCTATCCCCTTTGTCAGAAGAAAAACGTGAAAAAATTCTACAAAGTCCCGGTTTTGGTCAGTTTTTTACAGATCACATGTGTACTATTCAATGGACTGAAGACAAAGGCTGGCATAATGCCATTATTTCTCAATACAAAGCTTTAGAAATTAATCCTGCAAGTACCGTTTTGCATTACGGACAAGAAATTTTTGAGGGCTTAAAAGCATATCGTGCAAAAGATGGGCGCATCTTACTCTTCCGTCCTGATGCCAATGCACAACGGTTTATAGAGTCAGCACAACGGTTAGCGATGCCAGAATTACCAAAAAATATTTTTCTAGATGCCGTTCATCAATTAGTAAAAATTGATCAAAAATGGGTTTCCGATCATCCCAATGCTAGCCTCTATATACGTCCATTTATGTTTGGCAATGAAAGCTTTTTGGGTGTTCGCTCTTCTCAAGAATATCTTTTTTGTATCATTGCCTCTCCAGTCGAATCCTATTTCAAAGGAGAAGAAAAATCTGTCAGCGTTTGGATTGAAACAGATTATAGTCGAGCCGGTCCAGGGGGAACAGGGGCTGCCAAATGTGGTGGAAACTATGCAGCAAGCTTACTTGCACAAAAAAATGCAACTGAAAACAATTGTAGCCAAGTGCTCTTTCTCGATATGGTTGAACATAAATGGATTGAAGAACTTGGTGGTATGAATGTCTGCTTTATTATGGACAATAATACACTCGTAACCCCTCCACTTAATGGAACGATCCTTCCAGGAATAACACGTCATTCACTCTTAGAATTGGCGAAACAAATGGGATTAGAGATAGAAGAGCGTCCTTATTCTTTTAAATCTCTCCAAGAAGATGCAAAGAGTGGACATCTTAAAGAAGTCTTTGCTTGTGGTACAGCTGCCGTTGTCACATCAATTGGCCGTTTTAGACATAAAGGGGGAGAAATCATTATCGGAAATGAAACAATTGGAGAAATTACAAAGCAACTTCGTACGCAATTGGTCGGCCTTCAAAAAGGGGATATAGAAGATAAAAACGGCTGGGTACATTCTATCCAGCTTTCATAATAATAAGATATTCTCATATTTATAACGCTTCCATGAATACATATCTACCTTCATGGAAGCGTACGTGCTCGTTAAAAAAATCTCTCTATTTTTTACTGGCGACAAAAACATTAATCAAATTTTGAATAATCTTTATGTTGTGCTTTAATATTGCGGACTGTTCCCGTATGGGAACGCATTACGAGAGTTTCTGTTTGAATGTAGCGAGGCGTGAATTTAACGCCAGAAAGCATATTACCATCTGTCACCCCTGTTGCTGCGAACAAAACATCACCCTTTGCCATTTCTTCCATTGTATAAGCCTTATTGGGATCGCTAATCCCCATTTTAGCTGCACGGGCAATTTTTTCTTCTGTATCAAGCAGCAAACGACCTTGCATCTGTCCCCCAATGCAGCGCAAAGCTGCAGATGCTAAAACACCCTCTGGTGCCCCACCAATCCCCATATAGATATCAATACCTGTTTCTGCTGGATTAGTTGTATCAATAACGGCAGCCACATCACCATCACCAATCAAGCGAATCGCTGCTCCTGTCGCTCGTACTTCATCAATCAATTTTTCATGACGAGGTCTATCCATAATACAAACAGTAATCTGATTAACGGTCACTCCTTTAGCCTTTGCAAGAGCACGTATATTATCGCTAGGACAAGCATCTATATCTACTATTCCCTTTGGATAACCAGGACCAATAGCAATTTTTTTCATATAAACATCAGGAGCATAAAGGAGGTTACCCTTTTCAGCAATTGCAACCACAGCCAAAGAATTAGCAAGATTTTTAGCGCAAAGTGTTGTTCCCTCCAGTGGATCAAGTGCAATATCAATCGCCAATCCATTTTGAATACCTACTTTTTCCCCAATATAAAGCATAGGGGCTTCATCCCTCTCACCTTCGCCAATCACCACTGTCCCCTCAATAGGCAATTGATTAAGTTCCCGCCGCATTGCATCTACAGCAGCTTGATCCGCCGCCTTTTCATCGCCACGTCCGCGCCAACGTGCAGCAGCAACTGCAGCACGTTCAGTGACACGTACCAATTCAAGCGTCAAAATACGATCAAGTCCATTTAAAATCTTCTGAGTTGTGGGCATATGAAAAATCCTACCGAATGAATACCAGAAAAAATATTAGTCCTTATAAAGCTTTGGCAAAGATAAAAACTTTTCACAAGAGATAAAAGCGCTCAAGCTCGCCTTTTTGTTATTATTAAAGAAAGTTATCAATTCTCCGCCATACGTTCAATACGAATAAATTGAGATTTTGCAACAAGATGTCCATCTTTTTCAATTTCTGTAAGTGCTTGTCGCACATTCACTTCTGTTGTTTCATGGGTAATTAAAATAATCGTTTTTTCAATCTGATTTTCTACAAAAGGTCTTTGAACAATCGACTCCAATGAAATGTGATTATCAGCCATATGCCTTGCAACTGCAGCAAAAACACCAGCACGATCATGAACATTTAAACGAATAAAATAACCACCTGCATGATGCGAAATACGTGCTTTTTTATGAGGAGTAAGTTCTAATGCTGGACGTCTTAAAACAGGTGCATAGTGAAAGCCAGAACGCGCTTTTGCTATATCCGCCAAATCACCAATAACAGCTGATGCTGTTGCCATTCCTCCAGCACCAGGACCAGAAAACAGTAATTCACCTAATAAATCACTTTGAATAGAAAGAGCATTGGTTACACCATTTATCTGCGCAATCATTGAAGATGTTGGTACCATTGTTGGATGAACGCGTTGCTCTATTCCAGAATCCGTTTTTAATGCAACCCCTAAAAGCTTAATCCGATACCCCAATTCATCAGCTGCTCTGATATCAATTTGCGAAATATTATGAATTCCTTCAACATAAACATTATCTAACGAAATAGCTGTTCCAAATGCCAAGCTTGTCAACAAAGCTAATTTATGGGCCGTATCATTTCCCTCAATATCAAAAGTTGGATCTGCTTCAGCATAACCAAGTCTCTGAGCATCTGCTAAACAATCTTTAAATGAAAGACCTTCCGTAAACATGCGTGTTAATATATAATTACAGGTCCCATTAAGAATACCATAAATCCGCGATATATGATTACCGGAAAGAGATTCCCTCATCGCTTTAATAACAGGAATTCCTCCTGCAACGGCTGCTTCAAAATGAAGAAAAACACCTTTTTTTTCTGCAATTATAGCCAGTTCTACTCCATGTTGAGCAAGAAGAGCTTTATTAGCCGTCACAACATGATGTCCTGTCTCTAGTGCTCTCTTAACAGCGGTATACACCACATCTAATTCACCACCAATTAACTCTACAAAAACGTCAATCTCATCAGAGGCAGCCATCTCTACAGGTGAATCAAACCATCTTATATCACTCAAATCAATTCCACGATTACGGCCTTTATCGCGCGCACTAACAGCAACGACTTTGATTAATCGCCCACATTGACAAGCTAAACTATTTGCCTTTTCACATAAAGCTCGAACAACTGAAATACCAACCGTACCAAGTCCCGCAACGCCAACTTTTAAAGCTTCTGCCATTCCCTAACCACTAATCCTTATCTTCATTGAAAAAATCGTTAAATGATATGTCATCAACACAAAGAATGCTGACATCCATAAAAACAAAATAAATACTCTGCTCTATTCACTCCATTTTTTCTAATAGAATTATTCACAATTTTTTAATAAAAATCACTAAAAATACAAATATTTATTTTCTTCAAACTTTTCAGAACCTTAATAAAATATCTCATTCAGAATAAAAATCTGCGAAACTGATAAATACAAGTTATCATAAAGAATTGCCTTGTTAAAAAAACAAAACTTTTTCATAAAAACTAAACTCTATCAACAAAGCATGGAAAAAGTTCTAAAAAACAATTAACAAAAAGTTAAAAAGTATTGAAAAATTGGTAGAAGACACAACAACATTTCTTCTAAATCAACAAATATTAAACAAAAAACATTCTTTCATATGATAAGTTAGGAGAATAGATAAAATAAAGTAGACCAGTAAATAATACCACATTCCTTCCTACCATTACATAGCTTTGAACCATAATTCTTTAATGCAAAAGTCTCCACGGTCTCATATATCAAAATAGAACATTACATTAAAATAAAAAACAAGACTTAATGTGTGTGTACTATAATTCCAAGATATTATAAATATGGAGAATAAATTTGTAAAATTCGAATATTTTAGCTCAACTTATTGCCACCCCTTTGAAAACCTAACAAATTGAAAAGGCAAGAACCTCAATCAAGCCTTTTACCCACGCTGTTTCATTTTTCAATAAAGACCCCTCTCAATACGTGAGAAAGCAAATGAAAGAGCTTTTAATTTTAAATTTTTTACAACCATATAAAAGTAAAGATGAAAAAAACAATTTTTAATATATTCTGCAAAACTTGCTTTAATCATTTTTATTCTAGTCATACAGACTCTGTATATTTTATTAAACTGATAGGATTCTATAGCTTATGCTTCAAAAGAAACTTTTATATGATTCGTACTATTTGTTACCTTGGTAATAAATATTGGCTTTCTACTTCATAAAATATACAATTTTTTATTTTATGATAAACTCAAGTGTGCAAGTTTTTGTATAAAAGCTGTCTCAAGTAAGTTAAATAATATTCTCATGTGCAAGCATAAAGTAACAAGCAATAAATTATACAAAAAATAAACACATTTAAAATGCTGTTAAAATGTTGTCTTGGTCATTTTACCTACGCCTCAAACCGAAAATAAACAAAAATATCATTCGCTGGGACGATTCTCACATCAAAACTTTCTATTAATCGTGATACTCTTATATTTTTTCTACAAAAAATCTTAAAAAATAAAATGATCCAACCAAGAGTTTCTCAAAAATTATTCAAGAAAACACACTTTTTTCAAAAAAAATGACACAGAGGGCTTGCGAAGTAAAAAGATCCTCTCTATAAGCCTCATAATTGGTTTGCGCCCATCGTCTAGCGGTTAGGACATCGCCCTTTCACGGCGGAAACAGGGGTTCGATTCCCCTTGGGCGTACCATGTTTCTTTTTTCTGTACATAATCTATTGATTTTATATATCTTTTTAAAAGTACGGGATGCGTAAATAAAAGTTAGGGAATAGGATTTTCTAACATTTGTCTACAACAGTAGCATTTTCTTTTCTTTGCGCTTCGCTAATCATCTCTAATAATGTTTTGAATGCTTCTAAATCCTCTTGTGAAAAATCTTTTAAAGTTCTAAAAAACATGCCAACAGTTTTACGCCTCAACGGATCAGAAGTCTTGATTGTAAAACTTTTGCGACAAGCATCCGATTCTCTTCTCAAAATTTCTGCTACCTCTTGATCTAAAGCATAGAGTTCAATTATCTTTTCCTCCAGTCCTACAGGAACAGATTTTTTGCCAATCTCGACAGAAGATAAAAATGCTACAGATATGTCTAATTTCTTAGCCATATCTAAGAGGCGTTCGGAGTGATCAATGCGAAGTTTCCGTAAAATTTTACCAAAAGATGTAACCATATAAAAAGTCCTATTAGAGAAGAAATATTTTCTTCTGATTCTAACAAATCTTTTTATGATTTTCTTCAATTATTACGAATCAAGAGTTCTTTTCGGGGTGGTTTTTTAGCAAAACCAGAGGTCCAAAGGGTCGCTATTCTAAGATAGCTAACTTTTTGTTATCCATCTTTTAAGATGTAAGAAGCTATTCTCTATGGCGTCCACAAAACGGGAAAAATCTATTACAAACATAAAGAGAATGAAGGCAATCCACTTCATAAAGCGTGACATCATCTTTAAGCCTTGATACGTCTCTATCATCTCGTGAAGAAGCTGTTGTTCTGTTTCTGTAAGATCTTTATCTTTGGTGCTTCGTTTCTTGACCATCTTTCCAACCACATA